>JAEXFV010000114.1 GCA_023451115.1 Bacillota bacterium
GTGATAAAATGTTTGCAGCACAGGTGATGAACACCCCGTTTTGTGTACGGGAATGGGAAGGGATTTGGCAGGATGCAGATTAGATATGCAACACAACAGGATATGCAACAGCTTGCCTGGATTGAGATGATTTCTTATCCACAAGCGGAAAGCGCTTCCAGAGAGAGCATTCAGAAAAGAGTGACAATATTCCCAAATCATTTTTGGGTTTTGGAAGAGGGCGGAACGATATGCGCCTTTATCAACGGCATGGTAACCGATTTTGCCGATCTTACCGACGAAATGTATGATCATGCGGATCTGCACAATGATAACGGAAAATGGCAGATGATTTTTTCCGTGGCGACTGCTCCCCAGCACCGGGGGAAAGGATATGCGGGAGCCATTATGAAGCGGGTGATTTCCGACGCAAGAAGACAAAACCGGGCGGGCATTGTCTTGACCTGTAAGGCGCGTTTGCTGGGGTTTTACAGCAAATTTGGCTTTGAAAATGAAGGGATATCCAAATCCACCCATGGCGGTGCAACCTGGTATCAAATGCGATTGATATTTTGATCTGGTTTTGCTTGGTATGGTAGCCGGCTTTTGTGTGAAAAGGCCAGGCAAAATGTTTGGATTTTCCCCCGTTTGCCAGCCTGCCAAGGTACATTCGTTTTACAGTTTTTGCCGATGAATACAGCAAAAGGCCAATCCTTTTTGGTTTTTTGGCTGAAAAACGTGCCCCTTTGCCGGTAATATGCTATACTAAGCCTACGAACAGCATGCAGGAGGAAAATCCCAACATGATCAAGCTCAAGCAATTGCAAGCCGACCCTGCGGCATATGCAGGGGCGGTAACCGTAACCGGCTGGGTGCGCACCGTGCGCGAGGGGAAGACGGCCGGGTTTGTGGAACTGGTGGACGGCTCTGCCTTCAGGCCCATACAGGTGGTGTATGAGCGGGACGAACGCAACCTGGGGGAGGGATTATCCACCGGCTGCGCCATTCAGGTAGAAGGGGAGTTGGTACTTACCCCCGAAGCGCCCCAACCTTTTGAAATTAAAGCAAGTAAAATAGAGGTGCTGGGAAGCTGCCCGGCAGACTATCCTTTGCAGAAAAAACGGCACAGCCTGGAGTTTTTGCGCACCATCCAGCACCTAAGGGCCCGCACCAATACCTTCCAGGCCACCTTCCGGGTGCGCTCGGTAGCGGCGGCCGCTGTGCATGAGTTTTTCCAGCAGAGGGGCTTTGTGTATGTGCATACCCCTATTCTCACCGGCAGCGACTGCGAGGGTGCAGGAGAGATGTTCCGGGTTACCACCCTGGATGCGGACAATCCCCCCAGGGACGAGCAGGGTAAGGTGGATTTTTCTCAGGACTTTTTTGGCCAGAACGTAAATCTTACCGTCAGCGGCCAGCTGTATGGCGAAGCGTATGCTCTGGCCTTTGGCGATATTTACACCTTTGGCCCCACCTTCCGGGCGGAAAAATCTTACACGGCCCGCCACGCAGCGGAGTTTTGGATGATCGAGCCGGAAATGGCCTTTTGCGACCTGGAAGGCAACATGGAAGTGGCGGAGGCCATGGTGAAGTATATCATCGCTACCGTTTTAGAGCGCTGCCCCCAGGAGATGGCCTTCTTCAACCAGTTTATCGACAAAGGCTTGCTGGAGCGGTTGGACAACGTGGTGTCCAACGAATTTGCAAGGGTGAGCTATACGGAGGCCGTGGAGATTTTGATGAACAGCGGCGCAACGTTCCAGTACCCGGTCAGCTGGGGATGCGATTTGCAAACCGAGCACGAGCGGTATCTTACCGAGCAGGTATATAAGCGGCCGGTATTTGTGACGGATTATCCCAAGGAAATCAAGGCTTTTTACATGCGCCAAAATCCGGATGGGAAAACCGTGGCTGCAGTGGATCTGCTGGTGCCCGGCGTGGGAGAAATTATCGGCGGCAGCCAGCGCGAAGAGCGGCTGGATGTGCTGGAAGCCCGGATGGACGAGTTGGGGATGGATAAAACCCCCTACGGATGGTATATGGAGCTTAGAAGGTATGGCGGCGTAGCTCACGCGGGTTATGGCCTGGGCTTTGAGCGCATGGTAATGTACCTAACCGGCATGGCCAATATCCGGGACGTGCTCCCATTCCCCCGCACCACTGGCAGCATTGAAATGTAAGCGGGGTACACATGGGGCAAGGCGGCCCGTTTGAATTTGCCGTTTTGGCCATGCGCGAGCAGGAGCGGATTACCCCTTTCAGGGTTTCGTGGATGATAGGCCCCACCCTATGAAAACAGGAGAAGCAGAGACTTCAAAAATCATTGCCTTTTTAGTATGCTCAAAGGCGCAAGCATGGCTTGCGCCTTTGCTGTTGGGGGGCAGGCGCTATCGCCGCCGGACCACCCGCACCCAATAGCCTCCGTCCCGGGATTTGATGTAGCGGGAAAATCCCTGGAGATGCCGGGGAGGCACAGGCCGGTAATCTCCAGGCACGGCGGTGATAACATAATACTCATTGCCCCGCTGCATTTCCCCTTCCAATTACCAGCCTTGCCCTTGGGGGCGGAAAATCTTGCGCCAGGTAGAGCGGGGGAATGTATTGGGGAAGGGGTTTTCTACCGGCCTGGCGGTGTGGCCAGGCATGCCCTGGGGCCGGGGCTGCATCTGCTGGTTACGCCCGGAAGGTGGTTGGGGCGGTGATTGCATCATGGAGGAAAGATCGGCCTGCCATTTTGCGCCGCTGATGGAAAGCGGCGTTGCCTGAGCGGGCACAGCCTGGTTTGGGGCAGAGGAAGACGGCTGCATGGGGGCGGGCTGGAAAGCAGCACGGGGCGGAGCGGGTTGGTCGCTGGGAAACAGCAATGCTGCCCGGCCTAAAATTTCGTCCAGCGCTGCACTGCCGCCCAAGGGTGGCGTATGAGGCCCGTCGGCCTGGGGAGCATGCTGGTTTGGGGCGGCATTCCCGGGGGCTGGGGAACGGTTGGGCCTGGGGTTATTTTGCCCCATGGCAGCAGGTGTTGGCTGTTGTCCTTGGGCGTCTATAGGCCGGGAGGCAGCTTGGGTGCCAAGGTTGCTGGAATTGGGCGCACCCTGGCTGGGATGGGGTTGCGCAGAGGAATCCGGTGGCGTTTGTGGCCCGTTGGCTTTAGCGGCGGCAGGCTGCAACGGCGCCATATGGGAAGCGGATGGTTCCTGGCCGGATACCGTGCTTGCTTTGTTGGGTACGCTGCGGGAAATGTCGATGCGGGGCTCTTGCCGGGGCGGCTCCTTGCCGGAAACATGGGGGCCTTCCAAAGGAAGAATAGCGCCGGGCCCAGGCCTTTCCTGCTCAATAGAGGCGGGCGCAGGGCTTGGCTGCCCCTGTTCCGGCGCGGAGGCGGCTTTCCCCTTGGCGCCCTGTAAAGGGCGGGAATTGGCTTGGTGGGCAGCCGTTTCCTGCAGGGAAAGTATTGGGACGGCCTGTGCCGTGCCCTGGATGGGAGAAGGCCGTGTGGCGGCAGCTGGATGTTCTTTGGGGCGGGACGCGATCTGGGGCGCTGCTTTGGCAGGCCCAGTGGCGGCCTGAGGCTGATCGGGCGTTGCCTGCGCAAGCGGCTGTGGGGCGGCGGGGCGAACGGCAGCTTGCGTCCGCTGCATGGCGGCCATGCGCAGGCGCACCTTTTCCTGCTCCAGATGAATACGCGCGCCACGCATAGCGCCAGCGCACAGGCAGGCTCCCTGGTGCATCACCGCCGCGCCCAGAATGTTGCCGGAAACCTGGGTTGTTTCCCCTGGGGGCAGCAGAACAGGGCCCTGGGTGGTAAAAAGCCAGATCTCTCCATCTGGAGGCAGCTCGTCGGTGCGCCCTATCAGCTGCGCACTCACTCCGCGGGTATCCTGATTGAGCCGTAATACCGCCGCCGCTTTGCCGGACGCGGACATAAGGGAAAGCATATGTTGTGCCATGCATATTCCTCCTGATTGGTGGATGGGGCAAAAATGCCCTTCTATACTGCATGTATATGCGGCGTTCCCGGGAAATTGAGCGCAGAAACCCGGCGTTTCGCCAAAACCTGCAGGCGGTTATAAGCCGCCACCCCATCCCATGGCCATATCGGGAGGGAAACCCATTTTTTTCGTATCTTCCTCAAAGCGGTATATGGTATAATAATATGTCGAATACATAACGTTTGCAGGCCCTTTGCCCAAAGCCAACCAGCGGTGGGGGTGGCAATAGCGGCGTGCAAAACATAGCGGCGGAGAATGAAAAACCGCCGATGGAGGGTATCCCTTTGAGCTGCTTTTTCTCCCCTCAGGCCCAGCCGTATGCGGTGACGCCGGTGGACAACCTGTTTTTAGCGGAATATATGCCCCGCGCCAGTGGCTTTCAGGCGCAGGTGTATTTGTATGGGCTGATGCTGTGCCAGCACCCGGCCATGGGCGGCGGTGCGCAAGACATTGCAGCGGCGCTGCGGGCTACCCAGGAGGATGTGCTGGATGCCTTCCTTTACTGGCAGGGGCAGGGCCTGGTGCAAATCAAGAGCAAAGAGCCGCTGGAAGTGGAATACCTTTGTCTGCGCATGCAGGGGTATCGGCAGACGGCGCAGGTGCCGGGGCAGTATTATGAGCTGGTGCAGGCCCTGCAGCGGGCATTTGCGCCCCGGGCGCTTCATGCAGCGGATTTGAAGCATGTATACGATTGGATAGAGGTTTACGGCCTGGAAGAAGGGGCTGTGTTGGCGCTGACGGAGCACTGCCTTGCCCTGAAGGGCAATCAGGCCGGCGTGAAATACATGGATACAGTAGCGCGCTCCTGGGCGGATGCAGGGGTGCATACCCGGGAAGAGGCGTTGGCTTATATGGAGGAGTATTATGCCCTGACCGGAGGCGCTGCCATGGTGCTCAAACGTTGGCGCATGCGGCGCCAGCCCACCCAGGATGAGCTGGAGCTGTACGAAAAATGGGTAAAAGATTGGGGATTTACCCAGGAAGCGGTGTTGGCCGCCTGCCCAGCTGTTACCAGCGCCAATACCCCAAGCTTTAAATACCTGGACGGGGTGCTAAGCCGCCTGCGCCAGGAGGGAAGCCGGGAGGCAGGGCAGGTGCAGGGGGAATTGGAAAAAGACCGGGTGCAGGCCGATTTTGCCCGGGAGGTGTTTGCCCAGTTGGGCCTGGGGGGCAGTGGCACGCCAGGACAGAGGCAAAGCCTGTTTGCCTTTTTGGAAGAGGGGGGCATGCCCCGGGCGGTGGTACTGCTGGCAGCGCAGCAGGCCGCCAGCAAGCGGGATCCGTTCACCTATCTCAAGCGGCTGCTGGCCAACTGGCAGCGGCAGGGGGTGGATACCCCCGAGAAAGCCCGGGAGGAAATCCGGCATAAGGCCCAGCCCCAGGCCGGCGCCGCCCAAAAGCGGGAGGCATTGGAATACCCCCAGCGGCAGTACTCGGAAGAGGAACTGCAGCATGTGTATGTGAATTTGGATGAGGAGTAAAAACGCATGTCTCAAAAGGCCATTTTAGCAGGATATGAGCGCATCCGGGCCCAGGAGCAGGCGGACCTGCGCTACCGTGCCCAACAGGCATACGCCCGCTGCCCCAGGCTGGAAGAGATCGCCAGGGAACGGCGGCAGGCAGTGCTGGAAACAGGGGAAGCCATGCGCCGTGGAGAAGGCCGGGCCCAGGCGCGGGAAGCCGCCCTCAGCCGCCTGAACGCATTGGACACGGAGCAGGCAGCCCTGCTGCAGAGTCTGGGATTGCCCCCGGATCATCTCACATTGCATTACCGCTGCCCTGCCTGCCGGGACACGGGCTATGTGGAGCAGGGGGGCGTGCGCAGGCCCTGCGCCTGCCTGGTGCGCCAGCGGATGCGGGACGCCTATCATACCTCCGGCGTAGAAGAGGGAGAAACGTTTGCCGCTTTTGATCCCAAGGTGTTCCCCAACGACCGCCAGCGCAGGCAAATGGAAAAAGCCAGGGACCTCTGCCTTACCTATGCGGAGCATTTCCCGGATTGCCAGCCCAGGGATCTGCTGCTCCTTGGTATGGCTGGCCTGGGCAAAACCTATTTGATCAACTGCATTGCCAACCGGGTGCTGGAGCGGGGGCATATGGGTGTGGTGAAGGTGACGGCCTATAACCTGATCGACGCCATTTTAAAACAGATCCGGCAGGGAGGGGACCCGGCGGAGCGGTTTTTCCATTGCGGGCTGCTGCTCATCGATGATTTGGGCACTGAGCCTATGATGCACAACATTACCCTGGAATACCTGTTCAGCATCCTCAACGAGAGGCAAAACGCCGGGCGCGCCACGGTGATCGCCAGCAATTTTTCCGCCCAGGAGTTGCAGCAGCGATATGGCGAGCGGGTGTTTTCCCGGCTGTTTGACCCTAAAGCCTGCGCGGTGTTGCGCCTGAGTGGCGAGAGCCTGCGCCTGAACCGCCTATGAGCAGCCGGGTTTATTTTGCCCCTGCCAAAGTGAACCTGGCGCTGGATGTGCTGGGAACCCGGCAGGACGGCTACCATGAGCTGGACGGGGTAATGGCTTCCCTGGACTGGGGGGACACCCTGGCGTTTTCTCCCGGGAAGGATGTGCAGGTTACCTTCTGCGGCATGGAAGCGCCCCGGGAAAACACGGTGACCCGGGCCGTGGTCGCCTATCAGAAAGCGGCGGGCAAGCCCAGGGCTGGGGCCCATATCCAGGTGATAAAGCGTACGCCTCACGAGGCGGGGCTGGGCGGCGGCAGCGCCGACGGGGCCGCAGCCATCCGCGCCATGGAAGATGCGTACGGGCCCTTGTCCTCCCAAATTCGGGAGGAGGTTGCCTGCAGCGTGGGGGCGGATGTGCCGTTTTGCCTTGCTGGAGGGCTTTGCCGCTGCCAGGGGATCGGAGAGCGGCTCACGGCGCTGCCCGCCTGCCCGGTGGAGCTTTGGTTATTGCTGGTAAAACCCCGGCAGGGGATTTCTACAGCGGCGTTGTTTGGCGGGCTGGAGGAAACCGGGCTGGTCCATCCGGACGTGCCGGCGGTGATGGCTGCGTTGCAGGCAGGGGATCTGGCGTGGCTGGGGCAGGCCATGGGCAATGCCCTGGAAGGGCCTGGGGAAAGGCTGCTGCCCGTTCTGGGGCGCATCAAATCCCAGCTGTTGGAAGCAGGGGCTTTGGGTGCGGTGATGACTGGCTCCGGCTCCACCATGGTGGGGTTGTTTCCTGGCAGGGAGCAGGCGCTTGCGGCAAGGCACGGGTTTGGGGAATACCCTTTTGTGCAGGTGGTAAGGGCGGGCGCCTGAAAGCGGCGTTACCGCTCCACTGCCCAAATGCGGAAGGACGTTCAGAAACCCGCTCAGTCAAATCAAAAAGGGCCATGTTTCATGTGAAACATGGCCCTTTTGCAGGATTTTATGGGAATATTGGCTATTTCCGCGCCGCCTTGCCGATGGCAAGGCCTTTTGCAAAGGCTTCCTGGTTAAGAGGAATCATGGCGGGCTTTTTGGCAAACTGCTTGAGTATGGTATCCAACACCACATCTTCCGGAACGACTTGGGTGTAACCGATGTAGGCGCCCAGCATAATGATGTTTAACACCTTGGCATTGCCCATTTCCAGGGCCATTTCGGTCACAGGCACGGCAATCACGGTGACATCGTCCCGGGCGATATCGCCTTTGACGATGGAGCTGTTGATGAACAAATCGCCGCCCGCTTTGAGCTTGCCTAAAAACTTGTTGAGGGAGGGGCCGTTCATGACCACCAGGTCGTCCAGCTCATCCCCCAGGGGGGAGCCTACCGGCTCATCGGAGATGACCACATAGCAGTTGGCGGTGCCGCCCCGTTGCTCCGCGCCGTAGGAGGGGAAAAAGGTCACATTTTTTTCTGTAGAGTCGCAAGTGGCTTTGGCAAGCAATTTGCCCATTACCATTACGCCCTGGCCGCCGAAGCCGGCCACCATCAAATTTCGTTCCATTGCGTACCTCCTTATCTGTCCCGGAAAACGCCCAGCGGATATTCGGGGAGCATCTTCTCCTCCAGGAATTTCAGCGCTTCAATGGGATCCAGCCCCCAGTTAGTGGGGCAGCTGGTAACGATTTCCACCAGGGAAAATCCTTTGCCGTCCAACTGATTCTGGAACGCCTTTTGAATGGCTTTGCGGGTTTTGATTACGTTTTGTGGCGTGTTGCAGCTGCAGCGTTCCAGATATACCGGCGCGGTGAGCTGGTTGAGAATTTCACACATATGCATGGGGTAGCCGTGGAGTTTGGGATCCCTGCCGCCAGGTGCGGTGGTGGCTTTCATGCCCACCAGGGTGGTGGGGGCCATCTGGCCGCCGGTCATGCCGTAAATGCCGTTGTTCACAAAAATGACAGAAAAGTTTTCTCCCCGGTTTGCGGCAGACATGGTTTCCGCCAGGCCGATGGAGGCCAGATCCCCGTCGCCCTGATAGGTGAATACAAAGGTGTCCGGGTTGGCGCGTTTGATGCCGGTGGCCACAGCGCAGGCGCGGCCATGGGGGGAGGTGGTGTTGTCGTAGGTGACGTATTCCATAGCCAGGCCGCAGCAGCCTACCCCCAGCACCAGTGCGGTTTTGTTCACAATATTTAAGCTTTCCAGCACCTCGCCAATCAGCTTGAATATGGTGCCGTGCATGCAGCCCGGGCAGAAGCCGGACACCATGTCTTTTTGGAAGGTTTCAGTTTTTGCGTATACTTTTTGCATGGTATTCCCCTCCTTTTACTGGGCGAATAGTTCCTGCACCGCGTTCATCACGGCCTGGCGGGTGATCAGCTCACCGCCGGCGCGCAGGCAGGTAGCAATGGGGCAGCGGTCTTTTACGGCCATTTTTACGTCGTAAGCCATCTGGGCGGGGATGGACATTTCCACATCCAAAATGGCCTTTACCCGGCTGTAATCCAGGTTTTCAAAAGACTGATAGGGGAAGGGCGAAATGGTTTTGGGCCGGATCAGGCCAACCGGAACACCCTGGGCCCGCAGCAGCGTTACTGCGGATTTCGCCACCCGGCCGGATATGCCGTAAGCTGCGATAACCACCTGGGCGTCTTCCACCATGTATTCCTCCACTTGTACGTCCTTCTCCCAGCTTTCGTAGAGGGCGGCATTGTTTTTGCAGACCTGTTGTTGATCCTGGGTAGACCAGCAGCCCGGCTTAATGAACGCACGCTGCTCTTTTTTCGGATCGTGGCCTACCAGCGCCCAGCTGCGCAGCTCGTCCTTGAGGGCTTTTACCTCTTCTTCCGTGCGCATGGGGGGCAATACCACAGGCTCCATGATGGTGCCCAACACCCCGTCGCCCAGGATAAGCACCGGGTTGCGGTCCCGCTGGGCATAGTCGAAAGCGGCATAAGTCATGTCCACCGCTTCCTGAACGGTAGCGGGAGCAAATACCATCATGCGGAAGCCGCCGTTGCCGCTAGCCTTGGTGGCCTGGAAATAATCCTGCTGCGCCGGCTGAATGGAGCCGATGCCAGGGCCGCCCCGGGAAATATTTGCATATACCATGGGGATGCGTGCAGAGGCGCAAAAGGATACGCCCTCACTTTTGAGGCTGATGCCGCAGCTGGAGGAAGAGGTCATAGCCCGGGTGCCGGTTTGGGCAGCGCCGTATACCATGTTGATGGAAGCCACTTCGCTCTCGCCCTGCACAAACGAGCCGCCTACTTCAGGCAGCCGCCGGGCAAAATACTCGGGAATTTCGTTTTGGGGCGTGATGGGGTATCCAGCGAAAAAGCGGCATCCGGAACGGACCGCGGCCTCCGCGATGGCTTCACAGCCCTTCATAAAAATACGTTTCATGGCGCACACTCCTTATTTATACACTTCGATTGCCGCTTCAGGGCAGATTTGGGCGCACATGGCGCAGCCAATGCAGCTTTCAGGCTTTACAGGCACAATGTAGGGATAACCCTTGGAATTGACCTCGTGGCCTGCTGCCAGCACCCCCTTGGGACAGAACTTTACGCAGTACAGACAGCTTTTGCAGCTCTCCGGCCGGATGGTTACTTCAGCCATATTGGAACCTCCTTTATCATCGCCGGCATGCCCGGCGTTGTTTACGAATGGGCCATTCCCTGGGACCAGGGATAGGTCAGGTACAGGCGTAGCGGAAAGAGGGGCATTCCTGCAAGGGATTGTACCTGGGGATACAGGCTTTGCTCCACACATGCGCCATGGACGGTGGCATAAGGGCTGAGTATTTCCGCAAGCTGGCGGCAGCCCTCTAAGAACTCTTCCGCCGTAGTGTCGGGGCCCAGGTTCGGGTTGCCCAGAAGGCGAAAGCTTTTGAGCCGGGACACCCGGAGAATGGCGGACATGGTGCCGTCGATGGCCAAAATATCCCGGGACCAAGGGCGGTAAGGGTTTACCACATACAGGATGAGGCAATCCTCCCGGTTTAATATTTGGGCAAATCCCCCGATCATGCGCGCGCCGGTGTCGTTGCCGCCTACGTCCAATATGGTGTAGCGGTCTTGGGCCAGCAGGCTTTGCGTCACGCCTCCCACCAGGGTGGGGGCGTCCAGCAGCTGGTCCTGATAATGCAGCGTTACACCCCGCTCTTGCAGCATCTGCGCCACATCCCGGGAGCGAAACAGGGGTTTGGTTTGATCCAAGTCAAAAAAGTGTACCGGCTTTTCCCCCGAAGAAGCCAGATACACCGCCAAATTGATGGCAATTTCACTTTTTCCGCAGCCCGCTTCCCCTAGGAGTACAACGTTTTTCTTCCCCTGAAACAATGCGGCCAGAGCTTGCCCGTCCACCAGACGCCACAACCTTTCTGAACCCGGAAATCCGCGAATTTCCGGGATGATCATCATCCATATCAACGATGCCCGGTGATAGAGGTGCTTGAAAACAGCATCAATCAGGGCAGCACAACTTGTATGGATAGCTTAACACGTGCTGATTTGCTGTTCCAAGTTTTTCACAAAAGGCATGGTTGTGGTTAAAAATCCGTACAAAAAGAGGGGATTTGTATTTGTTTTTATACAATAACGCCATCCTTGCCAGGGCACATTCTTGCGTTGTGGGGAGAGACTACCTATAATAAAAGAAAAGCGCTCCGCTGCAGGAGCAGATGGGGGAAAGAAGAGTATGGCGGGCTATGAGCAACGGATTGCCGCGCTCAATGAAAAAAATCCCTTTTTGAGTAAAACAGAAGCAGCCTATACGCTGCTGTTGGAGGATATTCTGGAAGGCAGGCTCAAGGGTGGCGAAAAAGTGAGCCAGGAGGAGCTTTCCAGCCTATTTCATATTTCCCGCACGCCCATCCGGGAGGCCCTCAATCGCCTGGTGAAAGAAGGGTATCTGGTAAAGAACGGGGCTTCGGGCTACAGCGTGTATCAACTGGAGCTGGCGGATTATATTTCCCTCAATGAATTTCGCTCTATGCTGGAAGACTTTGGAAGCCGGCTGGCGGTAAAGCACATTACCGACCGGGAAATGGATCAGCTCAGGGAAAACATCCGCCTCACCGAGGAGGCCGTGAGGCAAAAAGACGTAAAGGCTTTTGCCCAGCTGGATGAAGCGTTTCACATGATTTTAATCCAGTCCAGCAAAAACCCGCACCTGATGGACACCTACCGGCACTATCAAACACGGTTTCATTTGTTCCGGATTTTGACGGTGTCCGAAGAAATTCTCAATATCGCGCTGAAATGGCATAGAAAGATTTACCAGTCCGTGCTGGATGGGGATGTGGAGGCGGCGGAGGAAAACACCCGCATGCATCGGGAAACCACCATCAACAGCGCTCTTACCGTATCCAGAAGCAGGCATGGGTGGTAGGGGGACGAGGCTGGCGTGTTGTCATTGATGAGAAGGGAGCAGCAGCCATGCACATTGGACACATTGCCATGTATGTGAGCCGCCTGGAAGAGGCCAGAGATTTTTTTGTTGCTTTTTTTGCTGCCACGCCAAATCAGGGATATCATAATCCCAAAACAGGACTTAGTACATATTTTTTAACCTTTGACGGGGGCGCGAAGCTGGAGCTGATGGCAAAGCCCGGCCTGGCGGACGGCCCCGGGCCGCTGGAGCAAGGGGGATATACCCACCTTGCTTTTTCCGTTGGCGACAGGGATGGGGTAAACGCGCTTACCGCCCGGCTGGAACAGGCAGGGTACCCTGTATTAAGCGGCCCCCGGGTCACTGGCGACGGCTTTTATGAAAGCCTAGTATGTGGCCCGGAGGGCTGCCGCATCGAGATTACGGTTTAACTGCGGTTTGGCTGCAAAAGCCGGGGCGCATATTGCGCCAAACCAGGATGCCAATGGCCCGGGGGCTTTGCCGCTATGTTTCGCGGAAAAACAAATCCCCGCCTTGGGCGTCTATGGCGACAATGGCGGGCAAGTCTTCCACCAAAAGCTTGCGCACGGCTTCCGCACCCAACTCAGGGAATGCGATTACCTCCGCCTGCTTGACGCATTGGGCGATGAGATAGGCTGCGCCGCCGGTAGCCGCAAAATAAACGGCCTTACCCGCCATGGCGTCTTTTACCGCCTGGCTTCGGGCCCCTTTGCCCAGCATGGCGCTCATGCCCCGGGCGATCAGGGCGGGGGTGTAACCATCTACACGGCCGCTGGTGGTAGGGCCGCAGGGGCCGATCACTTCGCCAGGGGCGGCAGGGCAAGGCCCCGCATAGTAAATGCAGGCCCCTTCCAAAGGAAAGGGTAAAGGCGCTCCGGCTTCCAACAGGGCCGCGAGCCGTTTGTGCGCCACATCCCGGGCGGTGTAAACCGTGCCGGTGAGCAGCACCACATCCCCTGCGTGCAACGTATCCAAATCCTGCTTTGTCAGCGGAAAAACAATTTTTTTCTGTTCCATGAAACGTCCCTCTTTCTTACAGCGTGGCTTGGGCATGCCGGGCGCAATGGCATTGCACGTTGATGGCCACCGGCAGTCCCGCCAGGTGGGTGGGGATTTGGGCTGCGTGCACCGCAAGAGCGGTTATCTTTCCCCCTAACCCCATGGGGCCCACCCCCAGGGCGTTGATTCGGGTGAGCGCTTCCTGCTCCAGGCTGGCGATTTCTTCATCCCCGCTTGGCTGGCCCAGGGTGCGCAGCAGCTGGCGTTTGGCCAGCAGTGCAGCCGCTTCCATGGTGCCGCCAATCCCTACTCCCAAAATCACAGGGGGGCATGCGTTGGGGGCGCCCAGCCGGGCGGTTTCCACAATGGCATCCAATACTCCTTCCCGCCCTTGGGCGGGTTTGAGCATATAAAGCCTGCTCATATTTTCGCTGCCAAAGCCCTTGGGCGCTACCGTGACGGACACCCGATCCCCCGGCACAAAGCGCAGGTGTAAAATCGGGGGGGTATTATCCCCGATATTTTCCCGGCTCAGAGCGGTAAGGGAGGATTTGCGCAGATAGCCTTGGGTATAGGCTGTTTTTACCCCTTGCGTTACTGCCGCATTCACATCCCCATCCAGATACACGTCCTGCCCGATATCCAAAAATACCACGGCCAGGCCTGTGTCCTGGCAACAGGGGCGGTGGGCTGCGCTGGCCAAACGCTGGTTTTCTAAAATCTGCGTGAGAACCGCAGCGCCATGGCCGCTTTCCTGGGCTTTTGCTTGTTCCAGTGCGGCCACTACGTCCTCCGGAAGGCTGCAGCAGGCTTCCAGGCAAAGGCGCGCCACGGTTTGTTCCAATTCTACAACAGGGATCACCCGCATGGATTATTGCGCCTCCTTTTTGCTCACATTGTACACGGTGTTGGCGATGCCGTCCAGCAGCCCGCAGATGGGGAAGATCGCCCAGCCCGGATGCCACAGGTTTGCAAACGCCCCCAGATATAAATAGGCCAACACCACCAGGGGCCACAAAAAGCCTTCTATCCGCCGCAGCAGGTGGGGACGGCCTTCGATTGCCTGGTCCACTGCATGGGCCCTGCCAGTTTCAATCAGGCTGTGCAGGCTGCCCAGCACCAGAGCCGCTGTGGGGATTATGATCCAATAGGGATGCCACATGCCATAAAACAGGCCCAGGCACAGGTACACAATGATTGCCAATGGCACCAGCACGCCGGAGAGGATAAGATAGGTTTTGGATTCTTCTCTGTGGCTGTGATACTCCTCTTGCCCGCCTGCCCGCTTCACATACACGCCGTGTTTATCCACATAAACCTGCTCCACCGGGTCGCCGCCTGCATCCCGTTTTTCCACATGCACGCCGCCAAAGTCCACCCGCACGGTGTCGCCGCCAGCTTCCTCAACGTGGATGCCGTCCAGACCGATGTGCACCTTATCCCCGTCCTCACTCTGAAAGTCCAGGCCCCGGCGGCGCTTGGGCGCCTGCTGCTGTTGGGTCTGCTGGGCGTCCAGAGCGGCTTTGAGCTCATCGATGGTGCCGAATTCCGAGATGATAATCCCGATGGCTTCCGCCTCGCTTTTGCCCTGCCGAAGGGTTAAATCTTGAAACTTTTCTTCCATATTGGCCAGCATTTCCCCTTTGAGCTGCCGGGCTGCCGGGGTGTCGGGCAGGGCGCTGAACATGGTTTCCAAATAATTGCCCAGGGTTTCCATATTATGCTCCTCCTAAAAACGGATTGATAATTTCCTTGGCGTATTGCCATTCCTGGCGCTTTGACCGGTAAAATTCTTCTCCCAACGGGGTGATCCGGTAATACGTACGCCGCCTGCCATAGGTTTCATCCCCATAATAGGAGGTGACATACCCGTTTTTCATCAGCCGGGCAAAAGCGGAATATAAAGTGGTTTCCTTCATGGTGAATTTGCCCCCGCTGTCTTGCTGCACCTGGCGGGAGATGGCGTAGCCATAATTGTCCCCCTGGCGCAGGATGTGCAGGATTATGGCGTCGCTATACCCTCGTATGGTATCGCTGCCGATCAACTCCTCACCCACTTTCACTATATTGTCTGACGTAGTACGTCTGACGGAGTAATCATAACACAGCTACTCCATCACGTAAAGTACTTTTGCAAAAAAAATAAAAAAGCCGGAAACTGCATGCTGCGTTCCCGGCAAGAAATTATTGCGGGGGAGAAGTGAGAAGGGTAAACTTCCCATCCCGATCCAAAAAGCCCTCCTGCCCTTCCAGCTGCACTCGGGCATAATCGGAAAGGAAGGGTTGGGCCGCATCGTAGAGGAAGTCGGCTATCACGGCCCCTGCGCTGTCCACGTAACCCCATTTGCCGCTTTCGTTTTGTACGGCGGCGCGCCCCTGGGAGAAGGGGCCGGCGTCCTCATAGGCAGGGGCGATGGCGAGCACGCCCTGGGTGTTGAGATACCCCCATTTGCCATCGGATTTTACCGGCGCAAGCCCGTCGGAGGAAAAGGGGCCAGCGGCCTCATAACTGTTGCGGAAAGCAACCTTGCGCTGGGTGTTGAGATAATCATAACTGCCCTCCTGGTTTACCACTGCCGCATAGCCGTTATAATAGCCCCCAGCGGAGGAGGTGCCCAGGGTGGTGATTTTCTCTCCGGCTTTATCAATCACGTACCATTTCCCTTCCTCCTGAACAAAGGCCATGTCGTTGCCGAAATCGGTGGCCTGGGCCCATTTGTCCCGGATGGCCAAGTCGCCGTCCGTATCAATATATCCCCAATTGCTGCCAGGGCGTACCTTGGCCCTGCCGCAACAAAAGCCATAGGCTTCCCGGTAGGCATAAGGCACAGCCAGGGTGCCGTCCTCGGCGATATAACCCCACTTGCCGTCCTGTTCCACCGCGGCATATCCATCAGAAAAGGCGCTCACCCCGCTCCAACAGGGCTCCACCACCCAGCCGCCTGTGCGGGAGAGCAGCCCATAGAGAACCACTCCCTCCTGCTGAATGGCCGCGAAGGCGTAACGGGTATCGGTAAAATCCTGTGCCTGGGCAAACTGCGGCGTGATTACCACTTGACCTTGTGCGTTCTGGTATCCCCACATCCCATCTGCCTGGTAGGCAAACAAACGGCCTTCAGTGGAAATGGGCTCCGCCTGCAAAGTTGGGGAAGGGGCGGCCGCGGATAGGCTTGTTGGGGTAGCGGCCCGCGAAGCGGCATCGGAAGCAGGGGCAAGGGCCAGCAGCGCCTGTGCTCCGCCGCCCCGGTAAAGCAGGGAAAACAGAGCCACTCCGGCAAACACGGCCAAAGCCACGAACAGATAATTCCACAACATGGAACGGCGTTTTTTCTTCACAGGCGCAGGCATAACGGCTCCCTCAAAAGCTACGGTTTTTGTTTAGTATAGTGCATGGCAACCCCCTGCGCAAGCGGTGAAATGCCCTGGAAAAGGAAAAGCGTGGAAGGGGGCGTACAAAGATATGAAACGAGATACAAATCATCCCATATAGTTGCAAACCTTCCTGCATAAAGGTACAATAAATGAAGGAAAACCCAGAAATTAAACTGATTACAGGAGGTGTGATCCGTCATGTATGATTATATTGTCACGACCGATTCCACAGTGGACCTTTCCCAGGAGCGGATGCAGCAGTTGGGCGTTCCTTATGCCCAGCTTTATTACCATATGGATGGGGAAAGCCGCCCGGATGACATGACGGATGAAACCGCCCGTTTTATTTATGCCAGCATGCTGCAGGGCAAGGTGATCACCACGTCTCAGCCTACGCCGGAGGATTTTATGGCGCTTTGGCGGCCCATCTTCCAAGCCGGGCAGGACGTGCTGCACATTGGCTTTTCCTCGGCGCTGTCAGGTTCCGTCAATTCCGCCCGGCTGGCCCAGGGGATTGCCCAGAAGGAATTTCCACAACGCAGGGTATGCATTGTGGATTCCCTTTGCGCTTCCGGCGGGGAAGGCATGCTGCTACAGCATACCCTGCGCAAGCGGGAAGAGGGGTTGGATTTGGACGCCTGCTATGCTTGGGCAGAGGCAAATAAGCTTAGAGTGCACCATTGGTATACGGTAGACGATTTGATCTACCTGCGCCGGGGCGGCAGGGTGAGCGGTGCGGCGGCCTTCGTTGCAGGGCTACTGCATATTAAGCCTGTGATGAATATGGATTTACAGGGGAGGCTCATCCCCAGGGAAAAGGTAAAGGGCCGCAGGGCCTCCATCAAGCGCATGGCCGAGAAACTGAGCCAGTTTATCAACCTGGAGGAAAACCCCTTCATTCACATCACCCACGCGGATTGCCTGGCGGATGCATTGGCCCTCAAAGCCATGATTCAGGAAAAGTTTCCTTCCATCACACAGGTGGATATCAGCTACGTGGGCGCGGTGATCGGGGCCCATGCAGGCCCGGGTACGCTGGCGTTGTTCTTTATGGGGGACGGAAGGGAATAACACAACCGCTTTCAACGGTGAAAGGCCGGCAGGGCCGGGGAAGTAGTTTCTTCCCCGGCCTTTATGCTATAATAATTCAGAAGAAAAAGCAGTTGGAGGAAAGCCCATGCGGTTATTCATTGCCATTCCCTTGCCACGGGAAGCCCGCCGGGAGGCTCTGATGGCACAAAAAAGGCTGTTGGAGCATGTGGAAGGCGCGCGCCCCGTGCCGCCGGAAAATTTTCATATTACCTTGCATTTTATTGGGGAAAGCGGCGATCTTGCCGGGGCCGCAGCGGCTTGCCGGGAGGCGGTACGGGGGGTGCGGCCCTTTGGGTTGAAGCTTTTGGGGTATGGCTGGTTTGAAAAAGGCAGCGCCGCTACTTCCTTGTTGGAAATCGGGGGGAACCTGCAGGAGCTGGCCCTGCTGCATGAAACCTTGGAATCCGCGCTGGAGAACAATGGTTTCCCCAGAGGAAGGGGCAGATTAACGCCCCATGTCACCCTGGCACGCAGCATACGGCATAGACCGGAGCAGGATGCTTTGGGCGAGCTGCCCCATACCGCCTTCACGGCGGACCGCATTGTGTTGTATGAAAGCCGCAACGTGGAAGGACGAATGGTGTATACGCCTTTGCACACCCAACGGCTTTCCTGATGCCAAAGCAACGAAGGAGGCGCCTATGGCCGCAACGGTAACGTTTTTGCTTGGCCGGTCCGGGGCGGGGAAAAGCCGCCGCATTGCCCAGACGCTGGCGGCGGATATGTCCGCAGGCCGGCGGGCGGTGCTGTTTGTGCCGGAGCAATTCACCTATGAAACCGAACGCACTCTGAGCCAGGCCCTGGGGGGGCTGGTGGGGGTGCAGGTGCTGAGCTTTACCCGGCTGAGCGAACGGGTGCTCGCCCCCCAGGCGGTGGACACGCCCTTTCTCTCGGCGCAGGGCAGGCGCATGGTGTTTCGCCGGGCAGCCTACCGAAGGCAGCGGGAACTGAGTGCCTTTGGGCCGGTTGCCCAGCGGCCCGGGTTTGCCCAGAAAATGGATGAACTGTTTGCCCTGTGCAAGCGGTTTTTGATTACGCCGGAAGATTTGCAAAAGGCCGCGTCCCAGCTCCCAAAGGGGGATGTGCTGGGAGATAAGCTGGAGGATCTTTCCCTGCTGTTTGGTGAGGTGCAGGGGTTTTTGAGCAGCCGGTATCTGGACAGCGAGGATGCCTTCAACGCCCTGGTGGAGGCATTGCCTTATTCCTTTTTGCAGGGAACCCAGGTGTATGTTGACGGATTTGACCTGCTCACCGCTCAGCTGTATGCCCTGTTTGAGGCAATGATGGGATGCTGCGGGGCGCTGACCTTTTCTATCCTGATGGATCCGGACAACCCGGAAGATCCCCTGTTTGCCCCGGAAAGCCGGGCTTTTGCCAAATTATCTGCCATGGCCCGGGAAAAGGGCTGCCCGGTTATGGTGAAACGGCTGGATGCGCCGGAGGGGAACACGCCCCTCCATCACCTGGAACGGGCGTTGTTCCAGGAAGCGCCGGCAGCCTGCCTGGAGGAAACGGATCAAATCACGGTGTTTTGCGCGGCCACTCGCCAGGCGGAAGTGGAAGCCATGGCGGACGAAATGCTGCGGCTGAGCCGCAATGGCATGCGCTATCGGGAGATGGCGGTGATCGCCGGGGATATGGAGGCTTACGGCGCAGGGGTACAGCGGGCTATGGGGCAGCGGGGCATTCCAGTGTTTCTGGATGCACGGCGGGCGATGGAGGGCCATCCTGCGGTGGAGCTGATTAACGCCGCCCTTCAATGCATTTGCCGGGGAATGCCGGCGGGGGAGGTGCTGCGCGTTGGCAAAACCGGCCTGGCGGGCGTTACCCAGGACGAGATGGAGCAATTGGAAAACTATATCCTGCGCTACGGCCTCCAGGGGGGCAAGCAGCTGCTGGAGCCTTTTACCCGCGGGGAGGTGCCCCCGGAAGCCCAAATCGCCAGGGAGACCCTGCTTGCTCCCCTTGCGCGGCTTGTGGAGGGTTTTAAAGGGGCGCAGGATGCTGCGGGGAAAACCCGGGCTTTGTATGATTATTTGCAGGAACTGGGCGTGGCAGCCCAGCTCATAGGCCAGGTGGAACAGCTCAAAGCGGAGGGCCGCTATGCTCTGATGCAGGAGCATGCCCAGGTGTGGAACGTGATTGTGGAGGTGCTGGACCAGCTCTACGGTATTTTAGGCGCCACGCTTATGAGCAGGCGGGAGTATGCTGCGTTGGTGGAGGAGGCGTTTTCCGGCTATCAGGTGGGGGTGATTCCTTCCACTGCGGACCAGGTGCTCTTTGGCGGCATCAGCCGGGTAAAGAGCCGCAGGGTAAAAGCGCTGTTTTTGTTGGGATGCAATGAGGGGATACTGCCTGCAGGCCATGGGGACGATGGCGTCATCGACGATTTAGAGCTGCAGGATATGGCGGCCCTGGGGCTGAACACCTGGGGCACTTCCATAAACCGGGCGGAAAACGACCGCCTGGATCTATACCGGGCGCTGACCAAAGCGCAAGAGCGGCTGTGGGTGGGCTATGCCTGCTCGGATGGCAGTGGAGAGCTGCTGCCTTCCACCCTGGTAAAACGGATCAACGCCCTGTTTCCCCATTGCCGCATGGGCACTGGAGGCGCCGGGGCGCAAGGGGAGAGGGAAACCCTGCCCCAAAGCCGGGAGAGCGGGTTTTTGGCCTTGGTAGAGGCCCTGCGGGAAGGGGAAGAAAGCGGCCCCCGTACCCAGTCGCTGCTGCGGTATTATGAGAAGGATCCCGCCTACCGGGCGCGCCTTGCCCAGATGATGGATTACCGCGCCAACCCGGTTTCCCCGCCGCCCTTTGGGCCCACCCTTGCCGCTCAGCTGTATGGCAGGCGGCTGGTTACCACTGCAAGCCGGCTGGAAACCTTTAACACCTGCCCCTTCCGGCACCTGATGCAGTATGGCCTCAAGGCCCTGCCCCGCCGGGAATTCCGGCAGCGGCCGGAGGACATGGGCAGCTTTTGCCACATGGCCATGGAGGCCTTTGTGCGGGAGGCGGCAAATCGGGGCTTTGAAGGGCTGACCCAGGCGGATGTGGACGGGATATTGGATGGCGTGTTCCCCGCCTGCCTGGCGGCCTATCGGGAGGGTATGCTGGTTTCCACCCCCCGTTCCCGGGCCATGGCAGGGCTGTGGATGGACGTGGTTCGCCATGCGGCCGCAGCGGTTGTGCGGCAAATCCAGGCGGGCACGTTTCGCCCTGCGGGGGTGGAGGTGCGCTTTGGCATGAATGAGGCGTATCCCCCCATCCGCCTCACCTTGGAGGGCGGGCGGCAGGCTCTGCTTTGCGGCGTGGTGGATCGGGTGGACGTGGCGCCTGGGCAGGGGGATATCCCGCCTATGGCCCGTGTGGTGGATTATAAAACAGGCAACGCCCAGTTGCACTTTGAACAGGTGCTGGCAGGGGTGCAATTACAGCTGCCTCTGTACCTGGCGGCAGTGGCTCAGGCGGGCCGCATCCGCAGGGGAGAGGAACTATCTGCATGGGAAGGGGCCCCCATTCCCGCCGGGCTGTTTTACCAGCCGGTGAAAGACCCGCCCTCTTCTGCGGACACCCCGGAGGAGGTAGAAAAAGCGTTCCGCTTAAGCGGACTGTTGCTTTGCGACCCTGCTGCAGTGGAGGCCAGCGAGAAAACCATTTGCGGCGCTTCCGCTGTGATGGCAGGCCTGCGGCGCAACCAGGACGGCGCCCTCAAAGGGGCGTTGGTGGACGCGCAAGGGCTCAAACGGCTGCTCCAATTCGCCCGGCAGCGGGCCAGAGACACGCTGGAGCAGGTGATGGAGGGGGAAACGGCGGCGTCGCCGCTGGCCATGGGGATGGCAGGCACTGCCTGTGCATACTGCGATTATAAAAGCGTATGCCGTTTTGAGCCCCGGCTCCCCGGCTGCCAGGTGCGGGACCCAGGCAAAGTGAGCCAGGAGGCCTTTTTGCAGATCATCGGCTGCCAAAGGGGGGAGGAGCCACATGAATCAATGGACTAAGGAACAGCAAAGGGCTATCACCGCGCCGCCCAGCCTGCTGGTGAGCGCTGCGGCAGGGGCAGGGAAAACAGCCGTGCTCACAGAGCGCATCGCCCGGCTGGTAGAAGAAGGGGCAGATGTGAGGAGCCTGTTGGTGGTGACCTTTACCGAGGCAGCCGCCCGGGAAATGAAGCAGCGGGTGGAGGAACGCCTGAGCGCTGCCGCCCAGGCTGCCCGGGAACCGGAAAAAGCAGCGCGGCTTCGGGCCCAGGCCCAGGCGGTAGGCCGGGGTGGGAGCAATATTTCCACACTCCACGCCTTTTGTTTGTACCTGCTGCGGCGCAACTTTCATGCATTGGGGCTGGATCCGGCCTTTTCTACGGCGGATGAGGCCCAGGCCGGCATGCTTTTTCAGGAAGCGTTGGAGGAAGTGGCTTCCCAGCGGTGCGAAGCGGGAGATCCGGGCTATCTTTCCCTGCTCCATGCTTTGCGCAGGGAGGAGGCCTTGTTTGCTTACGCAAAAAAGCTCCATACGTTCCTCATGGCGCAGCCCCAGCCTTGGGAATGGCTTGCAAAGGCCCGGGACGCTTATTGCATAGACGCGCAAACGCTGCAATCCCACCCCGCCGTACAGGAACTGCTGCAAAGCTGGCAGCGCGAGGTTTTGGGCTGTGTCCATCAGCTGCAAACCGCCCGGGGTTGGATCCCCCTGGAGTATCAAAACGCGTTGGGCGTGCTGGATGACGATTTGTCTCAGCTTAGGGCTCTTAGCCTGTCTAAAACCTATGCCGCTTACGCAGCAGCAGTGGAGGCAGTGACGTTCCGCCGCTTTGTGGGCTGGCCCAGAGGCGTGGAGGAGCAGGAAAACAAGCAGCGGGTGATGGACGCCCGGGATGGGGTAAAAAAGAAAATCCGCGCCCAGCAGGCGGCTGCGGCCCGGCCTTTGGGGGAGGAAACGGCTCTGCTGGGAGAACTTTCCGGATCGGTGGAGGCCTTGTGCAGCTTTGTGCAGGATGTGGACGGAGTTTATGCTGGAAAAAAACGGGAGCGGGGTTTGGTTGACTTTGGGGATATGGAGCACATGGCCCTCGCGGTGCTGCAAAAGGAGGAAGCTGCTCAGGGGCTGCGGGCAAGGTATGCCCATATTTTTGTGGATGAATACCAGGACAGCAGCCTCATCCAGGAGGCCATATTAAACCGCATCCGGAAACAGGAGGGCAGGAGCAACCTTTTTTTGGTGGGGGACGTAAAACAGTCCATCTACCGGTTCCGTTTGGCGGAGCCGGGGCTGTTTCTGGACAAGATGCAGCGTTATACCGGCGCGCCTGGCGCACCGGGGGAGCAGGTGCACCTGAACATCAATTTCCGTTCCGCGCCGGCGGTGCTTAGGGGGGTAAACAGCCTGTTCTCCCGCATTATGACGGAGGAAGTGGGAGAGCTTTGTTATGACGAAACCGCGGCTTTGTACCCGGCGCCTTCCGCTGTGGATACTTCCCTTTCCGGTTGTGAGCTGCACTTGATAGAGCGGGAGTATGCCCCGGAGGAAGAAGAGGACGGCCAGAAAGAGGAGTTATCCGACGCCCAGGCGGAAGCCCGCCTGGCTGCCGGGTATATCCGGCGGTTGATGGAGGAAGAAACTTATATAGACCCCAAGCAGGCCAACCGTTCCCGCAAGCTGCGCTACCGGGACTTTGTGGTGCTGCTTCGGGCCCACCGTCAGGCGGCCCAGCTGTGGGCGGCGGAGCTGGCCAGGCAGGGCATTCCCGCTTATGCCCAGTTGACAGGCGGTTACTTTGAAGCGGTGGAAGTGCAGGTGTTTTTGAACCTGCTTCGGGTAATCGACAACCGGCGGCAGGATATCCCGCTCATCAGCGTGCTCCGGGCGATAGGGGGCTTTACCGTAGAGGATTTGATCGGCCTACGTACCCAAGTGGAGCCTAAGCCCGAAACTTGCTTTGAAAGCCTGGTGCTGCTGCGTTACCAGGATACTGACCTGGGCCGCAAAGCGGCGGCATTTTTGGCTCGGCTGGAAACATACCGCCGTGAGGCGGGATTGCTGCCTCTGGAAGAGTTTTTGGCCTACTTATTGGAGGATACGGGTTATTACGCCTGCGTAGGGGTGCTCCCGGGGGGCGCGCAGCGCCAGGCCAATCTGGACGCTCTGTTGGCCAAAGCCCGGCAGTTGAAAGGGCGGGCGGATTTGTACGGCTTTTTGCAGTTTATGAGCCGGGCAGCGGATACGGCGGATCTGGGCCGGGCTCAGGTTGGGGCGGCGGATGTGGTGCGCATCCTTTCCATGCACGGCTCCAAAGGGCTGGAATACCCGGTGGTGATTTTGGGAGGACTGGGAAAAGGCTTTAACCGCAAGAACAGCAGAGAGGATTTGCTGCTGGACAGCGCCTTAGGCCTGGGCCTGCGCTGCGCTCAGGAAAGAACCCGTATCCGGCGGGATCCGGTCTTTCGCAGGGCGATCCTGCAAAAGCAATGGCGGCAGCAGTTGGCAGAGGAGATGCGCATCCTTTATGTGGGCATGACCCGGGCGAGAGAGCGGCTGATTTTGCTGGGCTGCGCCAAAGAGGCCAGGGAGCGGATAGAACAGGCGCAGCAGCAAAATATCGCCCTGCCTGCTGTGGCTGGGGCGGCCGGCAGCTTTTTGGACTGGCTGCTGCCCCTTAGCGCGCAGCAGCCGGAAATACTCCCCCTTTGCTACCACACCCGGGAGGAGGCCATGGCTTGTGGGGAACAGGCCCATGCCCTGGCGCAGCAAGGCGAAGAAGCGGGGTTTTATGCTTTGCTACAGCAGCGTTTTGCCTGGCGTTATCCCTATGAAGCGGCAATTCAGGTGCCCTCCAAAGTCAGCGTAAGCGCTCTGGAACGGTTGGGAGAGCAGCAAATCCAGCTTTGTGATGCGCCCCAGTTCCAGCAGGAAACAGCGGGGCTTAGCGCTGCTGCCAAAGGCACTGCTACCCATCTGTTTTTGAGCCTGTTGCCGCTATGCTGGCCCCAAGGGGAGCTGATGGGCTGGCTTGCCGGGCAGCGGGATGGCTTTGTCGCCCAAAAGCGCATGGCAAAAAGCCAGGCGCAGGCAGTGGATCTGGGGGCGGTTGCCCGGTTTTTGAACAGCCCGTTGGGCAAGCGGCTGGGACAGGCCAGCCGGGTGGAGCGGGAGATGGAATTCAGCGTTTTTTCCGCCGCGGACGATTTGCTGGGGGAGGACACCACAGAACCGGTGCTGCTGCAAGGGGTGATCGATTGCTGCTTTGTGGAGCAGGGCAGCTGGATTTTGCTGGATTATAAAACCGATTATGTGGCTCCTGGCGCGGATTTGCGGCAGGCTGCGCAAGCCCATGCAGGGCAGGTGGCCCTGTATGCCCAGGCGCTGGAGGCGTTGACCCACGTCCCGGTGGCCCGGCGCTACTTTGTGTTTTTGCGTGGGGGAGAAGCGGTGGAGGTGTAGAACCCAGGCTGCTTTTCTGCAGGCAGGGCGAATACAAATACGGGAAGAAACAGCGGGCTCCCCGATAGGAGCCCGCTGTTTCTTCCCCCCGAAAAACGGGGATGGCAAAAATATCAGCCTGCTTTTTGCCGGGGGCAGCCGCTGCGGCCTAACGAAAGGCCTTACCCGATCTTTACCCCAATGATTTTCTGCTGTTCCCCTGCGCCGTGAGTGCCTCGGGTACCTACCACCAGCCAGTCGCCAAATACTGCTGGCGTGGATTCGATGCGGGAGCCCAGGTCCACCTGTGCGATGATCTTGCCGCCGGAGAGCGGGTCGTGGATGCGCATGATGCCCCATCGGTCGCACTGGATCAAATAGCCGTTGCCCTGGGCGTCGTATACCACCACGGGAGAGGACCAATAGCCGTCCGCCTGCTCAAAGCGCCACAGCTCTTCCCCGGTTTGCTTATCATAGGCGATGATACGGCCGCCAATGTCCTGGCTTACCGTTTCGCCCAGGCTGTTAACAAAAGTGACAGGTACCATGGTGGCGTTGTAAATCACCATGTGGGAGAGCTTGCCCCGGCCTACATGGGGGGTAGTCAGGGTGCCGCCGTTGGAGGACGTGTTGCCAAAGCTGGCGTCAAACTCGTTTTCCCACAAAATTTCCCCGGTGCGTCCATCCAGCTTGCGGTGATAGGCTTTTCCTGTGCCGGCTTGCCTTGCGCCGGGCTGCTTGTCCACCTCGTTGGCGGTATAAAGATAAAAGGTTTTCTTTTGAACATCCTCCTCGATCACGATGGAGGCGTCGCTGTCGTCCGTAACATCCACCACATACTGTGGCTCCAGGGTGTTTAAGTCCAAACACTGAAGCCTGCCGCCGTTGTCCGTAAAGAAGCCGTAATTGCGCCACACTGCCATGGAGTTTTCAATGCCTACCCAGCGCTTGGTTTCATCGTCGTTTCCCCCGGTGTCGTACCCGTCTAAGATATAGCGGTATTTCACCAGGCCCTCCGGGTTTACCGACACCGTGCCTGAGGCAGGGTCATAGGCGGAATTCAGCTTTACCGTATACACAACCCCGTTTTCTCCCGGGGCGATCAGGGTGTCCGCTTCTGCGTCCACTAGAGGGCTGCTGTCATAAGCCTGCCACCTGCGGTGGGCAAACCGGTCTACTCCGCCAAAGCGCCAGATGACTTTGTTTTCAATCAAATCCACAATGCGCAGCCATGCCCCGGTGGAGCCGTCCGACTCGGTGCTGGGAATGCCCTGGCCGGTGTACAGCAAGGGATATCCTCTGGGATCCAGCGAGCCGGTGCCCTTGGTGGTGACGCCCAGGTAAAGGGGATCCCGGGTTTGCTCCCCGCTTTCCAGTTCCAGAAAGTAGAGATACCCGTCCATGGCGGCATAGATTACTTCCGTAAACCCCTCTTTGTTTCGATACGCATCGTGAACGCCCAAAACCCTTCGGGTTTCCTCCGGCCATTGCACGATTAACGGCTGGCCCGTCCAGCCGGTGCCCGTCCAGGTGCCATAGTCCGGGTCCGTGGAAAGGGAGCCTGTAGGCTGTTCCCACACCCGGGTCAAGGTTTTTTGGGTCAGGGTCTGGGTGCCATAGGTAAAGGTGTTGCGGTAGTTGTTGCCCCCAAAGGTGATGATGCCGGGCAGGCCGGTATAACCCGTTCCCGGGCCAAAGGAGAGCCCGGGCTGGCGCTGATAGGAGGATACTTGCTCCCCGTTCACCATGATGTCGCTTTTTAGGCCCAAATCCGTGGCGCTGGCCGGGGATTTGGGGGAGATACCCACATCCTCAGGCAACCCCGCTCCAGCAGCAGGCGTGGGGGAGGGCAGGTCGGTGAGGGTTTGTACGTTGGAAGGGCTGGGGGAGCTGGAGGATCCGCCTCCCAGGCGAATGCCGCCGGTTAGTACCTGAATCATAAAATAAATCACTGCCGCCAGCGCAACCAATAACACCAGGAACAGCAAAAAGCGTCCCCAGTTGATGCGGCGGTACCGCCGGGTTTGCCGCCCCCTCCGGCCGTAACGTGCCATAGGATTTCCCCCTGTTCAGGATTGATGATAATAATGGATCAGGGCCTGGATACCCAGCTCCCCATTTTGGCTGTTTTCCGCCATGAAGTCCCGATACATTTCCAACACGGTATCCAGCATCGGCAGGGTAAGCCCGTTTTCTTCCGCTGCCTGCCGGGCGATATCCATATCCTTGATGTAATGTTTGATGAAAAATCCCGGCGCGTCGTTGCCCTTGAGAATACTGGCACCGTGGTTGGCAAGCTGCCAGCTTCCCGCGGCGCCGCCGCTGATGCAGGCATACATGGTATCAACATCTAACCCCGCTGCCCGGGCATAGGCGATGGCCTCGCATACCCCTGAAATAGCCCCGGCCACCGCAATCTGGTTGGCAGCTTTGGTGTGTTGCCCCGCGCCTGGCCCTCCCGCCAGGGTAATGGTTTTCCCCATGGCCTCAAACAAAGGCCTGCAGGCGGCAAACGCTTCCGGGTCGCCACCTGCCATGATGGACAGGGTAGCATTTTTCGCACCAATATCCCCACCGGATACCGGCGCGTCCAAAGCAAATACCCCTTTCGCTTTTGCAGCCTGGTAAATGCGCTGCGCCAAGCTGGGGGAGCTGGTGGTCATGTCGATGAGATAAGTCCCGGGGGCAGCTTGAGAGAGCAAGCCCTTCTCCCCAAAATATACCGCTTCTACATCCGGAGGAAAGCCCACCATGGTGATGGCCGCCTCCGCTCCCTGTACACAATTTCCGGGCGTTTCGCACCATACCGCGCCCCGGTTCAACAACGGCTGCGCTTTTGCTTTGGTCCGGTTATAGATCCGCAGGCGGTAGCCCGCCTCAATCAAATGTTGGGCCATGGAAGCGCCCATGACCCCTAAGCCAATGAAACCGATGGTGTGCATGCTGTTGTTTTTCCCCCCAACCATATATCAATTGATCATAAGGCCCCGCGCCAAAGCCTGCGGCCAAAGCCGCAAGCGTTGCCTGGGGCATTTTGCCCAAACCGTTGCCATCCGCCTCTGCCCGGAAAACTCCGGGGCTTTCCAGGGCGCGACGCAGGCGCTTTTCCTTTGGCCGCCGCCGGCTGCCAGAGGGAAGTCATAAGAAAACCGTGAAACCGGACGGGTATTCCGCCAGGCTTCACGGAAGGGTTAGCGCTACCAGGGTCTGCGCGCGCAAACGAAGTGGCTCTTCCAGTAGGATGTCATGCAGGAGCGGCGCACCACCTTGCCATTGGAGGATGAGGCGTCGATCATTTCCCCGTTGCCGATGTAAATGCCTACATGGCCCACTTTGCTGCGGGCGTTATTGTAGAAAAACAGCAGATCACCCTTTTTCAGCTTGCTGGTGGACAGGGAAGAAATCTTCTCCCAGTCGCTCACATTGGAGTAGCCCGCTGCATTCAGCCGGCGGCGGTTGGAGCCGGCTTCTTTCAGGCAGTAGTACACAAGCCCGGAGCAATCAAAGGTTTTCGGCCCTTCCGCGCCCAGCACGTAGGTGCAGCCCAGCTTGGATTTGGCTACGTCGATCATCTTGCTGATGTTGGCGCTGCGGCGCTTTTCCGCTGCCAGGCTGGGATGGGGCTTGGCCTTATCCGAGTTGATCAGGTTAAAGGTTTTCACGCCGGCTTTGCCATCCTGGCTCAAACCATTTTCTTTTTGAAAGGCTTTTACCGCGTCAATGGTTTCCGTTCCATAATAGCCGGTCACCTTGGAAAGATACCCCAAATCCTTTAACTGGCGCTGGAAACTTTCCACATCCGTGCCTTCAAATCCCTCCAAAAGGGTATAGCTCTTGGCCTCGTCGGAATAGATAAAAGCAAGGGTGGCTTCGCCTGCGATGCCGTCCTGCTGCAGGCTGTGCTGCCGCTGGAATAACTGCACCGCGCTCTTGGTGATGGGGCCGAAATGTTCCGTGGGTTCGTCATCAGCCATATAGCCCAAGTCCATCAAGCGCTGCTGGAGTTGGGCAACCCGGGGATCGTCCGGCATATCCTTCTGCAGCGTAGGGTCCGGGGTGGGTTCTGGCGTGGGCTCCGGCGTAGCTTCCGGCGTTGGGGTTACGGTAAACGCCAGGGTGGCGGCCGTGTCCCCCCCCATAGCGCCGCCCAGACTATAGCTGGCGGCCTGAGGCAGGTCGATTTGCGTATTCTCCGCGAGTTTAGGCGCCTGGGCGTTGGCCTGCTGGGCGCCGGGCAGGGTGCAAAGAAGCACGATGCCCGCAATCACAGCGCACCCCAGCCCCAGCACAATGGCCCGCCCTTTGGCGTTGAGCCGAGAGAAAAAGCCGCCCATACTGCCCACCAGGCTGTAAAAGCCAGTGCGCATGCGGTAGCCTAAAGTATTTCTACGCCTGCGGTTTCGCTTTTGCATGTACTTTCCTTTCTCCGCCTCTGGAACCATTTGGCTTTGGGGATTTCCCTAAGGAGCGATCCGAAAACTTGCGCTTTGGCAGCCCCTTGACGGTTTCCCGGGCCGTTGGCCGGGATAAAGGAGCCGAATAGCATATGCCCTTACACGTTTTGCCAGGCCGCCTTGCAGCGCGCCAAAAAGAAACGAATGGGGAAACCTGACGACGTTGGGCGTTTGTGGCGGAATTTATGTTTATTTTAGCCTGTTTTGGGCGATCAGGCAATGGATTAGTGCTTTGTTTATTCCCTATTCATATATTCTTTAAACTTTTGAAGCATTTTTCTTTTCTTTATTGATTTAGCGTGTTATCATGAAGAAGCAATAAAATTCCCGGAAAGGGATGATAAAATGGAAACCATGGTACCGATTTTGCTCAAAGGCTTGTGGGTATCCCTCAAGCTGTTTTTCTTTGCCCTGCTGTTTGCCCTGCCGCTGGCGTTGCCTGTGGCATTGGGGCGCATGTCCCGGCGCAAGTGTTGGAAGATCCCGCTGAACTGGCCTATCCGGCTTTATTTGTTGATTATGCGGGGCACGCCGCTGATGCTGCAGCTGATGGTGGTGTACTTTGGGCCTACATTCGCCTTTGGGTGGAAATGGCCTGACATTGGCGCAATGGAAGGCCGGTTTGTAGCCGCCATTGTGGCTTTTAGCCTGAACTATGCCGCCTATTTTGCAGAGATTTACCGGGGCGGCATGGAGAGCATCCCAGCCGGCCAGTACGAGGCAGGGCAGGTGCTGGGCATGACCAGGCCCCAAACCTTTTTCCGTATTATTCTGCCTCAGGTGGTCAAACGCATACTGCCCGCCTGCGGCAATGAGTTTATGACGCTGGTGAAGGACACGGCGCTGGCCATGACCATTGCAGTATCCGACTTGATGCGTAAAGCGGAAACCATCGCTTCCCGGGAGACCAGCGTAATGCCGTTTTTGGTGGCTGGGCTGTTTTACCTGGTGGTAAACCTGGTGGTGGAGCAGGGCTTTCATCTGGCGGAACGCAAACTGGACTATTACCGTTAGTATGCCGGAAAAGCCTTGGGCCTTTGCCCGTTGACACAGGAAAGGAAAACAAGAAATGGACCCGATTTTGCAAGTGCAAGACGTAACCAAAGCCTTTGCAGGCTTGGAAGTATTAAAAGGCGTGTCCTTCTCCCTGCAGAAGGGGGAAGTGTTGGCTGTGATTGGCAGAAGCGGCAGCGGCAAGAGCACCCTGCTGCGCTGCATCAACCACCTGGAACAGGTGGATCGGGGGAGCATCTGCATTTGCGGTGACCCGCTGGTGGAACAAGGGGTATATCCCGGCCGTGCCCAAACGCGGAAGGCGCTTTCCCACCTGGGCATGGTGTTTCAAAATTTTCATCTGTTCCCCCATCTCTCGGTGCTGCAAAATGTGATGGAGGCGCCGGTCGCCGTGCGTAGACTGCCAAAGCAGCAGGCCCGGGAGCAGGCCCTTTCCCTGCTGAATAAGCTTGGCCTGGGAGAGAAAGGGGACGCTTATCCCTGCCAGCTTTCCGGCGGCCAGGCCCAGCGGGTTTCCATCGCCAGGGCTTTGGCTATGGCGCCGGATGTGCTTTGCTTTGACGAACCCACTTCCGCTCTGGACCCTGAGTTAACCGGCGAGGTGCTGGAGGTGATCCGCGGGCTGGCCCAGGAGAATATGACCATGGTGGTGGTGACCCATGAGATGGCCTTTGCCCGGGACTTGGCGGATCAGGTGATTTTTATGGATGAAGGGGTGGTCGTGGACGCAGGCACGCCCCAGCAGGTGCTGATTAACCCACAGAACGAACGCACCCAACGCTTTTTGCGGCGGTATTTTGCAGGATAAGGGGAAGCCGGGATTGTGAAGGGCCGAAGCCCGTGGCCTTCCGTCCGGCTCCGACGGCATGTGCGTCGGAACGGATGAAAACCTTCCGGTTTTCGTACTTTGCAGCTTTTGCCCCCGGGAGCGTTGGCGAGAGGCAAAACTGTAACACTCAAAAAAGGGCTGAAAGCCACTTTTTCGACAAATAGGAGCGCTTCCCTCTATTCGGGAGCGCTTTTTTGATTGCCTGTATGCCACATTTGTTTGTATGCAAGTAAAAAATCGAACAAATTTTATGGATTTTACACGGATTTTGCAGGAAGGTCAAAGCCATCATTGCAGGGTTATCCACCGCAATGGAGCAAAGTTATGCACAGTATGAACAGAGTTATCCACCGATTGCCCTGTTTTGGGGACAAGCTTATTTGAAAAATGTGGATAAATTGTGTATAACGGTGCGAAACCATCTCCTGCTGCAGGACAGGCTGCAACATCATTGCCAGGGAAGGGTAAACGCTTCGAAAGAATGAGCGAAACCTTTCCGCTGCTGCCTGCGGTTATGTTCTGCCATACATCCGGGTATAGTTGGCGATTTTTTCCGCCAAGGCAGGGGAAGCGGCACCTTCCAGCAACCGCCATTGCCAATTGCATCCCAGAGTGCTGGGAGTATTCATGCGGGCGGCGGAGCCTAGCCCCAGAAAGTCCTGCATCTGTGCCACGAAAAGGTCAGCCACCGAGCTCATGCCGCCGCGGATCAACCCCCAATGAAGCCCTTCATCGTGGTTAAGGCCCAGATATTCCATGGCATAGGCCACATCCTCAGGATTTGCCTCCACAAACCAGCCGCCTGCGGTGGTGTTATCATGGGTGCCGGTGTAGCATACGCAGTGCCGGGGATAGGTGTGAGGCAGGTAATTGCTGGGCTCCCGGGCGTCAAAGGCAAATTGCAGGACCTTCATGCCTGGGTAACCGGACTGTTCCAGCAGTTCATGCACCTGTGGGGTTAAAAACCCCAAATCCTCCGCAATGATGGAAAGCCTGGGAAAATGGGCCTGCAAAATGCGGATAAAATCCATGCCGGGGCCTTTGGCCCATTCGCCGCAAACCGCGGTCTCTTCCCCAAAGGGAACGCGCCAGTAGCTTTCCAGACCCCGGAAATGGTCGATGCGGATCACATCAAAGAGCTGGGAAGCGGCCTGCACCCGTTGCCGCCACCAGGCGTAGCCGTCTTGCTGCATGGCCGCCCAGTCGTACAGAGGATTGCCCCAAAGCTGGCCGGTAGCGGAAAAATAGTCCGGGGGTACGCCTGCCACCCAACGGGGCCTGCGCTGTTCGTCCAATAAAAAGTTTTGAGGCTGTGCCCATACATCGGCAGAATCCATAGCCACATAGATGGGCAAATCGCCAATCAGCCGTATTCCCAGGTTTTCCAAATAGCCCTTGAGCGCTGCCCATTGCCGGAAGAACAGGTACTGCGCATAGGTGTGGAACTTGATCTCCTCGTTTAACAGCTGGGTATAATGGGCCACAGCATCCGGCTTGTGCAGCCGGATGCCGTCCTCCTCCCATTCCAGCCAGGGCTTCATGCCAAAATGACTTTTCAGCGCCATAAACAGGGCGTAGTTGGGCAGCCAATGGGCCTGCTTATTGCAAAAGGCCCGGATGGCCTCCTGATCCCGCTCCCAACCCCGGCGGTAGGCCAAATGCAGCACCTGGCCGCGATGGGTATATATTTTTTCATAATCCACTCTGGCGGGTTCGTTGCCCCAGTCCAGGCCCTGATATTCCCGCTCCTCCAGCAGCCCGTCTTCCTGAAGCAAATCCAGGTCGATAAAATAGGGATTGCCCGCAAAGGTGGAAAAGGACTGATAAGGGGAATCCCCATAGCTGGTTTGCCCCAGCGGCAGCATTTGCCAGTAGGTTTGCCCAGCAGCCCGCAAAAAGTCGCCAAAGACGTACGCCGCCTTGCCCAGCGTACCAATGCCGTAAGGGGAGGGAAGGGAAGAAACATGCAATAAAATACCGCTTGCTCGGTTCATCATCGGTTGCCTCCAAAGAAAAGGGTTTTTCCGGAGGCGATCGCCTCCGGGCGGGGCGCATAGGGCCGGAGCGGTTTGGGGAGCGCTTGGTTACCCTTTTACCGCGCCCGCCACGACGCCTTTGATAATATGCTTCTGGCAGGTAAGGTAGAAGACCACGATGGGCACGATGGCCAGCACCAGCATAGCCATCATGGCGCCCATGTCCACCGCTCCATAGCTACCCCGTAGGGATTGCACTACAATAGGAATAGTATAATGCTCGCTGTCCAAAACCAAAAGGGGCAACAGGTAATCATTCCAAATCCACATGGCGTTCAGGATGGCCACCGTTACCGCAGTGGGCTTGAGCACAGGGAACACCACGCTGAAAAAGGTGCGGATGGGCCCGCAGCCATCGATCATGGCAGCCTCTTCAATGTCCACCGGCACGGATTTTACAAACCCTGCAAACATAAAGGTGGAAAGCCCTGCGCCAAACCCCAGGTAGATGAGGATAAGGCCGTAAGGGTTATCCAGCGAAAGCAGGTTGGCTACCTTGGACATGGTGAACATTACCATCTGGAAAGGAACTACCATGGAAAACACCAGAGCATAATACAAAAACCGGGTAAAACGGCTCTTTACCCTGGTAATGTACCAGCCCGTCATAGCGCTGAAGAGTACAATTACCACCACAGAGCACACCGTAATCAATGCGGACCACCCGAACGCCCGGAAAAAACCGGTTTTCGCAATGCCATCCACGTAATTTTTCAGCCCCACCTGGGTTTCGCTGGTGGGAAAGGCAAAGGGCGCGTCCGAGATAAAGAATTTCCCCTTGAAGGAGTTCATCACCAC
>JAEXFV010000121.1 GCA_023451115.1 Bacillota bacterium
GACCAAGCCTTGTCGTTTCAAACTGAGACCGTTCTGTTTGCTCCTCCTCTTCCCACGAAGCAGGCTTCGCGGAACCCCATTCCCAAAGTTGACCGCAGTGCGTGCGCCTTATTATGTCATATTGCTACGCGAAAATTTCTTGTTCATATGCTTGTGTTAGCTTTTTTCCACAGATCATAGCAAGATGAGAAATAATTATATTGACCTACACAGTTTGGTATCTAGAAGGCCTCAATATGGCCGCTTTTTATACGGTGAAGGCTAACAGCTACTCCCTGATGCAGTTCAGAATTGTTACGTTTTTGAATATCACCCCCCTGCGCCCTTTCCGCTCATGGGAAGGTACGCCTCTTATTCAAAACGTTTTTTTTCAACACATGCTCCCTGGTTTTATATGCTAAAAGCAAATAAGCAGCACATAAACACAAAGCTCATGTGCTGCTTATTTGTTTTGCCCCCTTATGGCGACTGTCCAATATTACTGTTTGTTATAGTCTTATTGTAAGTCACCAAAAAGGTGTTTTCTTTTGGCAGGGGCAGAAGGACTCGAACCCTCAAGAACGGTTTTGGAGACCGCTATGTTACCATTACATCATGCCCCTATATGCCATTTTGCGGCAACAAACGTATTATAACATCGTGGCGTTTGCCTGTCAATCATATAAATGCGAATGGGAAATGCCAACCGATTCCTTAAAAATTTTACTCTTGACAGTCGTAAAAAATACGTGTAAAATGCAAACCAATTCAATAAGAAACTGTTGAGTCAGAGTAGTACGCTTAGCGTTTGATATTTTAAGAGAGCCGCCATGGGTGGGAATGCGGTAATATCAGCTAGGAGGAATGGACTGACGAGGGTGATCTTGAAAGTGTTATTGCCGTAGAGATCAACGGGAGATCCAACCCGTTATCCAGTGGACGCATATGATGGTATGCGAAGCAAGTGGGCTATTTTAGTCAATTTGGGTGGCACCGCAGGAGTTACGCTCTTGTCCCTAGTTTTAGGGACAAGAGCGTTTTTATTTTATTACTGAATTAGAGGAGGAACATACCATGAAAACCCGTATCCCCTACCGTATCTACTTAACCCAGGATCAACTTCCCAAGCAATGGTATAATATCAAAGCTGATATGAAGGTGCAGCATGACCCCCTGATAAATCCAGCTACCATGAAACCGGTTACGTTTGATGACCTCACTCCCGTTTTTGCGGAAGAACTGGTGCGCCAGGAGCTAAATACAACCGATCGTTTTATTGATATTCCCTATCCCATCCAGGAATATTATAAAACATACAGGCCTTCTCCCCTCGTACGGGCGTATAATTTAGAAAAGGAGCTGGATACGCCTGCACACATCTATTATAAGTTTGAAGGCAACAATACCTCTGGCAGCCATAAACTGAATTCTGCCGCTGCGCAGGTGTATTATGCCAAAGCCCAAGGCCTTACCAGCCTCACTACAGAAACCGGCGCCGGTCAGTGGGGAACCGCGTTGTCTATGGCCTGCGCTTATTTTAAAATGCCCCTTACCGTGTATATGGTTAAAATCAGCGCCCAGCAAAAGCCTTATCGTAAAGCTATTATTGAAACCTTTGGCGGGAAGGTAGTCGCCAGCCCCAGCGATACGACTCAAGTGGGCCGTAGCATTCTTTCTCATGATCCCAGTACGCCAGGAAGCCTGGGCTGCGCAATTTCTGAGGCAGTAGAGACCGCCGTGAATACCTCTGGATGTCGCTATGTACTTGGATCCGTACTGGATCAGGTGTTGCTCCATCAGTCTGTAATTGGGCTAGAAGCAAAAACAGCCATGGATTCCATTGACGAATATCCAGATATTGTTATCGGGTGCGCCGGCGGCGGCTCTAATCTTGGTGGAATCATGTGCGCTTATATGGGAGACAAATTGAACGGCCGTGCTCATCCACATTTCATAGCGGTAGAGCCAGCTTCCTGCCCCTCGCTTACCCGTGGACGCTATGCTTATGATTTTTGCGATACCGGCCGGATTACGCCTATGGCCCGGATGTACACATTAGGTTGTGGCTTTCGCCCCTCTCCCATCCATGCTGGCGGGCTGCGGTATCATGGCATGTCTCCCATCGTGAGCAAACTATACCACGATGGGTATATTGACGAGGCCCGGGCTGTGTGCCAAACCAAAGTATTTGAAGCGGCAGAGCAATTTTCCCGGGTAGAGGGCATTTTACCAGCACCGGAATCATCCCACGCCATTTGCGTAGCCATCGATGAAGCGCTTAAGTGCAAAGAAAGTGGGGAAGAAAAAACCATACTATTTAATCTCACCGGAACCGGATATTTTGATATGGCTGCCTATATGCAGTATGCATCCGGGCAAATGGCGGACTATATTCCAACGGATGAAGACCTGGCAGAGGGCTTTCGTTCGCTAGACGCATTGCCGATTAATCAGCAATAAATCGAAATGCGTACATCCTTTGCAGCATCCTAGCTTTGCAATAAGCTTTATTGTAAATACTGAGCCCCCGAAACGATTTGATTTCGGGGGTAAAAGAAAGCAGCCGCACAAATACGTATCGTATCGCGGGCTGCTGCTTTCTTTTATGCTAGAAACATAAGGGAAACTTACTCTTCGTCCCCTTCTTCCTCTTCATCAAAGGCAGTAATTACATCCTGATTGCAATTAGGGCAAATCAAAGTATCTTCTGAGGCCAACATTTCCTGATCAAAATAGATGGTTTCGCCGCAATGCGGGCACTCTACCTCTACAAAATCGTCCTCATCAAACTCTTCATCCTCATCATCGCAGCAACCACAGCCACATTCTACTTCATCTTCAATTTCGTCCAATGCATCATACAGATCGTCAACGCACTCATCCAGCTCGGCGATAGACGCTTCATTTTCTTCAACAGTATCAGCAATCGCATCCAATGCCTCTATGATTGCGCCAAACAGCTTTGCATTGGCTTCATCTTTTATCTCCAGACCATCAGAAAGCCCCCGTAAATAAGCTACCTTTTCTTTAATATAACTCATGCTTGCCTCCTCAATGAGCAGCGCATTATACCCGCTCCATGTATTCGCCAGTACGGGTATCTACCCGAATGCGATCGCCTTCATTTACAAACAATGGCACGTTGATCTTATAGCCGGTTTCCAACACAGCGGGTTTTGTGGTACCCGTTGCGGTATCCCCTTTAAACCCAGGCTCTGTTTCCTGCACAGTAAGTTCTACAAAGTTGGGAGCCTCAACGGAGAAGGGCACCCCTTTAAAGAAGCGAACCTTAACATTTTCGTTTTCTACAATAAAGTTAATGGCATCTTCCACCTGATCATGGTTCAATGGGAGCTGTTCATAGGTTTCAACATCCATGAAATAATAAAGCTCGCCATCGGAGTAGAGATATTGCATCTCTTTGGTTTCAATGTGCGCCTTTGGATATTTATCCGTAGGACTAAAAGTGCGCTCCAATACTGCGCCGGTCATCACATTCTTCAAGCGGGTGCGCACAAACGCCGCGCCCTTGCCGGGTTTTACATGCTGGAAATCCGCAATAGACCAAACTTGTCCATCGATTTCTACTGTAACGCCCTTACGAAAATCGCCTGCCATAATCATAGAAAACTAAACCTCCAAATCCGCTTCTGTATATCCATTTTTATATTCCTCTAAGATTTTAACACAGTATCGTGGCTCCAACAAGGCCTTTATTCACTAGAATCCCTTGTCTTTTGAAGGTTTTGATAAATTTCCAGCATGGTTTTTGCATCTTCCGCCATTGTTCCCTTTGATTCGCAAATGAGTACCGGCAGATATTGCCGCTCCAGCAACAGTTCCGCCAAGGGGGGGAATTCGGGCCCATATTGGGTATCTATAAAGCGGTGATGCATTTTTTCCCCTCCGGCAGTATATTCTATCCGGCTAAAATGCACATGCATATGCTTTGCCCGGGATACCCCCACGCCAGATTCCAGCCTATCCAAAATCTTCCTGTAGTCTTCCTTTCCCTGAATTGCGCCCAGTCCCCGGCAATGCAGATGGCCAAAGTCAATACAGGGCAATAAACGCTCGTCTACCCCGCATAATGCAATTACCTCTTCCAAATCCCCTAACTGGTTGATTTTACCCATGGTTTCAGGGCACATTGTAATATCTGCATAGCCTGCCTCATCGACGATATTGCAGATGGTCTTTAATAAGGCTTTTGCTTTTTTTAAAGCTTCTCCTCTATCCTGTTTCGAGGCCGAACCCGGATGAAACACTGCGCGCACCGCGCCCAGCCACCGGGCCGCTTGGAGGGATTGCAAAAAATATTCAACATTCCGTTGTTTCTTGTCTTCTTCCATGGTGGCCAAATTGATAAAATACGGCATATGTACGCTAAGCTGAATTTGATATACCTGGGCTTGCGTTTGAATCCTTTTTGCAGCCTCTTCTCCCAATCGCACGCCTCGGCCAAAAGAGTATTCCATAGCGGATAACCCCATTTGAGACAGCCATTGGGGTGCTTGCCAAGTAGATTGATAGCCCTGCTCATAAAAAATGTCCGAATTGCCCGATGGGCCAAAGCGAATTTGCCCGTTCATCTGTTTCTCCTTTGTTTTTTGCGTACATTTTATTGTATCTTCAGGCTGTTTCTCCGTCAATAGGCTCTCAACATTACAAAAGCAGCACATCCTCCAGCTTGCTATCTTTGAATGCCTGGTTCAGCTTACCCAGAGCTTTTTTTTCAATGCGGGAAACATAGGAGCGGGAAATGTCCATCATGCTTGCAATTTCCCTTTGGGCCATACAATATCCCCCGTACAGTCCATACCGCAGCTGGATTACCATCCTTTCCCTGTCGGTAAGGCATTGCCGCATCAGCTCACGCAACTGCTCTGAGGCAATATGAAGCTCTACCTGATCTGACACAAGAGTGGGCTCTGAACCCAATATTTCTGCCAGGGAGATATCATTTCCGTCACGGTCCGTACCGATGGTTTCATGCAGAGATACTTCGCCCGCTTGCCGTTTTTCCGCTCGAATGCTCATCAATATCTCGTTTTCAATACATCTTGCCGCATAGGTGGCCAAAGCCGTGCCTTTGTGTACATTATAAGTCGAAACCGCTTTGATTAAACCGATTGTCCCAATGGAAATAATATCATCGCTGTCCCGGCCTACTCCAGAGTATTTTTTCGCTATATGCGCTACCAGACGCAAATTATGTTCAATCAGCTTTGCCCGCGCTTCTCCATCCCCTTGCGCACACAGCATGAGGTAGTTTTTTTCTTCTTGTGGCGACAGTGGCTCTGGAAAGGAATTGCCTCCATTCACATAGGCCGCAAAAAAGAATACGTCTCGGAAAAGCTCTAAAAAAGATGTCAGCATAGTTTGATACCTCCCTTTTGGGCTGTATCAAATTATGCTGGAAATTTGGAAAACTTGTTTGTCCTCATAAAAGACGGCAAACTCGGGTATGCCTATTGTATCAGCGCAACATTCAGGAAACGGCCAATTTTAGCTTTCTTTTCCCTTTATCGCGTCATTTTCCTTGCGCCGTAAAAGGTCGCCAGGGTTCAGTTTCTGCTTACAGCCAATCCATACCCGCTGTTTCGGATGTGGCGCAGCTTGAAGGGCCTCGCCTGTTTCATCTGCCCACATTCCTTCAATGTTCACAAAGGTCTGGATTTTTCCAGGAGATAAAACAGATAATACTTCTCCATCATAAAAGCGATTCCTCTGCTCCAATAAAGCCCTGTTGGTTTTGCTATCATATTGGAGTACCCGGCCCACCAATGTACTGCCCTGGGTATAGCTGGCACTTTGAGGATACTGGCTCTGGCCTCCGGGAGCCCCCAGTGCAAATCCAGTGGTATATGGGCGATGGCTTACCTGTTCAAGCTCTTCCACCAGCGCAGGGTCCAGGCGATATGATACATTGCTCTGCTTCGCATCCCGATAAGCATCTAGTGCCATACGGTAAGCATTTACTACCCCAGCGACATAGTAGATGGACTTCATCCGGCCTTCAATTTTCAAGCTGCCAATGCCCGCTTCAATGAGATCCGGAATGTGTGCCATCAAGTTTAAATCCCTGGAGTTTAAAATATACGTACCCAAGTCATCCTGTTCAATTGGGAAAAAATCCCCTTGTGTACCGGTTTCCCGAATTTCATATGTCCAGCGGCAGGGTTGGGCGCACTCACCCCGATTGGAATCCCTCCCGTTGATATAGTTACTCAACAAGCAGCGCCCGGAATAAGAAACGCACATTGCGCCATGCACAAATGCCTCCAGCTCCAATGTTTCCGGGATATTTTGCCTAATTTGCGCCATTTCCTGAATGGACAATTCTCTTGCCAAAACAATACGCTTTATTCCGATACGATGCCAGAAGGTGGCAGTTCGGCTATTTAACGTGTTAGCCTGTGTGCTAAGATGAAGCTCCATATCGGGTACCGTTTCTAATGCAATGTCTATTACGCCAGGGTCGTTTACAATCAAGGCATCCGCACCCGCTGCCTGAATATCCTGCAAAAGTTCCCCCAAATTATTTAACTGGGGATCCTTTGCAAAGGCATTTACCGTGACGTAAATGCGCTTTCCTTTTTGATGGGCCAAAATGCAGGCCTGCTCCAATTCATCCAGAGAAAAGTTATCAGCAAAATTTCGCAGGCTCATGCGCTTTGCGCCTAAATATACCGCGTCCGCGCCAAATTGCAGAGCCGTTTCCAATCGCTCCATATTTCCCGCAGGGGCTAATAGTTCAGGCAGTTTCATACTGTTCTCCTCTATAAAAAGGGCGGCTCTGCCGCCCGTTCTTTTGGCCCTTTTGATGCCACTCAGTCCCAATATTGTTGATATTTTTCTATATTGCGCTGATGTTCCTCATAGGTTTTTGCAAACGCCAAATTTAAGTTTTCTTCCGAAACTTCCATATTGCAAAAATATCGGTAATCCTCTTCCAGAAACTCTTCATTGGGCCATAAAGCAGCTTCAATGGCTAATTTCCCGGGATTGGAAATTGGTCCTGCTGGCAACCCGTTATATAAATAGGTATTATAATGGGAATCTGTGGCCATTTCTTCCGCATTAAATACATATTTATTTTGCTTCAACACATATTGCAGGGTAGCGCAGGATTCCAGCTTTTGTCCTGCTTTCAATCTATTGTGAAAAACAGCGGATACTTTTGCAAAGTCCCCTTGTACTGCTGCCTCTCTCTCTATAATGGAAGCCAGCGTAACCACTTCATCCACCGTCATCCCCAGCTCTTCCGCTCGGGCCACATACTCCAGCGTAAAGATATCGTTGAAACGCTGCAACATCCGGTTGATGATGGTTTCCCCATTCGCATCAAAGTAGGCCTCATAGGTGTCCGGAAACAGGTAACCCTCCAACAAGTAATCGCGTTTGGTATCCTCTGGGATTTGTGAAATAAAGTCAAATTTTCCAAAAAGCTCTTTATCATTACAAAGCGCCTGAAATTCTTTTTCATCAATGGCAAGCCCAGCTTGTCCCAGCGACCAGATGACGCCACTGATGGTATATCCTTCCTGTACGGTAAACTTCACCGTTTGTTTTGGCGGATTGCCCGCACAAATAATATCCACCATTTGGGGGATATCCATGTTTTTGGAAAGAATATACGTTCCCGCTTTGAGTTGATTTGCTTTGCCAACAAAATCAACATATACCTTAAATACAGCCTTATTGCTGATCAACCCCGGCGCGCCAGTTCCACAGGCCTGATATAGCTTATTGGCTATACTGCTGGCCGAGTCATTCTTCTCCACCACCACTGTAATCGGGGTTGGGTCATTTATATCCACAGGATAAATGAAATGGCTCATTAAATACTGGAATGTAAATGCAACAATACCGAAGGTAATCCCCAAGCTAATAAGCACCACCACAAAAGGCCGTGCTTTACGCCAAGCCTTTCTGCTTTTCGATACTGGTCGTGCCGCTTTATGTTCTGGCATTTCACCGCTCCTCCTTGTTCCTGCCACGCCCCCCATGGATATCATTATAGCAAACGTAAGGATTGTGGTGCAACCTTATGCCTCAAGCATGCCTAAATCAATATCCATTGCCTGGGCTAACCGTTTATAAATATCGCTTAAAACGGTATGCATTTGGTATTCTGCAAGTAAATAGGCGGAGGCTTCTTTATCAAATTGTAATAACTCCCCTAGCTTCTGCAACTTCTGCAGCAATTCCTGATCGTTCTCGCCACTAATGGCTTTTGCCTGCACCTGTACTTGTAGCTGGTGATATTGGGTCAGTAACGCCCGGGTTGTGTCATTACGAATGGCGCGTTCCCTTGCCTGCTGATAAGCATTGTACTCTTGGCTATTTTGAATTTGCTGAATCAATTCCTCTAATTTATCGTATACCATAGCATTTTCCCTTTGTTTCCATAATGATCTGGCGCCGGATCACTCGGCGCCAGAAGCAAAACAATTTATTTTTCGTTGATTTCCACAATAATTGGCAAAATCATTGGCGTGCGCTTGGTTTTATTATACAGGTATTCCTTCAATTTCGTACGTATTCCGTTCTTAATATTTGCCCAATCTGACTGCGAGCGTTTTTCAAATTCCTGCACATGCTCTGTGAGCATAGCTGCTGCACCGTGAATAAGGTCTTCCGATTCCCGCACATAAACAAAGCCCCTTGAAATAATCTCCGGCCCTGCCAGCAGCTTTCCCGTTCCCTTTTGCAGCGCCACGATTACTGCCACCAGGCCATCCTGAGAGAGCAGCTTGCGGTCCCGCAGCACTACGTTTCCAATATCTCCAATTCCCAGCCCATCTACCATAACGCTGCCGGAAGGCACAGAACCATTGATTTTGCCGCTGCGGCAAGTCAACTCCACCACATTTCCAATGCCTGCTACAAATACATTATCAGGAACAACGCCCACTTCTGTAGCCAGCTGCCCATGCATATAGAGATGGCGGTATTCTCCATGCACAGGGATAAAATATTTTGGCTTTGTCAGGCTCAACATTAAACGCAGCTCTTCCCGGCAGGCATGGCCGGATACGTGAACATCAGCCATTTGGTCATATACCACCATGGCGCCCTTTTCAAAAAGCTGATTGATCACCCTGGACACGCCTTTTTCATTTCCCGGGATGGCAGATGCGGAAATGATTACCGTATCTCCCTTTCCAATGTTTAATTTGTGGGAGGAGTTGGCCATACGGAACAACCCGCTCATGGGTTCGCCTTGGCTGCCCGTAGTAATCACGCAGATCTGGTCGTCCCGGTATTTGCGCAGACGCTCCACTTCCACAATGAAATCTTCCGGGATATTGAGATACCCCAGCTCAATAGCAATTTTCGCAATGTTGGTCATGCTCCTGCCCTGAAAACAAATCACTCTGTCATGGGCAATGGCAACATCCGCCACCTGCTGGATGCGATAAATATTGGAGGCAAAGGATGCTACAATCACCCTACCTTCGGCTGTATCAAAGCATTGCTCAAAGGTCTTTCCAATCTCCTTTTCCGATTGGGTATGCCCTGGGCGTTCCACATTGGTGCTGTCCGAAAGCAGCGCCAATACACCTTTGGAGCCATAGTAAGCAAACCGCTGCAGATCAATGGGCTCTCCATCGATGGGAGTAAAATCCACCTTAAAGTCGCCAGTGTGAAGTACTGTGCCGATGGGTGTAGTTACTGCTAACGCCACTGCCCCTGCAATAGAATGGCTGGTTTTGATAAACTCAATCTGGAAACATCCCAAACGCAGGGTATCCCCTGGGCTAATGCAATTTAACGTAGCGTTTTTTATATTGTGTTCCTGCAACTTATGCTCGATAAGCGCCATGGTTAACTTTGTACCGTATACCGGCACGTGGAACTTGTCCAGCGCAAATGGCAATGCTCCAATATGGTCTTCATGTCCGTGGGTAATTAAGAATCCACGTAACTTATCAACATTTTTTTCCAAATAGGTCATGTCCGGAATAACAAGGTCAATCCCCAGCATTTCCTCATCTGGGAAAATCAGGCCACAGTCAATTACGACCATGTCCTTGCCATATTCAATGACTGTCATGTTCTTACCAATTTCACTCACACCACCCAAGGGTATGATCTTCAATTTTGATGCCAAACTTTATTTTCTCCTTTGTCTTATGGCCCAACCTTTCCCTTCACCTGGAGGAAAACGCATCTTGCCGCACCCTGTACAGCCGACACGACAATAGCTGCGCTTCGCTTTACCTGAGAAGGCAAAAGGAAATCTGCCAAATTTTCTGTATTATCATATTTTGTTATTATACGCCAATTTGCCCAATAATACAAGGGAAGGGCCAAAGCGACCTTATTTCCCCCTCAGTTTCACTATCATTCCACCAATTATGCCAGCGACAACGCCCAGCGCTGCATCCGCAAACAAACCGAAGGAGGGCGTAAAAGCCTTTTCCACAATTGCAAAGGAAACGAACGCCAGCACAATATAAAGCAATCCTCCAGCGCCGCCCCAGGCCCAGGCCATTCTCTGGCAGCCGTTGGCACACAGCAGGCCTGCAATAGCGGCACAGACTGCTTTTATGCCCGTTGTTACCATGGGGATGCTAGACTCTCCAAGAATCTCCCACTTCAACAGCAGGGCCAACAGCAAAATGAATACTACCGTCAGCACACAGCCTGCCAGCGCAGCCTTAATGCAGCGGAATATTCCGGTATATTGTCCTCCTCGCTTTGGTTCTCTCTTTTTTCTGCGTCTTTGCTTCATAAAAATCCCCCCTGCACGTGATGCAAATCCTTTATTGCATCCTATGCAGGGGGTGTGTTAAATATCGCTTCTTTTGTGCGCTCATCTGATTTGGAAGCCCTGTGTGTCAATTTGCAGCATCTGCAGCTCCCACTTGTTTTTTAGTTGTGTCAGTTGCGGCTCAACCGCTTGCGCAAACCCTTGCCCGTTTTCCAAAAATGCTATCATGGTAGAGCCAGCACCAGAAAGGCATACGCTTAACGCCCCCTGTGCTAAAGCAATTTCCACGATTTTCTCAAATTCCGGCACCAATGGCATACGGTAAGGCTGGTGGAGCCGATCCTGCATGGCGCAATGAAGCAATGACAAGTCGCCTTTTGCCAACGCAGCGGCCAACAGCGCTGCATGGGATAAATTAAATACCGCGTCTTTTAACGGCACTGTTTCCGGTAATGCAGCTCTTGCCTTTCTGGTAGAGAGGGAAAAGTTTGGGACAAATACGGCACATTGCAGGCCTTTTGGCGGATCCACACGCACATAACGCACATGTTCTCCTTCAATGCAGCCTACCACAATCCCCCCTAAGATAGTAGGCAACACATTGTCCGGGTGGCCTTCTTCCAAGGCGCAAATATCCAGCATATCCTGCTGCGTCATCACATTGCCCATTACGTAATCTGCCATGGCTACCCCGCCTACAATGCACGCAGACGAGCTTCCCATGCCCCGCATGGGCGGTATCTTATTGTGCTGGGAAAAATGTAGCCCTGGAATTGGGACGCCATATTTTTGCAGAGTACGGCAAAAAGTACGATATATTAAATTTCGGCTGTCCGCGGGGATGATATTGCGGTCTTGCGGCTCCAAATCGATTACCAGCCCTTTGTCTATCACTTCAAAGCTAATGGTATTATAGCAAGTGAGCGCCGCGCCCATGCTGTCAAAACCAGGGCCCATATTCGCGGTAGACGCGGGAAGTTGGATGGTCTTCACAGATACTTGTCCCTCCTGTAATACGAAAAGGGGGCTTCCAGGGAAGCCCCCTTTTCGGCAATTGGTTATTTAAAGGTTATTCGTCCTCATCGTCTTCCTTCTTCGCATGCTCAATGATCTTCTGAGCGATGTTAGAAGGTACATCTTCATAACGAACAAACTCCGTCTTAAAGGAACCACGGCCCTGCGTCATTGCCCGCAAATCAGTTGCATACTTAAAGATCTCAGCCAAGGGTGCCTCTGCAACTACTTCCTGGCCGCCTTCAGCAGGGTTCATGCCGATTACGCGGCCGCGGCGGCGGTTCATATCGCCAATTACATCACCCATGTATTCATCTGGAACCAACACATCAATACGATAGATTGGCTCGATAAGGGCGGGGCTGGCCTTTGCGCAGGCAGCCTTATATGCCAGACGTGCAGCAGACTTAAAGGCAACTTCCTTAGAGTCCACGGGATGGTATTTTCCATCGTAAAGCGTGGCTTTTACGCCAACCATGGGATAACCCGCCAACACGCCCCTCTGCAACGCTTCCCGGGTGCCCTTTTCCACTGCGGGGATATATTCCTTGGGAACCACACCGCCTACGATAGCGTTTACAAATTCAAACTCGCCTTCTGCCAGAGGTTCAAACCGCATCTGCACCACGCCAAACTGGCCCGAACCGCCGGTTTGCTTTTTGTGCTTTCCTTCTGCCTCAGCAGTACCACGAATGGTTTCACGATAAGGTACCTTAGGATCTACCAACTGCGCTTCCACGTTAAACTTGTTCTTCAACTTCGCACAAATGACATCCAAGTGCATTTCGCCCAAACCGCTGATGAGCACATCTCCTGTTTCACCGTTTTTATCCAAAGACATGGTAGGATCTTCTTCCTTCAAGCGGTTGAGGCCTGCAATGATCTTATCTTCTTCTCCCTGTTTCTTTGCGGTAACCGCCAAACTAATGCAGGGCTGTGGGAATTGGATTGCTTCAAACACCACAGGCGCCGATGCATCACAAAGGGTATCGCCTGTATTGGTAAACTGCAATTTGGACATAGCGCCAATATCGCCTGCGTTAATCTTATCCACATTGATCAGCTTACTGCCCCGCATAATGGCTACATTACCCGGTTTTTCAGATTTTTCGCTATTGGAGTTATAGGGGGCAATGTCGGAAGACAGAGCGCCCGCGTATACTTTAATGATGGAGATCTTGCCTACAAACGGGTCAGCAACTGTTTTAATAACCTGTGCGGCCAGCTTGCCGTCCGGTTTGATCTCTACTGCATCACCGGTTTTGGCATTTTTCGCTTTACGGGCAGAAACCGTATCCGCAGTGGGCATATAGTGTACTAGATTATCCATCAGGGTGCGTACGCCAATATTAGGCTGGGCAGCACAGCAGCAAACCGGGGTAACAATGCCCTCGGCAACGCCGGCACACAGGCCTTTGAGCACCTCTTCCTGAGAAAGCTCTTCACCCTCAAAGTATTTCTCCATCAGCTCTTCATCGCTTTCAGCAGCAGCCTCAATGAGAGCATCCCGCAGGGTTTCCGCTTCTCCTGCCAGAGCAGCGGGAATATCGGTCTCCTTTTCGCCCTTGCCGTCGAATAGCTTTGCTTTCATGGTAACAATGTCTACATAGCCTTTAAATGCGCCACCCTCAACGATGGGCAACTGGATTGCCACACAGCTGGGGCCGAATTTCTCTGTAATGGCATGATAGACCTTCATGAAATTAGCGTTTTCTCGGTCCATCTGGTTCACTACCATCATCCGGGCCTTTTCCGCCTTTTTGCACATATCCATGGCTTTCTCTACGCCCACCACAGGGCCGGAAACCGCGCCCACCACAATGAGGGCGGCATCCGCCAAAGTCATGGCCTCTACAACCTCTCCATAAAAATCAAAAAAGCCTGGTGCATCAATAATGTTAATCTTGGTGCCATTCCACTCAAAAGGCGCTAGCGCGGCGCCAATGGAAATGGTGCGCTTTTTCTCTTCCGGGTCATAGTCGGTCGTGGTTGTGCCATCCTCAACACGGCCCATGCGATCCAGCAGCCCTGCGTTAAAAAGCATGGCTTCCGTCAGCGTGGTCTTTCCTTCGCCGCCATGGCCAAAGATGCCGATGTTGCGAATTGTGTTCGCGGTGTAAGCTTTCATTCGTGCAGTTCCCCCTATGGTTTTGAATTGGTTTGTGTTAAGCTCCTTACGGAAAACGCGCATCTACAGCCAACGCGGAGCCTGCGCGTCCATTTTCTTTTCTATTGTATCAGTGTCGGAAGCCTTTGTAAATCCTATTATTCTGTAAAAAAGCTGCCTCTTTTTATTTTCTCTTGGCAATTTGACTGATATATGCGATAATGAAATCCATGTATTTATCCTTATCCTATGGAGCAAAGATATTAGCATTGGAGGAGCGACATGTTCTTTAAAAAGCTACAGGATCAACAACCCAAGAAGCCTCAGCTCTTAGGCGAAGACTTTGATATATACCCGGATTTGGGCGACCGGCCAAAACCCGCTTCGCCTACAGAGGCAGAAGAAGCATCCGAGCCGGAAGAACCGGACATAATAGAGCCCACCGATTTTGAAAAAAGAGTCGCGGCAATTGGAGATTCTACCTGGAAAAAGCTTCAGATTGCCTTTGGAATTCTATTGGGACTTCTGTGCACGTTGTGTTTAACCGTGCTGTCCCGCACAGAAACGTTTTCCGGTGTCAGCCTAATTCTAGCAGTTGTGTTGGCCATTTTGGTTCCCAATTTACTGGAGAAAAAAGGTGGGCGTAAAATCCCCCAATTGCGCCTTTTTCTTATTATTACCCTGGCCTTATCACTGGGATTTTATCTGTTATATGGATTGGTGATTAACCCAGGTTTTTTTGAAAAAGTGGCCTAAATTTGAGCATGAGAATAGCGCAAATGCGTTTAAAGGAGGGCAACTGCCCTCCTTTTTAATAAACTATTTAATTCATCCAAATATACGCGACATATAAAAAGATCCCATACGGGATCTTTTTATACAAAGTTTATCATTTCGGGGGGCTTAGTTTGCAGCCACAGTACGCTTGACTGCCAACTGCGCTTTTTTGCGGTTGGCGGCGTTCTTATGAATAACGCCCTTAGCCGCAGCCTTATCAACAGTGCTAACCGCGTTTAAATAAGCCGCGTCAGCCGCAGCCGCATCACCAGCGGCCAAGGCCTGATCATACCTCTTGATGGAGGTCTTCACGGCGGACGTGATCATGCGATTGCGCAGATTCTGCTTCGCTGTGATGCCAACCCGCTTCTTCGCAGATTTGATGTTTGCCAAACAATTCACCCCCTGTACGTTTTGCTGCAAATTTCTTTGCGCTTGTTCTCTCTGTCAAACGGCTAAAAATAACCATTGAAATTGCTCGAACGCAGTAGATTATACCATGAGTATCCAGTGGATGCAAGAGGCAATTTCTCTATTTAACACGGCGTTTTTTTTAATGGGCCCTCTATTCTTGCTGATTTCTGAGGGAAGCTACCAAACACGCATGGAAAGTCACCGCTGCATTATTGGCGAAAGGTTGGGCTACTGCTCAACTTCTACCTGATTCGTAAAATCCATACTGTTTTTATCGCCTAATGTAACGCGTATGGTTTGCTCCTCATTATCACGCAATATGGTAAAATCAAGCTGATCCCCCACGCTTTTTTCCTCAATCATGTCAGTCAGTTGCGTCTGGGTTTCAATAGCAACCCCCTCACATCGAATTACCACATCGCCCGCCTGGAGGCCGCTTTGTTCTGCAGGCCCACCGCGCACTACGCCATAAACCATTACACCGGCGGGAATTCCCAGCTCTTCTGCCTCAGCGTTGGTAAGCGTAACAACCGTTATCCCTATAGCAGGGCGCTGAATATATCCTTTGGTAATCAGTTCTTCTACAATGCCTTTAACGTCGTTAATGGGCAGTGCAAAGCCCAAGCCTTCTGCGCTGATGGAACGGCCATATTCATCATACCCTGCTGTAATGGATTTTGCGGTATTAATTCCAATTACTTCACCGCTCATATTCAGCAGCGGGCCACCGCTGTTGCCAAAGTTAATCGCGGCATCTGTCTGAATATATGTATTGGTCTGTCCATCAATATTAATGCTACGCGCGCGGGCGCTGATGATCCCCATCGTCACAGTGCCTTCCAATTCTCTTCCCAGAGGGTTGCCCACTGCAACCACATATTCTCCTACGCGGATACTATCGGAATCCCCAAATTTTAATGCCTTAAGGCCCTGATGCGCTACCTTTAATACTGCAATATCCATAAATGCATCTTTGCCAATCAGCTCCGCATCCACCTCATCGCCGTTTTGCAAGGTAACCTTCAGGCTATCAGCCCCCTGCACCACGTGGCAATTGGTAAGAATATATCCCTCTGAGGAGATAACAAAGCCTGAGCCTTGCCCCTGAAGCACATCTTCATTGCCAATCCCCAGAGACATCTGGACATAATTTTCTACACCCACAACACATTCCCCTACCGCTTCGGCAATGTCCGGAATAGGATTATCGCTTTCAATAATAAATGGCGCGGTACCATCCAGGTCGGCCATAGGCCGCTGTGTTGGAAAAGGTGTAGGTTCAGGCTGCACCGTTTGTTCTGCCATAGGTGTGGGCGCTGGCGTATATTGTGGCAACAACTCTGCCCAAGGTATGTTCTGCTGAATGGAACGCACAACGCCTGCCACTAAAATGGCCACAATTGCTAATACTGCAGCAATTAAAACAACTAGCAGCACAATTCGCCCTACTTTTGGGCGCTGGTTTTGTTCGCCGCCATCCTGTTGGCCTGGATCGTTTTCATAATAGGATTGATAGTTCATTGCTGCTCTCCTTCCGCTGTCTTGCGCCCTGTATCATGCTTTGTCCCGCTTTCATTTGCTCTGTGGGTGCGTCCATAGTCTTGAACCCGCCGCAGCGTAAAGGTGAAGCAGGTACCATTTTCTCCGCTTGTTACCTGAATATCCTGGTCGTGCTGGTCTATAATCCGCTTTACAATTGCCAATCCTAAGCCCGTTCCGCTCTTTTTAGAAGGCGTATGCGCTTTTTCCACTTTATAAAAGCGCTCAAAAATATGCGGGAGATCCTCCTGTGGTATTCCACAGCCACAATCTTTTACGGAAACAATGGCCTTATAACGGTCAAAATTCCTGGTTGTTATGGTCAATTTTCCCCCATCGGGAGAAAATTTAATAGCGTTATCAATTAAATTGCGCAGCACCTGTGCAATTTGAGCACTATCCGCCTCTACCCAGCAATGGGGTTGCAATAAATCTGCCTCTACTTCCAACTTCTTTTCATTAATCCTGGGCTCAAAGGTAATGAGCGTCCGTCTGGTTAACTCGTTCACGTCAAACTGCTCTTTTTTGGGTGCCTGATGTCCGCTCTCCATACGGGCCAGATCCAGCAAATCATTTACCATATCCGTCATGCGCCGGGTTTCTCCAATGACAATATCCAAATATTTTTCTTCCTCTTCCTTTGGGACAGTGCCATCCTGAATCGCTTCTAAAAATCCCCGCATCGATGTAAGCGGCGAACGCAGCTCATGGCTAACATTGGCTACAAAACTGCGCCGAGTATGCTCCAAATCATTCAGCTCGTCTGCCATCGTGTTAAACGTCTTAGCCAGTTGCGCTACTTCATCGGCTCCATCATCCTGCAGGCGCAAATTAAATTCCCCTTTTGAATAGCGGCGGACAGTTGCATTCATATCCGTAATCGGCTTGGTAATGCGGGTGGTGAGGTAAAACACCGCCAACACTGCCGCGACCACCGCAACAAAGGCGGTAAGCAGTACATCCAAATACACCTGGGTAATAGAGGCATTGACACTGCTCATATCAAAATGCAGCAATACCACGCCATCTGCCGTTCCATCCCGCACCATAGCGCGCGCCAAAGTAAGGATTGGCATATCCGACACATCCCGAAACACGTTCCAAACAAGTTCCCCTTCCGCTGTCAACAGGCGGGCATCCCCCGGCGGCTCCTCCCATTGTTGCAGCCTCTCTCCAATACGGAAGCTGGGAATTGCGGGCCAGATATTGATCCCAGGCAAATTCCAAAGCGCCTGATCTTCTTCATTCAGCAAGGTATTTCCCGCTTCTATACACAAATCCCATTTCTGGTCTTGCAGCGTCTCATCCATAAAGGAAAAAGAATGGGGGTTTCCCCGGCTATCAATTACCTGTATCAAGGCATTGTATTGTCTTGCTACTGTGGTCAGTTTGTCGATAGCCGATTGCTTCTTTTGTGGGTCAAAATACTCTTCAATCAGGATGGTATTTATTTTTTCCCCTTCTCGCCGCAAAGTTTCTTCTTCTTCCCGGATATACTGATTTTTAAACATACTGGAAACCGTTATTCCCATCAACAGCAACAAACTGAGAATAACGGTTAAATACGTAGTAAGCATACGGGAAAACAGTGTGCGAAAGAGGTCTTTCCTCATTATGGTTCGGCGTTAGCTCCTATTAATTTCAAATTTATATCCCACGCCCCAAACGGTTTTGATCTGCCAATCCTCCCGGTCGCCCAATTTTTCACGTATCCGTTTGACATGGACATCCACCGTTCTGCTATCGCCAAAAAAGTCAAACCCCCAAACCTGCTCCAATAACTGCTCCCGGGTAAATACCCTGCCTTCATGGGCGGTAAGGAAATACAGCAGCTCAATTTCCTTTGGGGGCATTTCAATGGGTTTGTCGTCCAATACCACCGCATAATTTTCCAAAGACACACAAAGGCCTGGAAGAGAAATCTTTCGTTCCGCCTCCTCCGGCGCATTGGAACGGCGCAACACAGCTTTGATTCGCGCCAGCAACTCCTTTGCGTCAAAGGGTTTGACCATGTAGTCGTCCGCACCAAGGTCGAGGCCCTGTACCCGGTCAAGGGTATCACCCTTGGCGGTAAGCATGATCACTGGCACGGCGCTTTCTTCCCGAATTGCTGCCAGCACCGCCCAGCCGTCTTGCCCCGGAAGCATAACGTCCAATATCACCAATACCGGCTGCGTCTGTCGAAACAGCTCAAGCGCCGTATCGCCTCTTTCCCCTGTTACAACGGAAAAGCCGGCTTTTTTTAAATACAATTCAATAATCGCCAAAATATTTTTATCGTCGTCGATTACCAATATGGTGTTATTGTCCATTCCAATCCAACCTCCATTTTATACGGATCGCAAGGGCCGAACCATCAGCGGGCCTCTACCGGAATGCCATTTACCTTTAAAAGAGCTGAAGTAACTCCGTCTCCAACTTTTTTCTTCCCGGAAAAGCTGCCATCATAAATGGTGCCACAGCCGCATGAAGGGCTATTCGCCTTAAGGATTGCCCGTTCAACGCCATACATACGGCAAATACGCAGCGTTTCATAGGCGCCCTTTAAAAATTCAGCCGTAACGTCCTGCCCATCTTTCGCCATCACCTTCCCATTCCCCAGCAAAACCGCCGCTCCATCCTGGGTCAACTCCGATGGCAATCGGGGCATCGGCAGGCCTCCCAGGCTTTCTGGACAGGCAACAATGGCTTCACCTTTTCTCACCATTTCTATCATAGCAGGATCCGGCTTGCATCCCCCATCATACCGGCAGCGATAGCCAGCCAAACAAGCGCTTATTAATATCATACCATACGCACCTTTCCGAAATATGAACCTTACATGAACTTTCATGGCAAATGTGTATATATCCGGTTGTGTTATTTCAAGGTAACTACGGTAACGCCTGCATCCCCTTCCCCATAATTGCCCAAGCGGAAGCTCTTCACCTTGGGGTGCCGTTTTAAATACGTCTGCACACCCTGGCGCAGCGCCCCTGTGCCTTTGCCATGAATAATGCTGATTTCCGTACGTCCATGGATGCAAGCATCATCAATATAGCGATCCACCTCCACCAAAGCTTCGTCAACCATTTTTCCTCTTATATCAAGTTCCAAGCCCGCCTCCTCCCGGTTGCTGTCCAAATGTATTTTCCCGGTTGTAGGCAAGGCTTTTACCGGATCATGAATCAACCGCACATCCTCCAGCTTCACCATCATTTTGATGATGCCTGCTTGCACCTGTACCTCCCCTTTTGCATCCGCAGGCTTTAATACGGTAGCATTCTGTCCCAAGGTTATCAGCCGTACCCGTTCCCCAGGCCGTACCGATTTCGGGGCATTCCCCTGCACGTTATCCTGTGCTAGCGGATCTGCCAGGCTTTTTTCCTGTTTACGCGCTGCATCCCTGGCTTGCTGGATTGCCCGGTCAACCTGGCGCATATCAACGCCCTTGAGATTTTTTAGCCCCAGTATGATCCGCTCCATCTCCTCCCGGGTTTCCCGCACCACTTGCCGCGCTTCTTCCCGTGCTTTGGCACGCAACGCCGCTTTTTCCTCTTCCAGGCGTTTCTTTTGCTGCTCTGTTTGTGCACGTAAGCGCTCCAGTTCATAGCGCGCCTCCTGCGCCTGGAGCCGTTCCTCTTCCGCCCGTTGTCGCTGGGTTTGCGCGGTTTGGATTACATCTTCAAATTGAATATCCTCCTGCTTGAGAAGTTCCCTTGCCCGGTCAATTATCTCCTCTGCAAGTCCCAACCGCCTGGATATTTCAAAGGCATTGGATTTTCCTGGAATGCCGATAAAGAGCCGGTAAGTAGGACAAAGCCTGTCTACATCAAACTCCATAGACGCATTTTCCATCCCCGGTTTTGTCATAACAAACGCCTTGATTTCGCTGTAATGCGTAGTAGCAGCGGTTAAACATTCTCTTTGGTGCAGCGTTTCCAGAATGCTCATAGCCAGCGCCGCTCCCTCCACAGGATCGGTTCCGGCTCCAAGCTCGTCCAATAACACCAAGCTGTTCTCATCCGCTTTTCCCAGGATATCCACCAAGTTTGTCATATGCGCCGAAAACGTGGAAAGGCTTTGCTCAATGGACTGCTCATCGCCAATATCCGCCAGAATTTGGTCGAACACACATACGGTAGTGCCCTCCGCCGCAGGTAAAAACATACCGGATTGTGCCATCAGCCCAAACAAGCCCAAGGTTTTCAGGGTAACGGTTTTACCGCCTGTATTGGGGCCTGTCACAATTAAAGTAGTAAAATCCTCCCCACCCAGCCATACATCGATTGGCACCACATTGTGCGCCGGTATCAAGGGATGGCGTCCTTGGAGTATTTTTATCTTCTTTTTTGTGTCTAGCTTTGGGCAAATCCCGCGCATTTCCTTTGCCATAGCAGCCTTGGCAAAGATCAAGTCCAATTCGCCTAAAAGGGTTAAACTCTCGCAAAGTTCATCCGCATAAGGTTCCAACATAGCGGTAAGCCCAGCTAAGATCCTGGAAATTTCCTCCTGCTCCAGTCCCAATAACCGCTTATATTCGTTGCCCAGTTCCACTACGGCCATGGGTTCCACATAAAGGGTAGCGCCGCTCCCGGATTGGTCGTGTATTAATCCAGGCACATACTGGCGTGCTTCCTGCTTTACCGGCAATACAAAACGTCCGTTGCGAATGGTTACAATGGGCTCTTGTAAATATTTTTGAAAAGTTGCGCTTTTTACCATGTTGTTGAGTTTTTCTCGGGCTCGTTCATTGGCAATGCGCATTTGCCTGCGAATATTGGCAAGTTCTGGCGAAGCTGCATCGGAAATTTCCTCTTCGCTTTGAATGCAGCGGGCAATCTCCTCCTCCACACTCCGATGGGAACAAAGCTGGCTTGCCATGTGGGATAACAGTGTGATCTCTTCTTCTTCGTGCTGCTGCAAGCGCTCCCTGGCAGTGCGACTTACCCGCAGGCAGCGGGCAGCATTCAGCAGCTCTCCCATAGAGAGCGCCAACGCCGCATGCACTCGTTTCAACATGGGCCGTATATCCGAAAAACCCTCTATCGGGCTTTGGCCGCTTCTCACCAACAAGCTTTCCGCTTCGCTGGTTTGCTGCAATTGAGCTTGTACCTGGCTTTTTTCCTGGCTTGGCCGCAGTCCGGCCGCCAATTCCTTGCCAATCTCAGAAGCGGCATATGTCTTGAGCCGCTCTCGTATTTTGTCGTATTCCAATATGGACAATACTCTGTCGTCCATGATAACCTCCTAAGGTTTCATTCCATCCCATCCACGGTTCCAATGTCCCCGGGTAGTTCCTACTCGTTCCACTTTTTCCCCTGCCAGTGCCGCTTTTGCTGCCTGTACCCGCTCACGCAGCACTTGTTCCGGTTCATCGAAGAATTCTAACGCCACACAGTCCGGATTAGGTAATTCATTTAGTAGATCCAGCACATCCAGCACCTCACAGTTGCGCACACGCACCAAACAGCCGCCTTGCTGATGCACGGCGTCCAGAGGGAACAATCGCCCGGTTTCATCCCGCAACGTGCCGGGAGATGTGCCACAATTTTGACATCCGACCTGATTTTTTACCGGACAGTGCCATAACTGCATCAGCATTACGCGCCCATAAGCGTAAATCCCAGCGCTTCCTTTTTTGATTATATCACGCAACTGCGGCCTTGTCAGTTCCAGAGAAAGAAGCGTTCGATCTGCTCCCAAATTCTTTAGCATGTCCAATGTATTTCGGTTTGCCGCGTTGCACAATGGTCCTGCGATTTTGATCTTGCAATTGTCCAGCAATGCTAGTTGACCAATATTTTGGGCTATTCCCCCATCTACTAAGCCAGAACCTAAAATAACCGCTATGGTTTTCTGCTCCTGATGATGCAGCATTACCCCCGGCAAAACCAGGAGCAGGTGTTTACCAGCATTTCTCCACGATTGCAGTTGCTCAAGCGCCGGCAACACATCCTCCGCCCTATAGCAGTTTGGCGCCAATGCAACTTCATCCGCCCCCGCTTGAAACGCTGCCAATGCTCTCGCCAGATCAGGAACCATTGCCAATATCGCGGAGCGAACCGGCGGCAGTTGGATAGCCTGTTCATTCTCCTCCCTATGTTCCTGCTTGTTGTTTCTAATTTGTCGCCGATGCCGCATTGCCAGTTTTTGCTCTAAATTTGTTACAGCCTCCCGCCTCAGCTGATTGAGCGCTGCAATGGAGAGAAAAGCAGGGGTTTCCATTTCTATATCGCATTGAGATAAAATAAATGGCGTATCCCCCATTTTCTCCAACTGCATGCGATAACGTTGTAGGTCAGGAGCTTTATTCGCTGCTTCCACCGGCGCATCTCCATATGCGATGCCTTCTGCCCCGTTTGTATAAAGGCGAAAAGCCGGGCATTGGCCCACTTTTATATACAATTGGCCAGCAATAGGCGTTTTCCTGCGTTCCCCTTGATAGGTTTCCCGCATTTGCGCCAACGGTGACGTATTGTCGCTTAAACTCCCCCGGCAATTCGGCCGAACGCCCGAAGCGTTGTAGTAATATCCGGTTGAGCCGTCCCCTCGGGAAAAAATCCGATTCATCACAGCAAGGTCTTTTTCCAGCGTGTTTTGATCAGCCCCGTCCAAGGCAGCCCGGTACGCTTTTGTCACTGCCGCTACATATTCAGGCCGTTTCATACGCCCTTCCAATTTGATGCTGCAAACACCCGCTTTTCTCATATCATCTATATGGAACAACATACATAAATCGCCCAGGCTTAAAGCATAAGCGTTTTCTTTTACCTTTTTTGGGCAAATCACATCATATGGTTTGCGGCAGGGCTGAGCACATGCACCACGGTTACCGCTGCGCCCTCCAGCAAGCGAAGAAAACAGGCACATACCGGAGACGGCTGTACAAAGCGCCCCCTGGGCAAAGCACTCTAAAGGCATCTCGCTGTTGGAATGCAAATAAGCAATTTCCACCAGGGAAAGCTCACGCGCCAGAACAACCCGCTGCATGCCCAGCCTTTTACAAGCCTGCAATCCTTGCAGATTGTGAATTGCCATCTGTGTGCTGGCGTGTAACGTTACATCTGGCAACTGCTGGCGCAGCAACCCTATAAATCCTAGATCCTGCACGATCAGCGCATCAGCCCCCGCTTCATACAAAAAAGAGGCATATTCCATAGCCTGTGGGAGCTCCCTATCCAGTAACAGGGTATTCATGGTGACATGCACTGCAACACCTCTAATATGGCAATAATCCAGTGCACGCTGCATTTCCTCATAGGAGCCAAAATTATTTGCATAACGCCGGGCATTAAATGCACCACCGCCTAAATATACCGCATCTGCCCCATTTTGTACTGCCGCTACCATGCTATCCCAACCGCCGGCCGGTGCTAATAGTTCCATAAAAAGCCCTCCCAATTGGCATCTGCAGGTATTGTACCATATTCTATAGCCGCTACGATAGCGATGAAAACGCCAAAAATGGCAGCCAATCGACTGAATTTACATTTTGTTTATGGTTTTTTCATGGCGAATTGCCGGCTTCAGTGTTAAAATAATTCGTGTAGACTTGATGGAATAGGAGACGCAGCGTATGCGGCGTAAACGGTTAGCCCAATTTTTAACGGCATTTTTGGCATTTGTGACTTTCTTTTGTTGTATTGGCCAAGCCTTGGCCCTGCCAAATTTGCCTGATACCGTTATGTATCACGGCTCCGCAGGTGAAGAGGTAGCCCGCTTACAGGCTGCACTCAGGGAGCTTGGCTTATATCATAGTGAAATTGATGGCATCTATGGTAATTCTACCGCTGCTTCTGTGCGGGATTTACAGCGTTTATTAGGTGTTGACACGGATGGATACTATGGTAATTCTACCATTATGGCCTACCATCAAGTATTAAAAAACGGGGCTTTCGCTACAACGCCTATTGAGAATATTGCCTCCTCTACATCCACTTCCGCCATAGACCTTACCGGAAAAGTGATCGGCATTGACCCTGGACATCAAGAGCAGGCAGATCATGGATTAGAAGCAATCGCACCTGGATCTTCCCGGACAAAGGAGCGCATGAGCGCCGGTGCAGCTGGAGTAAAAACAGGCA
>JAEXFV010000056.1 GCA_023451115.1 Bacillota bacterium
ATGCTGCCGTGGCAGTAGGGCTGGGGCTGGCCGCCGGAGTGGGAGATGCCGGTGCGGAAGGGGAGGGAACTGGCAATGGAATAGGGGAAAGAGAAGGCGTAGGGCTGGCGCCAGGGCGCAACGCTACAATCCCTGCCCCAACGGCAACGAAAAACAATCCCCCTAAGACCAGGCCACGCCCAGCGCCCCTGCCATGCCGCTGCCGCCGGGCATGGCGCCGCCCTTGCCTGGCGGAGCGATAGGTTTGAAAGCGAAATTTCCAGTTGGTCATATGGTTGCCTGCTCCTTTTTCCCTGCTATCTCATGATTTAAGGGGGATGCGCCGTTTTCTCATTGCAGCTTTCCTGTTTTCCCCAGTATTGGCTTTTGAGGGGGTGAACAGGGCATTCTGCCGCGGCATTGTGCCTGGGGGCGCAATATCCCAAACGTGCCTACATTAGGTTGCGCTGGAATGGGAGATTGTATGAGCAAAAGGCGGTCAGCGTATTAGCTGACAGGAAAACCCCCTTCCTATCCCAAGAGGCGTTTGCTATACTGGCTACAAACAGAGGAAAGGTGGGAATTTCATGGCGTCAACCTTGGAATTTGTGCAATACGTTGTGGATCAATTGTCAGCAGCAGGGAGCGTTACCTATAAAAAGATGTTTGGAGAATACGGGTTGTATCTTGATGGAAAGTATTTTGCCTGTGTTTGCGATAATTGCCTGTTTGTTAAAATCACCCGAGCAGGGAAATCCATGATGCCTGCCCATCAAACCGGATTGCCCTATGAAGGGGCAAAGCCGATGTTTCTCATAGAGGGATTGGAGGATGCGGTTTTTTTAGCGAAGCTGGCCCGGGCCACTTGTTTGGAATTGCCCGCCCCAAAACCCAAAAGACGGCCTCCCAAAGGGACTTAAGCTGGTTGCCGTTGACTTGTTTGTAACGGACATGGGGAAAAGCATGGCTCAATTTTTTTATACAAGCCTGTTCAGGCAGGCAGATGAAATTGCAGCGCAATAAAAAGGGGAGAAAGGGGGATTTCCCTTTCGCCCTCTAATCAATAACCCGGCGGATTATTTTTGCCAAACAAACTCGTGTGGCTGTTCTTCTCCCCGCAGCACGCGCAGGCCACCTTCTGCCAGTGCTTCCATTTCATATTCTCCCGCCATCACCTCAACCGGTGCGATCCAGCCCACATACTCCTTGATCCAATCGGCAATCATTTTGGAATAGGCGACGCCGCCGGTGAGAATAATACGGTCTACTTTACCCTTTACCACCGTGGCCAATTCACCAATTCCCTTGGCCGTGCTATAGGCGAAGGCCTCATAAACTTGTTGGGCGTATTCATCGCCCGCAGCAATACGGGCTTCTACCTCCCGGGCGTCGCTGGTGCCCAGCAATGCTTTTAACCCCGCGTTCCCCCGGATCTTTTTCGCCATCTCCATAAAGGTGTATTTTCCGCTATAGCAAAGCTTCACCAATGGCATTGCCTGCACGCGGCCGCAACGCTCAGGGCAGAAGCCTGCATCGTCATCGCTCACCATATCGATGGAGAGCCCCTGATGAATCAGCCAGGTTGAGCAGCCGCCCCCTAAATGGCATACGATAAAAGTGCATTCGCTAACCGGCTTATGCAGGATTTCTTTGGCGCAGCGGTGCGCCATGGCATGGGTGTTCAGCGCGTGGCCGCGGCTTTCTCTGGGGCATTCCGGCATGCCGGAAATACGGGCGATGGGGGCAAGCTCGTCTACCGCCACAGGGTCGTATACATAAGCGGGGATGCTTAACTCCTTTGCAAAACGGTGGGCGATTACAGCGCCGATATTGGATACGTGCGCGCCCTCTTTTACGGTATACAGATACTCCACCATGTCCTGGTTTACCGGGAACGCGCCGGAAGGCACTGGCGGGAGCTGGCCGCCTCTGGCCATCACACAGGTTAACGCCCCCATATCGAAACCTTGGGCCTCCAGGGCATCCTGGATCAGTTGGGCGCGGTAATCTACCTGCTCCATAACCCAGGAAAACGCCGCAAGGTCTTCATCCGGGTGGCGGATGGTCAGGTTGAGGACTTTTTTCTCATCCTCAAATACAGCGATCTTTGTGGAGGTACTGCCTGGGTTGATGACTAAAATCTTTTCCATAGGCACCTCTTATTTGCATACGCCTGCGCCCAGGGCCAGGGAGTAATATTTTTCCTCTGCGGAGGAGCCGCGGGAAGTCAGCACAATGGGCACCTTGCAGCCCAAAACAATGCCCGCCATACGGCCGCCGCAGGTGTAAACAAAGCATTTGCCCAACATGTTGCCTGCCACAATCTCCGGGCAAAGCAGAATGTCAAATTCCCCTACGCAGGGGCTCTCGTAGCCCTTAACCTGGGAAAGTTCCGGTACCATGGCCAGGTCGTAGGAGATGGGGCCCTCCACATAGCAGTTGGGCAGTTCGCCCTCCAGGCTCATGCGCTTGAGCTCAGCCGCATCTACTGTTTCCGGCATTTTGGGGTTCACGGTTTCAATAGCGCACAATGCCGCAACATTGGGCTTCTCATAGCCCAGGCCGTGGAAGAAGGTAACGGCATTTTCTACGATGTGCTTTTTCTTTTCCAAATCCGGGTAGGTGACCATGCCGCCGTCGGTAACGCACAACAGCTTATGATAACCCGGCACCTCAGCAATGATGATGTGGCTCATCAGCCCGCCGGAGCGCAAATCCGCTTCCGGAGCCAGCACGCCCTTTAACAGGTTGCCCGTCATGATCTTGCCTTTCATCAAAAAGTCGGCTTTCCCCTGGTGGATCAGCCCAGCTGCGCATACAGAAGGATGCATGCCTTCCGGCACCTCTACAATTTCAAACCGATCTGGACTTTCTCCCAGCTCTTTGAGTACTCCGGTAATTTTTTCTCTGTCGCCTACTAAAATCGCGTCTACGATATCGCTTGCATGAATAACTGCTTCCAGTGCGTGAGCGTCATGTGCTTCCACTACGGCTACCGTGCGCCGCGGACCTCCTTTTACCTTTGCAATCAGCTCGTCAAAGTTTTTTAGTGCCATGTGGTTACCTCCTGTCGTTATTTTAGGCTATGCTATCCCCCGAACCCCTAAGGCTTCGGGGACTTCAACAAGGAGCAATGTCAAAGCGCTTCGCTTTGACCACCTTTGGATGTGCCTTTGGGCTGGAAAACCGTACATGCATAGATTGCCTGTTCCAATTTTCATCCCTTTTACAAGACACATTGTAAGCTTTTGGACTCAGCCAATGTTAATACATGGATAGATAAGCCTTTTTTCTATGATACCTGTTTTTTCAAAACCATGCAATGCTCTGAACCCGTTCCTGCATTATATATTTCTGTAAGGCGCTTACAAAGATCGGCTTTGATGTAAAAAGCAGTTGGACTTTAAATAAACCTCTTATTCGTAAAAGGATAAAAGAGCGGGCCGTTCGGCCCGCTCTTGTGTGCACATATGCGGAGTAATAAAGATCATTTGCCAGTGCTGTGATTAAAAGATGGTTAAACCAAGGAAGCTTTCCAGCTGGCCCAACAACACGAACACCATGATGATGGGAACGATAAATTTGAAGCAGATTTCCCAGAATTTATAGCCACGCATCTTGGCGCCTTCTGTGACTTCCACTTCTTCCTTTACCACCTTAGTACCAATCACCCAGCCAATAATGATGCTCATGATCATAGCGCCAAGCGGCATCATGATGCCCTCGGCCAGCAGATCATACAGATCCAACCAATCCGCCAATGCTGTGGGGGGATTGGCAATGCCTAAAATTGCACCTGGCGTGCCGATGACGCCGCCGCCGCCCAAACCATCCAGCGCAACCGGGAGGCCTACTACAAAAATGATAGCGCCCAGGATGCAGGTATATTTTTTGCGGTTGGGCGTTTTGCCTTTTTCAATCTGCCGGTCAATGGTATAGGCAGTGCAAACCTCCAACAGGGAAATGGATGAGGTAACCGCTGCAATCAACACCAATAAGTAGAACAAGAAGCCGAAGATTGCGCCAATCGTACCGCCCATGCCGTTGATGAACACGTCATGCAAGGTAACGAACAGCAGCCCCGGGCCCCGGGCAAAGTCATGCCCAAAGGCGGCAACAGCGGGCATAACCGCTAAGCCGGCCAACAGCGCCATAATGGTATCCGCAATGGGGATGATAACAGCGCTCTCTTCCAAATTGTCTTTCTTGGAAAGATAGGAACCATAGGTGATCATGCAGCCCATGCCCAATGAGAGGGAGAAGAACATCTGGCCGGCAGCGCCTGCCAGCACGCTGAAGAAGCCCTCTTCCTGGAATACTGCAAAGTTCGGTTTGAACATGAATTCCAAGCCCGCCGCTGCGCCTTCTAAAGTCACAGAACGGATGATTACGATGACCAGCATGATAACCAGTGCGGGCATGGCAATCTTGGAGAATTTTTCAATGCCGCCGGAAATACCACCCATAACGATAATAATGTTAATAACCATAAAGATGGCGAAGAATAACAGCATTCCGCCGGGATTGACGATGAAGGCGCCGAAGTAATCGCCGCTGGCAGCACCGCCAAAGCCTGCTCCGGGGGCAAAGATTTCTATCAGGAAGGAGATCATATAGCGCAGCACAATGCCGCCCAACACGCTATAGAACGCCAGGATGAAGAAGCCGGACGCTACGCCCATATAACCCATCCATGTCCACTTTTTGGAAATCGCTTTGTAGGTGCCTACCGCGCCGCGGCCATACTTGCGGCCTAAAGCCAATTCCCCCATCATAACGGCAAAACCAACGATAACCACCAGGATTAAATAAACCAACAAGAAAGCAAAGCCGCCGCTTTTCCCCATCTTGTAGGGGAACCCCCAAATGTTTCCCAGGCCAACCGCTGAACCAACGGCTGCCATCAGGAATCCAAAATTAGATCCCCATTGACCTCGGTTATGTTCCATATAAAATTGTCCCTCCCCTATGAATTTGATTGGTGCTTCCTGGCAGCATAGCCGCAATTCTATGCTGCACACCTTTTTTGCGTGCATATGTGCCCAGATGAATCGAAATGCAACCGTTCTTTCCCTTTCAATTAATGCACGCTGCATCTTTGTGACTGGAACGTGAATTTTTTAGCATTGAAATGTGAAAAAACAGCTAACATCTAATTTTTATTATAATGAAACATACTAAAAAAGCAACAAAAAAATTTATATTCTCTTAACGGCGAGAACGACACATAATCAAACTTAACAGGCTTTACAGGATTTTATGGAAGAACATGCAGTGTTGATGAATAGTTAACGTATATGACTATAAAATAACAAAAATAATATTTTAAGATGTTATAGGGGAACAAAGGCAAGGGCAAGAGTCCTCTCTTGCCCTCACTGCCTTATAGGTCGTCCGCGTCCTGCACAGGGTATTCATGATCTGCCGTCATGCCGGTATAGCTGCCTAGCACGTCTGAGGGGCATTCCCTCTGATTTGCATCCGTCAGTTCATGAAGCAGTGCTTCTACGCGGGTGGGATTTTTGCGCGTCATGGGTTAGAACTGGTTCTGGTTCTGGCGCTGCTGCTGATTCTGCTGGTTCTGCTGGTTCTGCTGCTGGCGCTGTGGCTGATTCTGCTGGTTCTGACGCTGCTGCTGGTTGTTCTGCTGGTTTTGACGTTGGTTCTGGTTATTCGACATTTCAAATACCGTCCTTTCAAATCCTTATTATTTGTTTTGCTACCTTCTATTTGCAATGGCTGCCGCTTTCCCTGTAAGCTGCCGCCATATACACTAATAGCATGGCGAAACGCTATGCATACTATGCTGGAGGATAACGGAAGGACATGAAATTTTTTTATTTTGATTTTTTATTGCTCAACCGGATAACCCGGCGTGCCTTTGTTTATCCAGAAGGCAGTGGCCGCAAGCGCCAGGCATACGCCTGCAAGCAGCCGATAATAAAGGGAATACCCAGTCAAAAAAGATGCCGCAAACAGGATACTTCCACAAATTAGGTAGCGTAGCGCGCGGCCTGAACCAAAGGCCTGCGCTTGTATTTCGCTATGGCTTTCTCTACTGCCTCGCTGCATGCTGCGGATGCGTGCATCCAAATCCGTTTGCGTAATGGGCAGGGCGTCTGCCTGCTCAATATGGCGGATCAGCTCCTGGGGGCCGTAAGGGATTATGTTGCCGGGCAAGCGTTTACACAAGGCCAAAGCCTGGGGGGTAAATGGAGCCGTAGCATACAGCAGAATGTGCTGTGCGCCTTGGTTTTGCCCGGCCCGCCAAGCGCGCAGCACATCATCTTCTCTTACGGGTTGCACTTGTTGCAGCCCAATGGCAAGCGGCTGGTACTCTGGCGAGGGGGCACGATCTATCGTCAACGCTTGCACCTGCTGCAAAAAAGCTGCTTTGGGCAGCACCATAAGCTGTTCCAACCGGGCAGCCTGCCGCAAGCGCTGCTGCTCCTGCTGCACAAAACGGTCAAAACGTAGCCCCCGCCACAACCTGGCAGCAAAAAGAAACAGGGCGGTGGTCACCGCCGTTAACACATGAACCGCCACCTGATTTGGCACGTTAGAACGAAACCACAGATAGCTTGCAGCCACAAATAACAGCCGCAGCAACACCGCGTCCAGCACCCGCGCCGCTTTCGAACGGCCCTTGCACTGGCGCTGCCGGTAATAACGCAAAAGATCTTTTTCCATAGAAAAATCCCCTTTCTACAAATCGGTTTAGCATAGCAGGCGCTTTGCTTACATTGTTGCCGCAGTGGATTTGGTGTATACTGAAACATGCGATAGAATGGTTAAAATTCGTGTAAGGCGAGGTAGTTTACCATGGAGCAATCCCTTCCGGGCCGGATCGGTATGCTGGGCGGCACATTTAATCCCATACATAACGGCCATATTCAAATGGCGCAGGCAGCGTTGGAGCAGATCGGTTTGGACCGGGTGTTGCTGATGGTGGACCGCGATCCGCCGCACAAAACAGTGCAGGATGCGATTCCCGCGAGCTACCGTTTTGAAATGGCACGGTTAGCAGCGCAAGAGTTGGGAGAACCGAAAATTGCAGCTTGTGACATAGAGCTGAAGCGGGAAGGGAAAAGCTATACCATTGACACCCTGCGGGATTTACAAAAGCGTAATCCGGGCGCACAACTGTTTTGCATTGTGGGGGGAGACATGCTAAAGGATCTGCCCAATTGGAAGCAGGCCCGGGAGATTTTTCGCATTGCCGCCATTGTGGCTTTTGCCCGGGAGGGATTGCAGGGCACAGAGCAGCAGGATGCGCAAAGGTTGCGGGAAGAGTTTGGCGCCGTAGTACATTTACTTAACGTTGCGATACCCCCAATTTCTTCGACCCAGGTGCGGCAGCATATACGGGATGCTTTGCCCATCAGCGGGTTACTGCCCCTTATGGTAGAGAAATATCTCTATGAAAATGGGCTGTATTTTCCCCCTTTCATCAAAGCCATGCAGGAAAAGCTCAGGGCGGCGTTGAATAATAATAGATATCAGCATACTATGGGTGTGGTGCGGTGTGCCCAATGGCTGGCCCAGCGGTATCAGGTAAACAGCCATCAGGCCCGCCTGGCAGCCCTGCTCCACGATTGTGGCCGTGGGGTGGATGGAGGTAACCTGACCCACGCAAAGACCAGCCAGCGCCTTGCGCGGCAGGTATACGGGGTAACGGATGATGCTGTGCTGCGGGCGATTGGCCTGCATACCACTGGAGCACCAGATATGGATGATTTATGCAAAATCATTTATCTGGCGGACATGATAGAACCTGGGCGGGATTATCAAGGGGTAGCGGCTTTGCGGCAGTTGGCGCAAAGAGACTTAAATCTGGCGGTAATGGCGGGGCTGCGGCAAACCATTGATTTTGTACAGCATAATGGAAAAACGGTAGACCCGGCGTCTTTGGAAACGCTGGAGGCATTACAACGGGAAACCCAAACAATATCCAATGATTAAAGGAGGCAGAAGTGAATTTGGAGCTAAAGGAACAGGTATTGGGCCTATGTGAAGTGTTGTATAACAAGAAGGCGCTGGATATTGTGGCGATTCATGTGGCGGACAAAACCATCATTGCCGATTGGTTTGTGATCTGCAGCGGCCGCGCGGTGCCCCAGGTCAAAGCGCTATGCGATGAACTGGAAGAAAAAGCACCGGATCTGGGCCTGGAAACCCGCCGCAAGGATGGATACCCGGAAGGCAGGTGGGTGGTGCTGGACTTTGGCAGCATTTTGGTGCATGTATTTATTCCGGATGAGCGTAAGTATTACAATATGGAGCGTTTATGGCTGGATGACCCTGCCCAGGCAGTGATGTATTCCCAGCTGATGGAAGAAAAAGAACGGGAGCAGGCACAAATATAAGGAAAAGACCTTTCCCTGCATGGCTGAATTTCAGGGGGATTTATAAAGCGCTGTGCTGTAGGCAGGGTCTGTAGCAATTGCAAACCAAAACAAGCGTACCATCAAAATGGTACGCTTGTGATATTTTTCCCTGCCTGGCCCTATGAGGCGCACCCTTTGGCTTTGCTTCCCCAGAGGGCATTGGGCTTTTCCGGTTTAATCCTTGAATGCTTCGTAAATGGCACGTACAGCAGTGGGGAGCTCATCGCTTTCTACCCCTACGATGATATTCATTTCGCTGGAACCCTGGTCAATCATGCGGATATTAACCCCCGCCCGGGCCAAAGCTCCAAATAGTTTGGCGGAAACGCCTACGGAATGCACCATGCCCCGGCCCACAGTGGCGATAAGCGCCATATTGTCATGGAGCTCCACGCTGTCCGCCTGACATTCGCTCATCAGTTCGTCCACCACCTGGCTGCGCTTGCCTTCCAGCTCCTTATCCGCAACCACCAGGGACATGGTGTCGATGCCGGTGGGCATATGCTCAAAGGAAATCCTGTGGCGCTTGAGTACGGCCAGCACGCTGTAGCCAAAGCCCACTTCGCCATGCATGTTGTCCTTGGCGATAGCGATAACCGTAAATCCCGTGCGGCCGGCAATGCCAGTAAGCCGCCCTTCCAGCGGGATGCCTTCGTTATCGGGGATGATGAAGGTGCCAGGATCCTGGGGGGCATTGGTGTTGCGCACGTTGATGGGTATGCATGCCTGGCGCACAGGGAAAATGCTGTCTTCATGCAGAACCGTAGCGCCCATATAGGCCAGCTCCCGCAGCTCGGAATAGGTGATCTGCTCAATGTGCTTCGGATTCTTTACAATCCGGGGATCCGCCATCAGAAAACCGGATACATCCGTCCAGTTTTCATAAATATCTGCCCCCACGCCCCGTGCTACGATGGCACCGGTAATATCCGATCCGCCCCGGGGAAATACCTTGATGGAGCCGTCCGGCAGGCTGCCGTAGAACCCGGGCACTACCACGTAGCGGGTCCCAGCCAGGGCCTGCATGCGCCGCTGGGTTTCTTCCGCATCGAACACCCCGTTAATGTCAAAAGAAATCAGCTCCGCAGGGTCCGCAAAATCAAAGCCCAGATAGTCCGCCAGCAAAAGGCCGTTGAGATACTCGCCCCGGCTTGCGGCGTAATCCGCAGAAGCGCCTTGCATCAGATTGTTCCAAACCGTTTGCAGATGGGAACGGATATCGATATGCAAGCCCAGCTCCTGCGCAATATCGATATACCGCTGCGCAATGGTATCGAACACTTCTTCAAAAGACTCTCCCTGGGCCGCCAATTTTTGACAGCGGAACAGGAGATCCGTCACTTTTTCGTCTTTATACGTGCGTTTGCCCGGGGCAGAGGGCACCAGGAACAGGCGCTGTGGATCCGCTTCCATAATAGCACGTACTTTTCTAAATTGCGCGGCGTCCGCCAGAGAACTGCCGCCGAACTTTGCAACCTTTACCATACTCCTCCTTCCCCCAAAATCATCGGACTTCGGGGATTGCAAACAGGTTCTGCGCCGGAGCCCACCGCCCCGGCATCCCTAATCAATCCGAGCCAGCTACTGTATTTTCCGGCATTCCATATAATACCGCTTTTCGCATGCTTCGCCCATGGAGAATGTTTTACGGGGCAGTGCGCCATCAAACACAACCGTTGGGAATAATTCTTCTTTTTTCATGCCGGGCAGCAGGAAGCCAACCGCATCTTTTTTCCCGGAGAGCTCCAACACAACGTCTTCTCCATGGATATAGTCCACTTCCGCACCAGCATATTCCTGGAGCAAAGCGTCAATAGCGGCCTGCAATGTGCCTACTGGCAGCTGCTGCGCCGGGGATGTAATGAAAAACGCGCCGCATTTGCTCCCGAAGAAGAACGGCAGCACAAAGGCAGATTGCGCTTCCCCTTCTGCCTGAGCGCTTTCCAATGCCTGCCTGTGGGCATACAACTCCATGGAACAACCGCCGTTTTGCTGGTTGAGCAGCTGGTTGAGCCGCTCCAGGGCTTTTTCCGGATCCACATGGAACAACACACGGTGGATGGGTTCAAACACAATACCTGCATCGTGGACGTTTTCCACCTCCACTAAGGCATAGCGTGCAGGGCAGTCCTCCCACTGGCTCTGGGGCAATGTGGATTTGATCTCTTCCCAGGCAGCTTTGGCCGTAGCGAAAGAGTGGTTTCCATCGCCCATGGCAAAAAGCAGCGGCGCTATCCCTTGGCCGTACTTAGCCGCAAAGGCGGCAGGATCCGTCAACGCCGTTAAAGCGGACAATACGCTTTGTATCGCTTCCGGGTTGCTTACCAGCCGGCCTTCCACATGCCCGCCGCCCAGCATCAGATCCGTATCGTACAGCAGAGGGAAATCCGCCTGCCGCTGGGTTAAGGGCTCGATCACGGTGCGGCCAGGGTCATCGATGAGTACCAGAATATGGGGCAATTCCACAATCGCATTTTTTCGGATTCGCAGCCGGGGCGGGATGCGATCCAGCACTGTGCCTTCTGTAGCCCGGATCAGCGTAGTGGCCCCCTTATGATAATCATATTGCTCCAAATCCAGCGCCATAACCAGGCCGACCCGCTCTTTTCCTTCTGCTTGGCGCCGCACCAAAACAAAACCCTGTTCCTGCGCTTGCAGCACGCCCTGCTCCAGGTAGCGTTCCATATAAGAACGGATGGTCTGCATCCTGGCGGCCTCTTCCGGCTTGCCTAGGTAGGCTTCCGGTAAAATCAAATTGAGGGTAGAGGGGGCGTCTCCTACCATGTGCGCGGCCTCTTCCCAGTACTCTGGTTGGGAGGTAAACTGATCGCAGGCAACGACCGCCCACTTGGAAAAGTCTGTGGTGGCCGGGGGGAGCAATACCGTGGGCACTTGTACACCGATGTCGTTAGGATAGCGGGTCATAATGGTTTCCTCCTCATATGTATTGATGTAAAAAGGCGATAGCCCTTTAAAATTGCAGCGAGCGCACCCGTTTCATGCCAGGAATCTTTCTGAGGCAATCCAGCGCATCGGCAGGGAGGGCGTGATCCAAATCCAACAGCGTATAAGCGATTTCTCCCCGGCTCTTGTTCACCATGTTGGCAATGTTGCAGCCGGCTTGCGCCAGCACTGCCGTAATTTGCCCCACCATATTGGTGACATTGTCATGCAGGGCGCAAATACGGCATACGCCGGAGGGCGCCAGGACGCATTGGGGGAAGTTGACGCTGTTTTCCACATTGCCGTAGCGCAGATACTGATCCAATTCCCTTGCAGCCATGCGGGCGCAGTTCTCCTCGCTTTCCGGCGTGGAGGCGCCCAAATGCGGCACGCAAATCACGTTTTTTTTGCCAATCAGGGCTTCGTTGGGGAAATCGGTGATATAACGGGACAGACGGCCCGCTTCCAGTGCGTCCAGCACAGCCTGGGTATCCACCAGTTCGCCGCGAGCCAAATTCAACAGCATGGCCCCGGGCTTTATCATGGAGAGCACTTGGTCGTTAATATAATTTCGCGTTTTTTCCATTAAAGGTACGTGGATGGTGATATAATCGCAACGGGATAACATTTCCGCCAGGGAATTGGCCCGCTGGATTGCCCGGGACAATCCCCAGGCATGTTCAATGGAGATAAATGGGTCGTATCCAATTACCTGCATGCCAATGGCATGGGCATCGTTTGCTACCATAACCCCAATGGCGCCCAAGCCAATAACCCCCAGGGTTTTTCCATATAATTCATGGCCGATAAACTGGCGTTTCCCCTGCTCCACCTGTATCCCAATATCCGGGCCGGTAAGTTGAGAAGCCCAGGCGATTCCTTCCATTACGTTGCGGGAAGCCAATAACATACAGCAAAGAGCCAGCTCTTTTACCGCGTTTGCATTGGCGCCCGGGGTGTTAAACACCGCCACGCCCGCTTGAGTGCAGCGGTCGATGGGGATATTATTGGTGCCGGCGCCTGCCCGGGCAATGGCAAGCAGCTCTTCGTTTAAAGCGCGTTCGCGGCAGTCCATGCTGCGTACCAAAATAGCGTTAGGCTTCTCCTCTGAGGAAGACACCGTATAGCACGCAGAGGGCAAATATTCATAGATCGCGTTGGAAATAGCATTCAGGGTTAAAATACGTTGCATAGCTCCTTCCGCACTCTGCTCTTTTGGGAGCAAAGGCGTCCTTTCTGTTAAAAAATATTAGCGTTTTCACGCATAAAACCAAACCATAGTATTCCCCACTGCCTTACAGCATTGGGGATTTCAACAAGGTGCTATGTCAAAGCTGCCGCTTTGACCACCTTAACGGTTTTCCCGCTGAAAGCGGCCCATAAAGTCGATGAGCTGCACAACGCCGTCTTCGGCTATACCGTTGCAGATACAGGCACAGAGGCTGCCGTCCCCGGAGGAATTTTCCAGCCCGATAAGATGAAGCCCACGAGCCTGCTGCAAAAACAATTGGGTAAGGCGTTCGTCCGGCAGGCGGAATACCACGCTACTGCCAGAGCGGCAGGAGGGGTCTGCCATTACCTGATAAAAGCGGGAAGAATCCAATAAGTCATATAACCGGGCGGATTTTTCCTGATTACGGCGTCCAATGGCCGCAAGCCCGCCTTCTTGCTCAATCAACTCCAATATACATTTGCATAAATATACGCCGCTGGTGGAAAGAGATGTGTGAGTAACCGCTCCTTCCAACAAACGCTTGTAGCTCAACACGGTGGGGAGGCTGGAGGGGGGCTCCTTACGCACCAAATCCCGCCTCAAAATCATCAACGTCATGCCGGATGCCCCAAATAGCCCCTGCATGTCCGCATAGATCAGGCCATATCGGGAGATATCCAGTGGGCCATATAACAGGCAATTGGAAAAGTCGGCAACAATCGGCACATCTCCTATATCCGGCAAATGGTTGATATAGGTAGTGCCATGGCAAACATTATCCATTACAATATGCACATAGTCTGCAGAGGGGTCAAACATCGCTCTTGTGACTTCCGGAAGGCAGCAAAAACCGTTTTCCTCGCCGGAGGCAACAATCCGAGCCTCGCCAAACCGGTCGGCTTCCTTTTGGGCCAGTTTGGCCTGCTGGCCGCTGATGAGATAATCAGCACGGGAATTGCGCATCAGGTTGAGGGGAAGCTGGGCATACTGCATGGAGCGCCCACCTGGTAGGAATAAAATTTCGTATTCTTCAGGGATGCCCAATACCCGGCGCAATACCGCTTCCGTTTCTTCTTTTAGGGCGCAAAAACGGGGGCTTTTTTGGCCAAGCTCCCATAAGGACAAACCGCTGCCCTGATAATCCGCCACAACCTGTTGTATGGCTTCTTCCACAGCCTGGGGCAAAATAACCGCATCAGGGCTAAAATTGTACGATCGCATGCAACCTCCTTTGCTCACAGAAACCGCCTGCGGGCAATTCAACATCAAACCATATATAAAAAGTAATATTGGTGCTATTATACAGCGTTTATGCGGTTTAGGCAAGGCGGTTACGGGAGGGAAGGCGCATCCTGTAACGTTCCATTATCCGCCGAGGTAGTCTGAGTCAACGGTAATCGCGCAGCGGTAGCGGCAATCAAAACTCTGCATGCCCTCTTTGATGCGTTTTTTGATTTCAGCGGTCCATTCCCCGCTTTGGCCATAAGGCGTTACCAAATCAAAAATCAGCGTGATGCAGTTGTCGGAAGGGACCATGCGGAAGTCATGGAAGGAAAGGCGAGGGTCGATGCTGGCGATCACCTGGGCAACCTGGCTGGCAGCAAGGTCCCGGGCCTGGTCGTTAACAGGCAAAGGGTCCATGTGGATGGTAAGATGCAGCCCCATCGCAGCGCCGATTTCCCGCTCCGCCTTATCAATGGTTTCATGAATTTCCAGGATATCTTCCAGAGCAGAAACCTCTGCATGCACAGTGGCCAGGATTTGGCCTGCGCCATATTCATGGATGATCAGGTCGTGAATACCCAGTATGCCCTCATAAGAGAGCAGGCGCGCTTTTAATTCCTGCACAAGCTGGGGAGAAGGCGCTTCCCCCATCAAAGGGCTCATGGTGTCCTTTAAAATACCAATGCCGGAGTACAGCACAAACAAGGCGGCTAACACGCCCATGTATCCATCCAATGCCAAGTGGAAAAAATGGGAAGCCAGTGTGGACAGAAGCACAGCGCTGGTGGCCACTACGTCGCTGATGCTGTCCGTAGTGGCGGCAGCAAGAGCCTGGGAATGGATTTTGCGGCCGATACGGCTTGTAAAACGCCCCATCCACAGCTTGACGCAGATGGAACCGAACAACACCGCCACAGAAGCCCAGCGGAAATTGACCGCCGAGGGAGAAAGGATGCGCCCGATGGCCTCCTTGCCGATTTCTACGCCTACCAGTAAAATCAAAAAGGAAATAGCCAACCCTGCCACATACTCGATACGGCCGTGGCCAAAGGGGTGTTGGGCGTCCGCTGGTTTGCCCGCCGCGCGGAACCCCACCAGCGTCACCACGGAGGAACCCACATCTGAAAGGTTATTGATGGCGTCTGCCTGGATGGCAATGCTCTGGCACAACGCTCCAATTAAAAATTTGCTCCCGCACAGCAAAAGGTTCAGCAGGATTCCCACACAACCCGCTAATGTGCCGTATGCGGTATGCAGCTTACGGATATCCGTCTGGTCTTTTACAAACAGGCGGATTAAAAAATCTGTCATGCTCGCAGCCTCCCTAAGAGTATCTTTCACTTATACTATGATGGCGCTTTATTAGTCAACACAAACAAAAGCAGGAGGTGAGGGCTTTCCTAACGGCTTTGGCACTGGTAAAATAGCAGAAAGGCTTAAAAGCCGAAAATGGCGGTCTGAAACCCTGGCGGCAAAGCTTAAAATCCGGGAGAATTGGGAAAAGGAGTGGGTTGTGATGCGTAGAGCCGAACGGCAAGTAAGGGACGAAAAGGAAATCCGTTATATTCTGGATCGCTGTCAGGTGTGCCGCCTGGCTATGGTGGAAGAGGGAATACCATATATCCTGCCATTAAGCTTTGGCTACTGCCTGGAGCAGGGCAGGCTCCAGCTCTATTTTCATAGCGCCCGGGAGGGCAGAAAAATCCGGCTGCTAAGGCAAACCCCACGGGTGGGCTTTGAAATGGATTGCGGCCATAGCCTGCTTAAAGGGGATACGGCTTGTTCACACAGCTTTGCCTATGCCAGCGTGATTGGCCAGGGGAGAGCAGCCTTTTTGGAGGATCCTTTGCAAAAAGCCAGCGGGCTTCAAATCATTATGCGCCAGCAGACCGGGCAGGCGGACTGGCCCGAGCTATATGAGCAGGATCTTTCTAAGGTAGCGGTGTTTACTGTAACGGCGGATCGCTTCAGCGTCAAAGCCAATCGACCAAATTTTGCACAGCAGTGAGGAAAAGGAAACAATGAAATATCGAGTGATCGATCTGGACGTTTATCCAAGAAAAAGCCATTTTCTGTATTTTCAGGAATATGCAAACCCTTACGTGGGGCTCACCTGCCAGGTAGATGTTACCCAGGTGAAAAAGCTGACGAAACAAAAAGGGCTGCCCTTTTTTCTTTCCTGCCTGTATCTGGCAGGCCGTGCAGCCAATCAGGTGCCTCAGCTGCGCCAGCGTATCCAGGGGCAGGCCATTATAGAATATGAAAACTGCCATACCTCCCATACGGTAGCGTTGGAAGATGGCACCTACTGCTATTGCGAGCTGGACTGTATGCAGCCATACTCCCAGTTTCTGCCCTATGCGCTGGAAAAACAGAATGCAGCAAAAAAGGGCCACGGCATCCCGTTGGAGGAGGATGAGCAGGCGCTGCTGTTCGTTTCCTGCGTGCCGTGGAAATGTTACACCGCCATTACCCAGCCTACCCCGTATCCTGCTGACAGCAATCCCCGCATTACCTTTGGCGGATATGTTGAACAGGATGGGCGCCTGATGATGCCGGTTACACTCTTAGCAAATCACGCCCTGGTGGACGGGGTGCACATTGCCGCCTTTTTTCAGGGCTTGGAGCAACAAGCCGCGATATTTTCTGGAGAATAAGGAATGGTACTACGCCCCCGTTTTTCTTATGGGGGCGTATTGATTTGAAGTTTAAATCTGTAAAAGTGCATTTACAATCTGCTCAAAATGCAGGGAACGGGAGGCCTTGACCAGCACATGGTCGCCACTGTGGATGCAGTTGGGCAGTGCGGCAATCCCTTCTTCCAGGGTGGGGAAATATTGGGCATGGGCGGCGCCTGCTTCTATGGCGCCCTGATATAGATATTGGGCCAGAGCGCCGATGCAGACGATAGAATCCATTCCCAGCTTTGCGGCATATGCCCCTACCTCGCGATGCAATGTCGCTGCCTGATCGCCCAGCTCCAGCATATCTCCCAGGATGCATACCTTGCGCCCAGCCGCACTTTGCAGCACATCCAAGGAGGCCTTCATGGAGGCGGGGTTGGCATTGTATACGTCGTTGAGGATGGTAAAGCTCCGGGCTTGCTGGATGCACATCCGGCCTGCAAGGGCCTCATAATGGTTCAAGCCTTGCTGGATGCTCTGAATATCCATGCCAAACATCCTGCCGATGGCCAGTGCTGCCAAAGCGTTGTACACCATGTGCAGTCCTGGCGTTTTCAGTTGAATGGGTGCCTGCTTTCCCTCGTAATGGGCGATAAAGCGCATCCCGCAAAGTCCTAGGTTTTCCACCTGGGAAGCGTACACGTCATGTTCAGGGCGCAGCCCAAATGTGGTCACATCCTGCCGGGCGGTTTTTAAGGTAACCAGCATATCGTCGTCCCCGTTGACGACGACGCGGCCTCCGGGAACCATGTGGGACAGCATTTCACATTTTCCCTGAAAAATTCCTGCCCGGGATCCAAAATGTTCGATGTGGGCGGTGCCGATATTGGTGAGCAGGCAAATATCCGGGCGCACCATCCTGGCCAGGCAGTCGATTTCTCCAAAATGGTTGGTGCCCATTTCAATCACCGCAGCCTCATGATGGGGCTCCAGCTGAAACAGCATCAGGGGTACGCCGGTTTGGTTGTTCAGGTTTCCTTTGGAGTACATCACGTCAAAACGCTGGCGCAACACACCCGCCACAAACTCTTTGGTAGTGGTCTTTCCTACGCTGCCGGTAATGCCTACGGTTTTTGCCCCCATACGGCTTTTGTACCAGGCTGCCATGTTTTGAAAAGCCTGGGCCGTATCTTCCACCAGGATATAAGGCAGGGGGGTGTCCAACGGGCGCTGGGTGAGGCAACAACAAGCCCCCGCAGCATAAGCGGCGGGAATAAAGTCATGGCCGTCAAACCGCTCCCCTTGAATGGGGATGAACAGAGCGCCCGGCTCTACCTTGCGGCTATCAATGGTCACACACCGGATCAAAGCATCCCTTTGCTCCGGTGGTGCATATAATACGCCTTTTGCGGCCTGCGCCGCCTCATAGAGATGGAATGGTTGCATACTTATTGATATTTCTCCATAGATAGTGTGACAATGCGCTGGCAAAGGCTGGTGTAATCGACGCCAACCGCCTGCGCTTCCTGGGGCAGCAGGCTGGTAGGCGTCATGCCGGGCAGGGTATTGGCCTCCAGGCAATAGAATTGGCCCTGAGCGTCCAGCAGGAAGTCCACTCTGGCATATACGGCCAGGCGCAGAGCCCGATAGGCCGCCAAAGCCGATGCCTGCATCGCCTTGGTGATGCTTTCATCCAGCCTGGCGGGGCAAATTTCTTCCGTCCATCCCGCCTGGTATTTATGGGCATAATCGTAGAATTCTCCCTTGGGAATGATTTCAATAGGAGGCAACACCATATCGCCCAACACGCCCACAGAAAATTCCCGGCCCTGTATATATTGCTCCACAAGCACCTGGTCTTCATAGGCGAAAGCGTCCTCCAAGGCTGCAGCAAAGGCTTTTTCATCCCGGGCAATGGCCACGCCCACGCTGGAACCGCCGCTGCATGGCTTTACCACGCAGGGGAAGCCATACGTCCACTGGCGCATTCCGCCCTTTTCAAATGTGCGGCTATGGGGAGTTGGGATGCTGTTTTGCAAAAAGATCTGTTTGGTGATCACTTTATTCATTGCCAAAGCGCTGCCCAAATAGCCGGAACCGGTGTAGCGGATGCCGGCAATATCCAGCAACGCCTGTAAACGTCCATTTTCGCCGTTTTCCCCGTGCAGGCCTAAAAACACCATATCCGCTGCCTGGCAAAGCGATAATACGTTTTTACCGATTTCCCCCAAGCCGCTTTCTTTGCGTGCAGCTTTGATGGCCGCGATATCCGGGGCCGTTTCCGGCACCTTGTAGTCCGTGGGTTCCCCCGTCAGGCGGAAGTAATCGGAAACAGGGTCCGGCAGGGAAGGAAGGCCGAAAAATAAATCCACCAATACGGCCTGATGCCCTTGCGCCCGCAGCGCTTTGCAAATTTTTGTGCCGGAAGAAAGGGAAACATCCCGCTCGGTGCTAACCCCGCCGGCCAATACTACAATATTCATAAACAAACCTCCGGTTGGAAATCAGTCCGCCTGCTCTTTTGCCGCTCAGGGCAGGGAAAGGGGCAAAATAAGGCGCCTTTGTAAGCCTTTGCCGCTTATTACGAACTGTTTTATTATATCACATATCTATTGTCCCGGAAGCGCAAACATTAGTTTTCAGCCGGAAATTTTGGCGTTTCTTCCATTTATATATTGACGATTGGCTCCCCAACCTTTCTTTTACCCAATATCCGGATGAAAGTGGCTGTTTTCCAATATTTTTATAGGCTTTCATGCAATTAATGTTGTAGGGCATAAAACCATAGTGTTGAATGGAAAGAACATTCAACACTATGGGGATATTAGGGCCTTTTCATGATTGTGAGTTTTAAACGACGTTTGTTCCACCCTGGGGATCATATGGCAGTTTAAAAAAACGCTGTTAAAATCAGGTTGCGTGTTCTTCCCGCCTGGCTATTTGCTTTATGCCGCTTCCCACAAACCGGTCGTGGGGATAGCGCGCTGCTGTTACGGTGAACCTGCCTGCCGGTGCGGACTGCTATTTT
>JAEXFV010000113.1 GCA_023451115.1 Bacillota bacterium
GGCTTATTCTGGAGCTTTTCGCAGATTTACAAATTATCAGCCCTTTTATTGCCTGCCAAATGGATTTGAGTGATATCTGCTCCTTGCGTTTGGACGAATCGCTCGATGCAAAAAGCAGCCATTCATGTTTGGCACGGGAAATCCCCTGCGGAACGCCAATTACAGAAGAGGCCCTGGAGCAACTGGAATACAAGAAAGGTTAAAATATTGTAGTGCCGTTGCCCCTTTATTCCTTTGTGTGGTTTTTTTAATTGTCTGTGTTTTTTCAAAATGATGTATGCCGCGCTTACCAAGACGATATAGGCAGGGGTAAATAATGTAAAGCTGATGTTGTCGGTGGGATACGGCGCGAAAACACGTCCTGTAATTGCCGCTACAACCAGGGAAAGCGGCATAAAAAGCGCAAGAGCAATATTCAGCCAGTTGTTAATAAACGGCCGGCACATGGAAATTAGTCAGCCAGCAGTTTCTCCATTTGTTTTACAGTTGCACAAGGCAAAATATTTTCGCCTTATGACAAAATAATACGGGTGTTCATATAAACACACTCGTATTGGTGAACTAGCGATAACAGATTCGGCTTGAAAATAAGTCGGGCCAAGAACGGTTTTCCTTGATAAATCGAAAGTTATCTGTCAATCATTTGTACTTTCTCTGCTCGGCCCATAAGCTCATAGTATCTACGCCATTCTGTCAATGATTGCAATGGGATTGGAACACCGTTCACTTCTGTGAATGAAGTAATGCTGCTAGGTCTGAGGGAACAATCATAATTCATTCCGTCGCGGGTAATCGCAAAGCCTGCCATAACATCAATAGCGATTCCATCTACTGTAAATTCCAAAAAACATTTTGTTTTATAAAGTTCGTTGGGATTTGGAGGTGCAAGTGTACCCATTTGCATAAGTATTTTTTTCACTTTCTGCACGTCTTCAACCGTTGTCATAAGATCAATATCATGGAACTCATCTGTTTTATTATTAAAATAGAGAAGTAAGGAGGCACCGACTGCCAAATAACATTTGCATCATTGAGCGCTTGACCAATCTTGGATAGAACCGCAAGTTTTTCGGTTTTACACACACTGCTTCCTCCTTTACAATACTATCTCGTCAGCTCTTAAGTGGTCTCTGCTACTATTTTCCTAAGTTCAAAAATATAAAGAATAGCGTGGTCTTACAGCATATAGAATACCGTAAAGCCACGCTACCATGGTGCGGGAAACAGGACTTGAACCTGCATGCTGTTGCCAGCACACGGACCTGAACCGTGCGCGTCTGCCAATTCCGCCATTCCCGCAGATAGTGGTGGATGGGGGTGGATTCGAACCACCGAAGTCTGTGACGGCAGATTTACAGTCTGCTCCCTTTGGCCGCTCGGGAACCCATCCACGAAAATATGATGTTATCAATGGAGCTGGTGATGGGACTCGAACCCGCAACCTGCTGATTACAAATCAGCTGCTCTGCCAATTGAGCTACACCAGCGAATGACTCTTAATGGTGCCTCAGAGTGGACTTGAACCACCGACACAGGGATTTTCAGTCCCTTGCTCTACCAACTGAGCTACCGAGGCAAGATGGCGACCCGAAGGGGGCTCGAACCCCTGACCTCTAGCGTGACAGGCTAGCATTCTAACCAACTGAACTACCGGGCCTTAAATGCTTTAGCAAATGGTGGGCCTTCAGGGACTCGAACCCCGGACCAATCGGTTATGAGCCGACCGCTCTGACCAACTGAGCTAAAGGCCCGCACCGCAAAATAAAATGGTGACCCCTAGGAGACTCGAACTCCTGTTACCGCCGTGAAAGGGCGGTGTCTTAACCGCTTGACCAAGGGGCCATATATGGTCGGGGTGAAGGGATTTGAACCCCCGGCCCCATGCTCCCAAAGCACGTGCGCTACCGGACTGCGCTACACCCCGCTGCAGGTCGTTTCGACCGCTCTTAGCGACGAATATTAATATACCGCATGGATTGGAAAATGTCAACATGAAATTTTCCGTATTCTGCAATATGTTTTTACTTCATGTATTCTGCTATTATTTTGCTACCTAATTCAGACGTATTTTTCTTCCCAATATCCATACTTGCGCCTTTACTTGCAAGCCGTAATGAGAACCGCTATAATTGAAAAAGAATATTATTGAGGAAGAGATAGGGGATACATGATCAAACGGTTGAATTCCGAATCTGCCGCTTTGCGCGAACAGCAGGCGATTGCCCAGGCCCTTTATGCTGAATTGGCGCCTAGAGGGTTGCGATATTTTATTGAATCTTATGGCTGCCAGATGAATGCGCATGATAGCGAAACATTGGCCGGCATGTTGGAAACAATGGGGTTTACCGCCGCATCTCATAAGGACGATGCGGATTTTATCCTGTTTAATACCTGCTGTGTACGGGAGCATGCTGAAAAACGCGTTTTCGGCAACGTAGGCGCTTTAAAAAAACGTAAAGATGAAAACCCCGGCCTTATGATAGGGGTATGCGGCTGCATGATGCAGCAGCCCGAGGTCGCCCAACGATTATATAAGCGCTATCCTTTTGTCAATCTGGTTTTTGGCACCCACAGCCTTTATGAATTGCCAAGCTTGATGCAACAGGCGCTCAACGGTGAAAGGCCTTTTTCCTTACATAATACGGAAGGGGATGTAATCGAGGGGTTGCCCATGCTGCGGCCTGCTGGGGTTTGTGCCAGCATTAACATCATGTATGGATGCAATAATTTCTGCTCCTACTGCATAGTGCCTTACGTTCGCGGCAGGGAGCGCTCCCGGATGCCGGAACAAATCATCCAGGAGGCACGGGAGCTTGTTTCTCAGGGATACAGTGAGATCATGCTGCTGGGGCAAAACGTGAATTCCTACGGAAAAGATATGGAGGGAATCACATTTGCAAATCTTTTAAGGCAATTAAATGATTTGCAGGGGATAAAGCGTATTCGCTTTATGACTTCCCATCCAAAAGATCTTTCCGAGGAGCTGATTGACAGCATGGCTGCGCTGGATAAAGTCTGCAACCATATCCATCTGCCTGTTCAGTCGGGCAGCGACCGTATACTGGAGCGCATGAATCGCCACTATACCGGCGCCAGCTATTTGGCACTGGTGGATCGTTTGCGCGCAAAAGTTCCAGGCGTGGAGCTCACTACTGATATTATCGTAGGCTTCCCTGGTGAAATGGAAGAGGATTTTCAGCAGACGTTATCTTTGGTAGATCAGGTAGGGTTTGCAGCGGCATTTACTTTTATGTACTCTCCACGCATCGGTACGAAGGCTGCGGCCATGCCTTATCAAATTGAGGACGCCGTCAAAAAAGAGCGCCTACTGCGGCTTAACGCCCTTCAGGAAGCCAAAACAAAAGAAAATAATCAGCGTTATATCGGACATATAGGGGAAGTCTTGGTAGAGGGATGCGATGAAAAGGAAACACCTATGGCGTTTGGGAAATTAACAAACTATAAGATGGTATATTTCCCTGGTGATGCCGACATGATCGGCACATACCATACGGTTCGTGTCGAAACCACACAAAAAAACTCATTAATTGGGAAAATTATCCCTGCACAATAGAGCTATAATAAAGAAAGCAGAGGGAACGAAATCATGATCTTGGAAAAAGCGCGGGAATTAGGTTTGGCATTGAGTGAATCGGAAGAGTTTATGCGCATGCAGTCTGCTCGTGCCGCAATGGAAGCGAACGAGATGATTACCAGCATGCTGGAAGAATATCAGGAAAAGCAGGACCGCATCGTTAATATGCTATCTGGAGATGATTTAGACCGCACCGCCGTTGCGGCCTTATCCTCCGATGTGGAGGCCCTTCAAGAACAGCTTTTGGCCAATCCCCTGTTTTCAGAAGCTTTGGAGGCACAAAATGCCTTTCAAAATTTAATGGGCATGGTAAATAAGGAAATCGGAAGCTGCATCGGCGTTAATGGTGAAGGGGAAACCTCCGGTGGCTGTTCCGGCTCTTGCGGCAGCTGTGGCGGCTGCCATCATTAAAGGATGTAGTAGAAGTAGTCATAGATTGATTGTGGATATTCGCTGGAATCCCGGAAATAGGATAATTTCCAGGCGTTTCAGTATACTCTGGAAAGCTTAAGCGAAAGAGGGGAAATTCGCGCATGCCCGGTGCCATTACGCCCATGATGCGGCAATATTTAGATTTAAAAGAGAAATATAACGATTGCCTTCTGTTTTTCCGCTTGGGCGATTTTTACGAGATGTTTTTTGAGGATGCGTTAACCGCCTCCCGGGAACTGGAAATCGTACTTACCGGACGTGACTGCGGCCTCGAGGAGCGGGCGCCAATGTGTGGCGTTCCGTATCACTCTGTAGATACTTATATCAACCGCCTTATTCAAAAGGGATATAAAGTGGCTATTTGTGAGCAGCTGACAGATCCAGCTTTGGCCAAAGGATTGGTGGAGCGGGATGTCATCCGTATCATTACGCCAGGCACCGTAATTGAAGAAAGTATGCTCGAGGAAGGGCAAAACAATTTTATTGTATCCCTCTTTTGGCAGGATGACCAAGTGGGCATTGCTTATGCGGATGTTTCCACCGGCGGTTTCTATTTAGGCGAGTTGTGCGGCAAGGAATTGACTACTCAGCTTTATGATGAACTTGCCCGCATTCAGCCGCGGGAGATCGTTGCCAATGACGGACTGTTTCTGCAATCTTCCCTTATCAAACAGCTGTCCAGCACTTATTATCTGCAAAATTACGGCGGATGGGCATTTGCAGAGCAAACCGCAAGGGAGCGATTGGAGCGCCATTTTCATGTATCCTCCCTGGATGGGTTTGGATGTGGGGGATTGTCCTGTGGCATCTGCGCGGCAGGGGCATTAATGGCATACTTGGAAGATACCCAGAAAAACGCCTTAACCCACATTGGTTCCATACAGGTTATCAACCGTTCCGCCTATATGGCGCTGGATTTTTCCACTCGCCGCAATTTGGAACTTACTGAGCCGCTTAGAACTGGGGGCAGCAAAAAAAACACGCTGTTATATCTTCTGGATAAAACAAAAACAGCTATGGGCAGCCGGATGCTGCGTGCCTGGATTGAACAACCTTTAATTCATCGCGCCCCGATTGAGGCTCGTTTGGAAGCAGTAGGGGAGCTATGCGAAAATATGGTACTGCGCAAATCCTTTCGGGATGCCTTAAGCAATATTTATGACATGGAGCGCCTCTGTAGCCGTATTGCCTACGGAACAGTGAATGCCCGGGATTGTGTAGCCTTACGGCGGTCTTTGGGGCAGCTGCCGGCCATTTTAGAATTGCTTTTCTCTCTCAAAGCGACTGAGTTTCAACAAATTCAGAAGGATATGGACCGAATGGAGGATATTCTGAATTTGATGGAGCGTGCCATCGTGGATGATCCGCCTTTAAGCGTTAAAGAGGGCGGGGTTATTCGATCTGGCTATCATTCCGAAGTCGATTCCCTTCGGGACGCCTCCTCTCACGGCAAGCAATGGCTTTCTGATTTGGAGGCTAGGGAGAGGGAACAAACAAAAATCAAAAATTTAAAAGTTGGCTTTAACAAAGTATTTGGATACTATATCGAGGTAACCAAGTCTTATCAGCATTTGGTGCCTTATACCTATCAGCGGAAACAAACTCTGGCCAATGCGGAGCGTTATATTACACCAGAGCTGAAAAAGTTGGAAGAAACGATATTAGGTGCTGAAGAAAAGCTCATTGCTTTAGAATATCAACTGTTTGTAGCCTTGCGTGAGGAACTCTTGGGGTGTACCGCCCGTTTACAGAAGGATGCGGCGCTGTTGGCAAAATTGGATTGCTATCAGTCCTTGGCTGAGGCTGCGTCCAACAACCGCTATTGTAAGCCGCAAATGCTCGATAGCGGCATCCTGGAGATAAAAAATGGCCGTCATCCAATTGTCGAGTTGGCTATGAAGGACAGCTTTATTCCAAATGATACCACCTTAGATGAGGAAGAAAATCGCTTATTAATTTTAACTGGCCCCAACATGGCTGGTAAAAGCACCTATATGCGTCAAGTCGCGCTGATCGTGTTAATGGCTCATATTGGCAGCTTTGTGCCTGCGGATTGCGCCTCCATCGTAATGACAGACCGTATCTTCACCCGTGTGGGCGCTTCTGACGACCTTGCTGCGGGACAAAGTACTTTTATGGTGGAAATGAGCGAAATGGCCAACATCCTAAACAATGCCACTTCTAAAAGCCTGTTAATTCTGGATGAAATTGGCCGTGGAACCAGCACGTTTGATGGATTGTCTATTGCTTGGGCCGTATTGGAGCACATTGCGGACAAGTCCCTTTGTGGCGCAAAATGCCTTTTTGCCACTCATTATCATGAATTGACCGAATTAGAGGGCCGGCTTGGGGGCGTGAAGAACTATCGCATCTCTGTAAAAGAGGTGGGTGAGGATATTCTATTCCTACGCAAAATTATGCGGGGTGGAGCGGATAAGAGCTTTGGCGTACAGGTAGCGCGGCTTGCCGGGTTGCCGGATGGAGTCATCCGCCGAGCGAGGGCTATTTTAAAAGAGCTGGAAAACGCCGATATTAACCGACCTAGTATAGGTTACCGGCCAGAACCGCAGCGGCAAATGTCTCTATTTGTTACAGATGAGCAGCAGGCCGTGCTAATGGAACTCACTGAGTTGGATGTTGACGCTTTAACGCCGTTACAAGCCCTGAACACGCTGAATGAGTTACATCAGCGGGCAAAAATTTGCCGCACTTAATCCTGCTCACTTAATCCTGCTTAGGAGTTTTTATGAATCGCATTATTGTCTTGCAACCACATATCGCCAATCAAATTGCCGCAGGCGAGGTAGTAGAGCGGCCTGCTTCCATTGTAAAAGAATTGGTTGAAAATGCTATTGACGCTGGTGCTTCCGCTATTACAATCGAAATAAAAAACGGAGGTATGGATTATATCCGGGTAACAGATAACGGGAGCGGAATACCTGCTGCTGATTGCCTGCTGGCTTTTGAACGCCATGCAACCAGCAAAATTTCCCATGCAGAAGATTTAACCCACATCGAAACCCTGGGATTTCGTGGTGAAGCATTAGCCTCCATTGCAGCTGTAGCCCAGGTTCGTTTAAAAACCCGCGCCCAGGGAGAAGATGCTGGAAGCCTGGTTTGCATAGAAGGGGGAGCATGTAAAGCCCATGAGCCGATTGGCTGCCCAGAGGGTACCACGTTAGAAGTACTGAATATTTTCTACAATGTCCCTGCGCGGCGTAAATTTTTAAAAGCTGCCCGTACGGAAGGAGGATATGTTGGCGAATATCTTACCCGGATGATTTTAGCCCGTCCTGATATCTCTTTCAAATTCCTTGCGAATGAGAAGGTTATATACCAGAGCCCTGGAGATGGGGTGTTAAAAGACGCGATTTATTGCGTGTATGGTGGGGAAGTATTACCACATTTAAAACCCATATTTCATGACGATGGATATTTGCAAATAACCGGGTTCGTTGGAACAGAGCAAATTGCCAGGCCTAACAGGGCGCATCAATCTTTTTTGGTAAACGGCCGCTATATCCGCTCAAACTTGCTCTCCAGCTCCATACAATGCGCTTTTGATACCCGACTGATGTCCGGCAGGTATCCCTTTGCTGTAATCTCCCTTCGCATTGCCAGCAACGAAGTAGATGTAAACGTGCACCCCAATAAACTTGAAGTGCGTTTTACAGATGAATCCCGGGTTTCCCGGGCATTGACCAATGCAACCAAGGCCGCTTTGGGAAGTGCTGTTGCACCCGCTATGCAATGGCCCAAAGATACGCTGAAAGCAAATGCGCCATTCAGCATTGTGCTCGAACAGCAAGAAGGTTTAACTGCACCCAAAGCTGATGGCAAAATTAAATTTCAGCCTTCTCGGCCAATTGGCCGAGAAGATGTTCCGTCATTCAGGCTATCGCCTACCATATGTCCCGCATTGGAATCCTATAAGCTAAAGGAAGCAGACGGGTTTGTCCCGGTGGATCCGAAGCCTTTACAGCAAGCAGATGGAGCTCCGGATATAGCAAAAGAGCCTGCCGTACCCACATTTTCCATTTCTTCGGAAGTATCCTCTCATGAAAAGAGGATTTCCTCCGTTTTACAGCCGGAGCAGCAGGCATTTGGCATTACTCCCTTTTCTGTTGCAGGAAAAGTCTTTGATACATATTGGATCGTCCAACAAGGGGAGCACATTTTTTTTATTGACCAGCATGCAGCCCATGAACGGGCCTTGTACAATCGCTTTATGGAAAGCCAGTCAACACCCGCACAGCAAATGCTGCTTACCCCTGAAATGGTCACGTTAACGCCTGCGGAACAGGCTGCACTAGAGCAATATGAGCCGATCATTCGTTCTCTGGGGTTTTCTATAGAGCCTTTTGGCCCGCTGACCATCCGAGTAACTGCTGTTCCATCCATTCTGCAGGATTGCCTGCTTACCGGGCTAGTCCATACCATTCTGGATAAACTCTTGAAGCAGGGGAAGGCAAATACCCAGGAGCTGTTGCGTGAAAATATGATACAAGCCTCCTGTAAACACGCTGTGAAAGCAGGGGATCCTTTGACAAAGGAGGAAATTGCTGCATTGTTGGAAGATTACGCACGGGAAGGCGCGCCTATGACCTGCCCCCACGGCCGCCCTGTAATGATACAGATGACGCGGCGCGAACTGGAAAAGCTGTTCAAACGGATATTATAAATAATAGGAAGCAGTACAAATGGAAAATAACAAACCCTTAACTACTATAGGCATTTTATGCGGCCCCACCGCTTGCGGAAAAACAGCTGCTTCCATTGGTGTAGCCCAACGGCTCCAAGGCGAGATCATTTCAGCCGACTCTATCCAGATATATCGGGGAATGGATATTGGTTCCGCCAAACCTACCATGGAGGAGCGTATGGGCATTGCGCATCATATGCTGGACATTGTGGAGGTAAACGATCCAAGCTTTAGCGTTTCTGTGTTCAAGCAAAAGGCTTTCCAGTATATTGAAGAAATCCATAGCCGTGGTCATTTTCCTCTTGTGGTAGGGGGGACAGGGCTTTATATCAATGCATTGTCCTATCCTTTGGATTTTACGGCAGTTCCAGGGGATCCTGCCGTTCGCCAGCAGCTACAAGAGAAAGAAGCCCAATATCCTGGCAGCAGCTATCAGCGATTGCAGCAAGTGGATCCTATCTCCGCGGCTCGTTTACATCCAAACGACTTGAAACGTATTATTCGTGCCCTTGAGGTATATGTCATTTCCGGACGTACCTTAACCTCATACGGAAACGATTTTGCAAATGCAAAAGATAAGCCTATGCCATATCAGTGCATTATGGTAGGTCTTACCATGGCGCGGGAAAAATTATATGCCCGAATTGAGCAGCGTGTGGATCAGATGATGCAGGCCGGATTATTGGAGGAAACGCGCCGGTTTTATGAAGCAGGGTATGATCCCAAACTGCCTGCATTACAAGGCCTAGGCTATAAGCAACTGTACCGCTATTTCCAAGGAGAAATTTCGCTGGAGCAGGCTATTTCCGATATTAAGCAGGAGACCCGCCATTTTGCCAAGCGGCAGTGGACCTGGTTTCGCAGAGATCAACGTATTCATTGGATTGACGTGGATGCATACAAAGGTTTGCAGGATTTGATAGAGGGAATTATCCGAATTTTTCAAACAGGAAGTGAGGAAGGCGGTCATGGGATCCGGTAATTTGCAGGACTACTTTTTAAACCAGCTTCGTAAACAAAAAGTGCCGTGCACGATATTTTTGACCAACGGCTTTCAAATTAAAAATGCTGGAATTTATGGATTTGATAATTTTGCCATACTGATTGTAACGGATGGGAACAAGCAGATGCTGCTGTATAAGCACGCGGTATCCTCTATTACACCTTCCGTTGCAATCTCTTGGGAAGCTACTGAACAAAATTGAGCGATAGAGGAGTTCAACATTCGATATGAAACTGGAGACGTACAATACTACCACCCCATTCCAACTGAATTCACAAGCCGTGCAGTTGGTGTTGCAAGCAGAGGAACAGTTGGGGGATGTATTCCATAAATTAGAGAAAATCGCTTTTGCCAATCAGTGCAAAGTTTTGCAGGCTTTCCAGCGGGAAGGCATTGCCCAGCGCCATTTTGCTTCTACTACAGGCTATGGCTATGACGACATTGGACGGGACGCCCTTGACCGGGTATTCGCCTATGCCCTTGACGCGCAGGACGCCTTGGTGCGCCCACAGTTTGTCAATGGCACCCATGCATTATTTTGTGCACTTGCCGGTATGCTGCGCCCCGGAGAGAGTATGCTGGCCATCACTGGAAAACCATATGACACGCTGGAGGAGGCTATTGGCATTACGGGGAACGCTCCTGCTTCTCTAAAAGAGCGAGGCATTTCATACCGGGAGGTTCCCCTAAACGGCGACCAGATTGACATCCAAGGCGTTTTAGCCGCCTTGGATGATCCAAATATCCGGGTAGCCTATGCACAACGCTCCCGCGGATATGCTTGGCGTAATGCCATTTCCCTGGAAGCGCTCTCCCAGGTCTTTTCCGCTATTCATAAAAAGCGGCCGGATGTGGCCATCCTGGTGGATAATTGTTATGGTGAATTCTGCCAGGCGCAGGAGCCTACCGCAATCGGGGCAGACCTGATTATGGGGTCCCTTATCAAAAACCCCGGAGGCGGCCTTGCTCCCACTGGCGGGTATATCGCCGGAAAGCGTGAAGCGGTAGAGCGAGTGCAGCATATCCTCACCGTGCCTGGTATGGGCAGGGAAGTCGGCTCTTATGCCAGTTCTTATGCGCCGTTTTTTCAGGGCCTGTTTTTGGCGCCGCACATTACCTTGCAAAGCCTGAAAAGCGCTGCTTTATTTGCAAAAATATTTGAATTGGTTGGCATGACTACTTTGCCATGCTCTCATGATGACCGCTCGGATATTATTCAATCGGTACAGTTTAAAACGAAAGAAGCGCTGATATCCTTTTGCCAAAGCATACAAAAAGCCGCCCCTGTGGACAGCTTTGTTATGCCTGAACCCTGGGATATGCCCGGTTATAGCCACCAGGTTATTATGGCGGCAGGGGCATTTGTGCAAGGCGCTTCTATTGAATTGAGCGCGGATGGCCCGATCAGGGAGCCTTATACGGCCTATATCCAAGGAGCTCTTACATATGCCCACGGAAAAATTGGTGCCATGTTTGCCTTGGATGGGCTAATTAAGTCGGGAGAAATCAGTATACCCGCATAAGGCCCACAACTTTTCCGATGACCTCAACGTCGCTATAAGCCACATAAATTGGCTGCATAGCGGCGTTTTCTGGTTGCAGACGTACCCGGTCTTTTTCTTCGAAAATGCGTTTTACCGTTGCGCGCTCGCCTTGGATGCGGGCAACAACGATATCCCCGTTGGTATGGCTCAGCCCATTGTGTACCACAATATAGTCTCCGCTGAACATTCCGGCATCTATCATGCTGTTTCCTTCAACCTTTAACACAAAGACTTCGCCTTTTTGCCCCCCATGCAATAATTGAGCAGGCAACGGGAATTCATCCTCAATATTTTCAACCGCAAGAATGGGGGTGCCTGCCGCAACATTGCCTACCAAAGGAACAACAGCAGGCGTAGGAATATTGCTTTTTTGCTGCGATGGTTGCATAATAACGATGGACCTTTGCTTTGCAGGATTGCGCCTGATCAATCCTTTTTGCTCCAGCTTATTCAGGTGGGTATGCACGGTTGAAGTAGAACTCAATCCTACAGCTGAGCAAATTTCCCGTACAGTAGGAGGATAAGTATGCGCTGCACAATAGTCAACGATAAACTCGTAAATGGCTTGCTGGGGATTATTGAGCTTTTTCATAACGACCACCTTCCTGGCAAAAGCAGCGGCTGCAAATAGGCGTTATAATAAACGATCTGCAGATACTTTTTATCAGTATAACATAGGAACGATCATTTGAAAACGTTCGTTCGCAAAAAATGGGAGGACATTATGAAAAAATGCATTTTAGACGAAACAAAGCCTTGTACCAATTGCGGCGCATGCGAACGTTGTGATCTGGATCCCAACAAAATCTGCGATAATTGCTGCAAATGCATCGAACATTCTGGCCAGGATTATGCGGAAATTTCTATATTTGATATTGTGACTGAACAGCCGGAAAGTTATATGGCAGAATTAGAAGCCATCGAGCAGGAAGGGGAGGGGGAAGAACCCATTCCCTACGCCCAAATTGATCCAACGCTGCTTGCACAGTGGGAACAAAGGCTAAAAGATGTGGATAACCCTCAAGAAATTAAGCCCATGCGGGGAACACGCCCAAAACGCCGGCGCTAATTCTGCGGCGTAGTGGGCAGGTCCGTCAATGGAGCTTGGCTGGTTTCTGAATCCTGGACATCTTCCCGCAGCTTGATTACCTTAGCAGCGATCCGGCGCCTATCCTGTGAAATAGCCGCATAGTGCTTCCGAGTCGTGTTGACATCTTTATGCCCCAGAACGTCCGCTACCAGATAGATATCCCCAGTTTCCTGATATAACATTGTGCCGTAAGTGCTGCGCAATTTGTGTGGAGAAATCTTTTTCAATGGGGCCGCGATGGATGCATATTTCTTGACCAGGTTTTCTACTGCCCGCACAGTAATGCGCCTGCGCTGTATGGAAAGGAATAAAGCGCCTTCATGACCCGGAAGCGGCTCCACACCTTCCCTTAAAAGCAGGTAATCCAACAGCGCTTTACGAACTTCATCGCCAAAAGCTAAAGTTTCCTGGCTACCGCCTTTTCGAGTGACCACAAACGCATTGTTTACGAAGTCTACATGCTCCACGTCAATGCCCACCAACTCGCTAATCCGGATACCCGTGCCTAGAAAAAGTGTTAGAATGGCAATATCCCGGGATTTCGTAAACTTGTGGTATTTTTTCTGTCCAGAAGAAAGGCCATTGCCAGCCTCGACCGTATCCAAAAGATTCGCCACCTCGTTTGGCTCCAGGCGAATAATGGCCTTTTGGTGAAGCTTGGGCAGCTCTACCAAAGAGGCCACATTGGCCGAAATCATTTCACGTTTATAAAAATATTTAAAAAATGATCGCAAGGTTGACAATTTGCGTGCCTTTGCACGATCATGGTTTACAATTTCCCGATCAGATTTCATATATAAAGTCAAATGCTCTAAAAAAAGCTCAATATCCAATGCTTTCACTTGCTCCAGTTGCTGCAACGTAAGCTCGCGGACATCGCACTCTTTAAATGCATCAACTTCTTTCACTAAAAAGGCAAAAAAAGTCTTCAAATCTACAGCATATCCATAACGTGTTAATACCGAAGTTTGACTTTCAACGCCTCTGAAAAATGTTCCGCAACAGCTGGGTAGCTCCTGCATAAGTTGCCGCAGTTTTTGGGTATAGACTTTGTTTTTTTGTTCATCATAACCAGCCATCGTTTATCACCAAATTTAATCTCGTAAACCTGCTAAAATTCTTTCTACTATTCGTTAAACTTGTGTTTAACGAATAGTAGTGCTATTTATTTCAAAGGAACTGCTCATCATAGAGTTTGCTCCTCTCTTTTATTCAGAAAGGTTTTTAATTGCTGTCCGCGCCAATGCATCACATCGATTATTGTTAACGTTATCGCTGTGACCTTTGACTTTATGCCAATTAATCTGATGCACAGCGGAAAGATGCAAAAGCCGCTGCCATAAATCTTTGTTTTCTACCGGTTGTTTCTTCACATTCAGCCAACCATTTTTTTGCCATTTATCCAGCCAGCCATCGGTAAATCCCCGGCATAGATATGCGCTATCCGTATAAAGGTCTACATTGCAGGGTTCCTTTAACAACTCCAGCGCAGAAATCGCCGCCAGCAATTCCATCCGATTGTTGGTGGTGTCGGCTACTCCCCCGGAAATCTCCTTTTTATGTTCCTGATACATTAGAATGGCGCCCCATCCTCCTGGCCCAGGATTTCCCGAACAGGCCCCATCCGTATAAATCGTAACTGCTTTCATGCTTTATTATGTCTTATCAATCTCAGACTTCACCTTTTCCTATTAGTCTTGTTAGTCTTGGTTCATGGCATTGGCTTTTTCTACACAGGCTTTCACAGCGTCTAATACGGCATGGCGCAACCCTGCTTTTTCCAGAGCGGCAACGGCTTCAATTGTCGTTCCACCAGGGGAACATACGGCGTCCTTCAGCGCGCCGGGATGGCGCCCGGTCTCCAAAACCATTTTTCCAGCACCAACTACTGTCTGTGCGGCCAGTTGATATGCCAGATCGCGTGGCAATCCCGCTCGCACGCCGCCATCTGCCAAAGCTTCAATAAATAAATACACATATGCCGGGCCACTGCCGGAAACGCCGGTTACAGCATCCATTAACCTGGTTGGCACAAGCGCTACCTGGCCAATGGAGGAAAAGATTTTCTTTGCAAATATTAGCTCTTCTTGTTCCAATGTTTCATCTGCATCAAATGCAGTCATACCCTCCCCCACCATGCAGGGTGTGTTGGGCATTACCCGTAAAATACGGCAGGTTTCCGGCAAAAGCGCTGCCAAACTTTTTCTGCTCCAACCCGTTACAATGGAAATCAGCGCCTTCCCGGCAAACGCATTGGAACATTCCTCCAGCACCAATTGGCAAATATTTGGCTTTACCGCCAACACAACCACATCACAAGCAGCAATCATCGCTCTGCTGCTCTGCGCTGTCAGTACACCAAGCTCGGCTTGTAGAGATTTGACCTTTTCCTGATGGGGATCAAAAATATAAATATGATCTGCAGTAACAACATCCGCCTGTATCACACCACGCAAAATCGCTTCGCCCATATTTCCAGCGCCAATAAAACCAAGTTTCATCATTGGATTGCTCCTCTATCTTTTCAGTACTTCTTTTTGACAGTGTATCATAAAAACGCAATAAAGTCGAAGTCAATCATACCGCCCTTATTCTTTTACGGAAAAAGCCGACAATAATCGTCGGCTTTTTTTCTTTACGCTGGTCTCTTTTTCACTCAAAAAGGGACGCAGGGCTTTGCCATTTGTAATTGCACTAAAATTAATTGAAGCTCTTGTAACGGATTACAAGTTATTTGCGCAACAGAGCCTTGAAGCAGCAGCACTTCTCCCATTTCAATTGCAGTACTTTTCTCGTTTGCGATGATATGTCCATGACCCGCTAGACAATAAACTACATTTTGCACCAATTGCAATCTGTGCTTTTCTCCCGAGTCTAGGGAAATTGTTTCCGCTTTTTGAAAAACAAAGGATCTTGCTTGCCCCTGGCAAATTCCCTTTCGCATCATAACGTTAAAATCCCTTATCCTGCCCTTGCTGCTGGTTCGCCAGGCGCCGTCAAAGCAATGGACATGCATTCGCTCCAACATAAATGGGGCTGATTCATTGTGTTGTAACATAAGCGCACCATTTAAGGGAATTAATATTCTATGATACTGGGGCAAACTAGTAAAAACGCTCTGCTCCTGCTCAACCAAAGCCGAGCTAATGCGCCAAACAAAATCCCGCTTTTGGTAATCAGCTTCCGGAGGCCAGATACACAACTGCGTAGTAGTCCCTCCAGACCAATGGGTGGTTTGCTGTTGTTGCGGTAAAATCTTGTCGATGCAAAAACGCATGCTGCCAGCCCCCTGCCTTCTGCTTTAGAACAATCCGGTAATCCTGCCCTGTGCGTCTACATCAATGCTCTCAGCGGCTGGTTTTTTGGGAAGCCCAGGCATTGTCATCACATCTCCGGTTAATGCCACTAAGAATCCCGCCCCACAAGAAACCTTAATATTGCGCACCGTTACGACAAATCCCCTAGGCGCCCCCAACAGAGAAGGTTCATCAGAAAAACTGTATTGGGTTTTGGCCATACAGATGGGCAAATTCCCAAATCCCAGTTTTTCCAGCTGCTGTGCTTGTTTTTTTGCTCCAGGCGTTAATACAACCCCGTCAGCACGGTAAATCTTCTTGGCGATTGCTTCAATTTTTTCTTCAATGCCCAAATCCAGATCATAGCATAAAGAAAAATTAGCGTTTCCTTTTTCACACAGAGCTATGACCTCCTGCGCTAACGCAACTCCGCCCTCGGATCCTTTGGCCCATACTTCAGACAATGCAACCTTGACACCCAGAGCTTCACACTTGGATTTGACCAATTCAACCTCTTCCTTGGCATCCGTGGGGAAATGATTTAGCGCTACTACAGCCGGCAGACCAAATACATCTTTAATATTTTGCACATGCTGTAACAGATTTGGCAGGCCCTTTTCCAAAGCTTCCAAATTTGTCTCAGAAAGCTGTGCTTTGGGTACTCCGCCATGGTGTTTAAGAGCACGAATAGTGGCTACTACAACAACCGCATCAGGCTTTAATCCAGCCATACGGCATTTAATGTCGAAAAACTTTTCAGCACCCAAGTCTGCGCCGAAACCTGCTTCCGTGACCGCATACTCCCCCATCTGTATCGCTAACTTTGTGGCCACAACTGAGTTGCATCCATGGGCAATATTTGCAAAAGGCCCTCCGTGGATAATCGCCGGGTTCCCCTCCAATGTTTGCACCAGGTTTGGTTTCATGGCGTCCTTTAAAAGGGCACACATAGCGCCCTGAGCATGGAGCTGGCCTGCTGTTACCGGCTCGTCCTTAAAAGTATAGCCAATAATGATTCGGGAAAGCCGCTCTTTGAGATCCTCCAAATCCTTTGCAAGGCATAGTACGGCCATGATCTCGCTCGCTACGGTAATATCAAATCCATCCTCACGAGGCATGCCATTGGGCTTTCCGCCAAGCCCGCAAACGATCTTTCTAAGCTGCCGGTCATTCATGTCCACACAGCGCTTCCAAGTGATTTTTCGCGGATCTATTTCTAGTTGGTTACCTTGCTGAATATGGTTATCAATCATAGCCGCAAGCAAATTGTTGGCTGCACCGATAGCATGAAAATCTCCAGTAAAATGCAGGTTAATATCCTCCATTGGCACAACCTGGGCATAGCCACCGCCTGCTGCCCCGCCTTTTACGCCAAATACCGGCCCTAGCGAAGGCTCTCTCAAGGCAATCACCGTCTTTTTGCCAATGCGGTTTAATGCGTCGCCCAATCCTACCGTGGTTGTAGTTTTTCCCTCTCCAGCGGGTGTAGGCGTAATTGCGGTAACTAGCACTAGCTTGCCCTGGGAGTTTGGCTTCGGCATATGCGCCACGTCAATTTTGGCTTTATATTTGCCATAGCATTCCACATATTCTTCATCAATACCCAGCTGTTCCGCAATTTTCATGATGGGCTTAAGCTGCGCCTGTTGTGCAATTTCGATATCTGATTTGTACTCCACTTTTGTGCTCCTTTTCTATTTCATTATCCTATCTATCGCATCCATTCCAATGCCCGCCAAAATATCCGCTACTATCTGCGCTGCTTTCTCCAGCATCGATTTTGCCTTACAGGAGAATGTCTGCGCTTTTTCAGGATCTTTTATGCCATCCAGGTTAATGCATACATTCAGCCAGGCGCCTTTTAAGCAGGCCTCCAAGTTCAACGCAGCAACACCTAAATCGCTTGCGCAGTTGTTATTAGAGTGGCCTACCAGAGCTTGCGTAAGCTTTAACGCCTCCAGCGCCAATTCCATCGTGGCAAATGGCACCTGTGTGGCCTCTAAAGTAGCTGCCGCAATTGCTGCACTGCGCTCTGCCTTTTGCGCGTCTGTTTCCTTCGGCAGCTGGTAGGCAGCGGAAACCAGGTTAAAGGCTTCTGTATCGGCGTCAATTTGCAGCAGCATTCTCTGCCTGAGTTTATCTGCATCAGCAGAAACTTGCAGGCATAGCCCCAACTCATCAGCATATTTTTTTTTGCCAATGGTTAATGCCGCAACCATACCAGCTAAGGCAATTCCCTGCGCACCGGATAATGCACTGGCGCTGCCGCCACCCGGGGCAGGTGCGTTGGAAGCCAGTACCTTTATGTAATCCTGCACTTGCATTTCTACAAGTCTCATTTCACAATCCCTCCTGATTTTATCACAACCTCTGCCAAATTGCTGCCCATGCGGTAACAAAGCAACTCAAAATCTACCGCATTCCAAATCACAAGATCCGCCTGCTTGCCAACCTCCACAGTGCCCAAAAGATCTCCTTTGCCAATGGCGCAGGCCGCATTTAAGGTTACGGCAGTCAAAATTTCTTCCGGAAGCAGCCGATATTTTAAATATCCCAGGTTTATGCTAAGCTGCAAATTCAGAGATGGGCAGGAGCCCGGGTTAAAATCGGAAGCAATCGCTACAGGAATACCACGTTTGATCATCTCCCGCGCTTGGGCATATTGCTTATTCAAATAAAGGGAAGTTTGGGGAAGCAAGCAGGCTGTCACACCGCCTTTTGCCATAGCTGCCATACCTTTTTCCCCGGTGGCAATCAAATGCTCCGCTGTAATTGCGCCCAATTCCCCTGCCAGTTCCGCGCCACCGATCTCTTCAATTTCATCCGCATGGATCTTTAACCCAAATCCCAAATCCTTCGCCGCTTGCAAAATCCGCTTGCTTTGAAGCGCGTCAAATACTGCTTCCTCACAAAATACATCGCAATATTCCGCTAGCTGTTCCCTGGCGATCAGAGGCAGCATTTCTTCACAGATCAAATCCACATAGGCGTTGGGATCTTTCGCATACTCCGGAGGAACCGCATGGGCCCCCAAATAAGTGGGAACAATGTCCATCTGATGTTCCTTTGCAAGCCGCCGAATAACGCGCAACTGCTTTAGTTCTGTTTCCCGATCCAAGCCATATCCACTTTTTATTTCTGATGTGGTAACACCCAGCGCCAACATTTCATCTAAGAAGCCCTTGGAACGGAAGAACAATTCCTCTTCGCTCGCTTCACGTGTGCGGCGCACGGTATCCAAGATGCCTCCGCCAGCCTTTAAAATTTCCAGATAGGAAGCGCCTTTGATCTTAAGAGGAATCTCATGATCACGCCACCCGCCAAACACCAGATGGGTATGCGCGTCGATTAGCCCTGGCGTAACCAAACGTCCCTTTGCATCCAACACCTGAACCCCCTCTGGGCACAGCGGCAACGCCCCATTCTCTGTCACTGCGGCAATTTTCCCATCTAGTATGAGTACAGCCGCATTATGATAGACTTTATTATAAGCCTGTTTTTTCCTTTCGCACTTTGGGATCCCAAAGGGGTCTGGAGTTTCCCAATATTTTGAATAAGCAGCATAGTAGCGGATCCTTCCCCCGAAATCATCAGCAACTTCGGTAGAGTACTCTGTCAGCAAAACCTGTTCTTTGATTATTTTATCATTTAAAGAATATAATTTTCCAGTACCTGTTTCTCCGCATTAAAGTCTTCGATTTGCAGATAATATTCTGCCGAATCGATGAGCGCGCGCATCGGTGCAAGCCCAACCACTTCAGTGCCAATTACCTGCACGCCATATCGGGCTGCTTCAAAACGAATAAATTCCACCACCCTATATAAAGGCGTTTTTTGATAATTGGTCATATTAATGGATACCTGAGCAGTATGCCGTTCTTTCAGCAATACCCCCATAGCTTTCACACATTCCAGTCCACCGCTGGAGCGGCGGATAATTTTTGCGATCTTGTTTGCAATTTCAACATTATCCGTAGACAGATTGACGTTAAAAGCAACCAATGGCATGCGTGTGCCTACGGCAACCACGCCTGCGGTAGGATGGATTTGCGCGCCGCCAAAATCGGGCTTCCATTCTGGCTTTTGAAGCTTCTCCGCCATGCCCTCAAACTGCCCTTTTCGGATCGCTGCAAGATTTTCCCGATAAGGCGCTGAAGCTGATGCTTCATATAAGAATACCGGTATACCGGCTTCCATATAAATCCGTTCTCCCACCTCTTTTGAAAGTGCGATACATTCTTCCACGCTGACCTCTTTAATGGGAATAAACGGAATAACGTCTACTGCGCCCATACGTGGATGCTCACCCTGGTGCTTATTCATATCGATCAATTCTGCTGCCTTTTTTGCTACCCGGACGGCTGCTTCCCCTACCCCTTCCGGGCATCCCATAAAGGTAATCACGCTGCGATTGTGGCTTGCATCGCTGGAATAATCCAGCAATGTCACGCCAGGAACGCTACGCACCTCTGCCACCACAGCTTCTACAATCTCAGGGTTTCTGCCTTCACTGATATTGGGAACGCATTCAACAATTTTTGCCATAAATTTGCCCTTTCTATTTTACCAAATTTTCAATCAAATCATCGTTTACCCGATAGGGAATGGTAACATGGGCATTGCCCGTTTGCTTTTGGTTGTATGCTACGATAGTTTCCACAGCATGCTCATTACGTGCCCAGCACCTGCGCGCTACGCCACCCATGACATCCCACATCATAGCGGAACGGATAATCTCATCCGTTTGCTCAGTTCCATCCAGAAGAAGCCCAAATCCACCATTGATGGCTTTCCCAATGCCAACTCCGCCGCCGTTGTGCAAGGCGCATAGTGTCATGCCCCGAGCCGCATTGCCCGCAAAACATTGCACAGCCATGTCTGCCATTACATTGCTACCGTCTTTGATGTTAGCGGTCTCCCGGAAAGGCGAGTCTGTTCCACTCACATCATGGTGATCCCGGCCCAGCATCACTGGCCCAATTTCCCCATTGCGTACCATTTCATTGAAACGCAGCGCAATCCTGGTTCGTCCCTCCGCATCCTGGTACAGGATACGTGCCTGGGTACCTACAACCAGCTTATTCTCTTCAGCATCCCGGATCCAAATATAATTATCCCGGTCTTGGAAACGGCGATCCGGGTCAATGCAGTCCATAGCCGCATGATCCGTCTTTCTCAGGTCTTCCGGCTTGCCGCTCAGGCACACCCAACGGAATGGTCCATAACCATAGTCAAAAAGCAAAGGTCCCATAATGTCTTCTACATAGGAAGGGAAAATAAATCCATCTTTTTCGTCTACACCGTTTTGGGAAATTTCCTTTACACCACTATCGAATACCGCCTTCATAAAAGAATTTCCATAATCAAAGAAATAGGTCCCTTTATTATGAAGGGCACAAATCGCATCGAAGTGCCGCCGCAGGGATGCATCTACCAAACGACGGAACCGTTCCCGGTCATCATGCAGCAGGGCCGTTCTCTCTGCAAAGGTGACACCTACCGGACAATATCCTCCATTATATACATTATGGCAAGATGTTTGATCGCTGAGCATATCGATGGCAAATCCAACTTTTTGCGCATGCTCCAACAAATCCACAATATTCCCATGGTAAGCAATCGAAATACTGGTGCCTTTTTCCCGGTTTTCCTGGGCTAAGGCAAACACCTCATCCAGATTGTCGCTGATTACATTTACCCAGCCCTGTTGATACCGGGTTTCAATACGAGAGCGGTCAACCTCTGCAAATACGCCCACCGCCCGGGCAATGTTGGCTGCTTTGGGCTGTGCTCCACTCATACCGCCCAAACCAGAGGACACAAACACCTTTCCTTTGAGGTCTCCCGTTTGGGATACCCCCAGGTACTTACGCCCTACGCCTAATATGGTATTAAATGTGCCGTGCACAATTCCTTGGGGGCCAATATACATCCAGCCGCCTGCAGTCATCTGCCCATAATTGGCCACCCCAAGCTGCTCGGCTACTTCCCAGTCATCTAAATTGTCAAACATGCCTACCATTAGCGCATTGGTTAGAATAACGCGGGGCGCTTCCCGTTTAGAGGGGAATAATCCTACCGGGTGCCCGGACTCAATAACCAACGTCTGATCTTCCGTAAGTTCTTCTAAATATTTTTTAATCAGGCGGTATTGCAGCCAGTTCTGACAGGGCTGCCCTGTTTCACCATAGGTTACCAGCTCATATGGATACAAAGCGATTTCAAAATCCAAGTTGTTATCGATCATGACCTGAAAGGCTTTGCCCGCCAAACATTTTCCTTTGTAGGCATCAATGGGTTTGCCATAAATACGTCCTTGCGGGCGATACCGGTAAGCATAAATGCGCCCACGCGTGCGCAGCTCCTCTAAGAACTCCGGAGCCAATGCTTCATGGAGTTCTTCTGGCACATACCGCAAAGCATTGCGTAGCGCCAATTTGGTTTGTGCTGGGGTAAGGCGATACCCTCTGTCCGGTGCACGTCTTTTATCCGGCTCAAATTCTGGGTATTCCGGCAACACCGCATCCAAACGGATCGTCATCGCTTGCTTGATTGCTTCATTACTAATCATGCTTCTACTCTCCTGTAATGAAATTAATATAAGGTTCCACACACCGCTTCAGCGACAGCAATTAGCGCGCCCTCTTTGATCATGCGTTCACATTTTTCCATCTGTTCATACATTACAATATCCTCATTTACCGCTGCTACCTCTTTGCGCAGCACTGCATAAACAGCCCGCAGCGCAGGAGAAACCTTATCTTCTCCTCTAAGCCAAATAGCCTGACCCGCAGCAAAAAATTCAATAGAAAGGACTTTTTGCACGTTATCCAATATCATCCGGGCTTTTCGCGCTGCGGTAGTGCCCATGCTCACATGATCTTCTTGGTTGGCCGAAGACGGAATGGAGTCCACGCTGGCTGGGTGGGCCCATACTTTATTTTCTGACACCATAGAGGCCGCTGCATATTGTGCAATCATAAATCCACTGTTTAAGCCACCTTGCTTTGTCAGGAAAGCCGGCAACCCAAAGCTCAATTGAGGATTTACCAAACGTTCCAGCCTCCGCTCAGAAATATTTGCAAGTTCCGAGAGTGCAATGCCTAAAAAGTCAAAAGCGAGTGCCATGGGTTGACCGTGAAAGTTTCCTCCAGAGATCACCTCATCCTCTTCCGGAAAAATCAAAGGATTATCCGTAACCGCATTGATCTCCCTGGAAACCGCATCATATACGTATTGAATAGCATCCCGGCTAGCCCCATGAATTTGCGGAATACACCGAATGGAATAGGCATCTTGTACCTTATCCGCAAAGCTGTCTTTTGAAAGCTGACTGCCGTTTAGCAACCGCAGCATATTCTGTGCACATTCCTTTTGCCCCTTGTGGCCACGCAGGTCATGCACCTTATGGTCATAAGCCTTTAAAATACTATTTTGTGCCTCCGCTGTCATAGCGGCTACAATATCCGCTGTTTTCGTTAAGCACATGGCGTCATATACCACCAAACAACCAATTCCGGTCATTACCTGGGTGCCGTTAATCAATGCCAGGCCTTCCTTTGCCGCGAGTTCAATCACCGGAATTTCCGCTTTTTCCATAGCCTCCCTGCCAGGAAGGATTTCGCCTTGATATTCCGCACGGCCTTCTCCCAGCATGGGCAACACCATATGCGCCAAAGGCGCAAGATCTCCGCTAGCGCCTAAACTTCCCTTCTCGGGAATAATCGGGTGAACGCCCCGATTGAGCATTGCCAGCAGTGTCTCCATGGTGGAAAGCCGAATCCCCGAGTGCCCTCTGGAAAGTGCATTCAGTCTTAATAACATAATACTTCGAACCACTTCAGTGGGCAAGGGATTTCCCATTGCACAAGCATGGCTGATAATCAAATTCCGCTGTAGCTTTGCCGTATCTTCATTTGAAATCAATTGATCCGAAAATTTTCCGAAGCCGGTTGTCAACCCATAGATCACTACGCCTTCTTCCAATTTTCTATCCACATAAGCTCTGGCTACATTGATTTTGCCCTTTGCATCCTCTGCAATGGCAACGGGTTCTCCCTGCCTTGCTACTGCGGCAACTTGCTCAACTGTAAGGTTTTTCCCATTTAATAGAATCATGTTTGTATACCTCTCCCTTTTCTCAAATCAAGATACAATTGACAAAAATTCTGAATTGGTATAGTGTAATGGTATATTATATGGTATATTATATGGTTTATTGTTGTCAATTGGTTCTGTTTTAAATGCACCAATTTTAACAAAAGATAGCTTTCATAGTCCAATAGACCATTTTATTTGGCAAACTATTGTACCAATTTGGAGTAATATATGATTAAAGTCGAATTTGAAACCAACAAGCCAATTTATAAGCAAATCGTGGAGCAAATTTGCTCTCAGATAAAAACAGGAATTCTTTCGCCTGGTGACCGGCTGCCAACCGAGCGTGATTTGGCAGAACAGCTGCAGATTTCCCGCGGAACTGTAAAAAAGGCTTACAAAGAACTGTCTGACAATAATATTATCGAGGTCATTCAAGGTAGCGGCAGCTATGTGTATAGTGACCGGGATGTATATACCATAGAAGAACGTCGGTTAGCGCTTCACTTAATGGATCAATTATGGGATAAGCTGGAGGGTTGGAATTTATCCGGTGATGAAATTGAAGCGCTTTTCCGGCTGATTGCAGCAAAGCGTTCGCCATCTACATTGAGTGTCCGGATTGCCATCATCGATTGCAATCCCGAATCCCTTGCTATTTTTAAACGGCAGTTACAATACATTCCCGGCATCACCATATCAGCCTTTTTGCTGGATAGCATTTTCCTTGAGGATAACCTTTCCCGTTTATTGGGGGAATTTGACCTGGTTCTTACTTCCCTCATTCACTACGAAAGGCTTTCCCTCTATTTTCATCCTTTGGATATCCCTTTGGTTGCTGTGGCGGTATCTCCCAGCAGGCAAACGATCATTAACATTTCCACATTGCCAGTTGGAAGTTCAATCGGTATTTTGTGCCAAAGCAGCAAGTTTTCTCAATTGATCGTCCAGCAATTGGATCTGTTTACGGACTTGCAAAAGCATTTCCCCGTTTGTTTTGAGGATGATATCAAACATGTTACCCGTTTTATTTATCAGTTTGACACCATAATCGTTCCCCCAGATCTTCCGATATTGGATGTAGCAGTATCTGGGGATATGGTAGAAAAATATTTAGCCAGTGGAAAACGGATCATTCATTTTGACTACATGATCGATAAGGGTTCTCTTATGCATGTAGAAGGATTGGTTGACAGCATTTTAAAAAAGCGTGGGAAACATGCCGACTAAAGCCCGTTTTTCGTGCCTTCATACACGTTTTTGGTTTGGCGATCACCATCACCCCTACTTTATTTAATTTAATATCTCAATAGTACTTGTATCTGCATCAACAACGATCTGATCTCTATCCTGTACCACCTGATAAAATTCTGGATCTACCCGGTCTACCATAGGTACTCCATCCTTATAAGTATCTATTATCAATTTTAATGATTTTAGGATGCAATAAATCCGCATTTTGACAACTTTTAAGCGCAACCCGTATTGCTTCCAACTCATCTTAAGCCACCAATGAAACTTTTCATCTTCAATGCATTTACAAACAATGCCGTTTGCATAGATCACCTGGAAATTGAAATCCGCAACCCAGGCTTAGTAACTACGTCAAGCAGGCCTCTAGGCCAATGGCATTACCATGGGAGGCGGGAGTTATTTCTAGGAATATCATTGTTTGGAAGTTTGGTACTGATAAAACAAATTTTTCGAGTACAGCGCTTCTGCTTAATATATTAGGATCAAATCCAATACCTGAAATATCCTTTCCAATCTGCTGGAATACCAAGGCATTCACTTCTCTAACATCAATATAAGGCATATTATTCCTATCGATCTTCTCTCACTTAATGATATGAAATGCTGGTATCGCTTCAATTTGTAGGGTTTGATCATAAGCATTTTCTAAAATAGCAATACCAAATCCAATGGGAGCATTTTTTAGCATTAGTTCTGCCCCTTGCTGGAGAATTTGCGAGAAGCGTTTCGGATTCGCCTCATGGACAGTAGTGCACTCCTAATAATTTTACAGCCCAATTACCATCATTTTACACAAACCACTTTGCAAGGGGGCCACAATTTTCGATAGGCAATTAATATAAAGGCCCCCTTATAAAAGCTGTTTTCTTTTGAAAGTAGTGACCTGCACTTACCTTATTATAACAATATGGGAATAATTAAAATATGCACATAGTGCTTTGTAATGACAAACACTGGAGGGTGGCCTTATAAGTTAAATTGCATAAAATTACCTTTTTTCTCAAATCCAAAATCTGTATAAAGTAACACTCCCATATCAGAGGCTGTAATTTGTACTGTTCCACAGCCATATATTCTGGCTTCATCAACAACTTTGGTCAATAGTTTTTTTGCAATCCCTTTTCGGCGATAATCAGTTACTGTGAACATACTGGAGAGTAATCCTATTTTCCCGCTTGGGCATCCAAAATAAGGTGGTTTTTCAACAAAGGACATTCCACTTGTAGCAATAATTATATCTTCATCCATAGCCAGCCAAGATACAAATGTCCCATCAACCATATGTCGTTTATAGTAGCTCAACAACGCCGGTTTCAAATCTATTTCTTCCTTTGCGCCCTCTTCTCTCAACTGCTGTATTCTCATGTCAATAAAATTATCCAGTTCCTTGTCTGTTAATCGTTTATATTGAATGCTCATAATAAAATCTCAAAATTCAAGTTTATCGTACTTGTTATATATTTTATATCCAATTGCACTTAAATTGCAATGAGATAAAAAACTGAACACCAATCGTGATACGCATTGTATCAAAATTGGTGTCCAGTTATGGCAGGGGCAGAAGGACTCGAACCCTCAAGAACGGTTTTGGAGACCGCTATGTTACCATTACATCATGCCCCTATATGCCATTTTGCGGCAACAAACGTATTATAACATCGTGGCGTTTGC
>JAEXFV010000009.1 GCA_023451115.1 Bacillota bacterium
GTATCCCTGTTATCACTGGCATGTATGTGGAAAATCCCGGGGCGGATATGTTTAAAAACTCGGTATACATCGTTTCCACCAAGAACAGTGCCGCGGGCATGCGGGATGCGGTGAAGAAGCTGGTACCTTTGGCACTGAAGCTGGCAAAAGGTGAGAAAATTGGCGCCTCCGCAGAGGAAGGCTATATCCCCAATGGAATCCGGGTTAACCTGTTTGAAAAAGAACGGGGTTCCAAACGTGCGGTGGACATGCTGATCAAAAAGATGAGCGGCAAGCCCTTTACCACGGAGTTCCCCATGCCGGATTTTGACCGCGTCAAACCCAATCCGGCGGTAAAGGATATTACCCATGCGAAAATCGCACTGGTCACATCCGGCGGTATTGTGCCCAAGGGCAATCCGGACCATATTGAAAGCTCCAGCGCTTCCAAATATGGCAAGTATGATATCGACGGCGTAGTGGATCTCACTGCGGATACCTATGAAACCGCCCATGGCGGCTATGATCCGGTATATGCCAATCAGGATGCGGACCGGGTGCTGCCGGTGGATATCATGCGGGAATTCGAGAAGGAAGGCAAAATCGGAAGCCTGCATCGTTACTACTATTCAACCGTAGGCAACGGCACCGCGGTGAAAAACGCCAAGGCCTTTGCTGCAGAATTTTCCAAGGAGCTGAAGGATGCCGGAATTCAGGCCGTCATTCTCACATCCACGTGAGGAACCTGCACACGTTGCGGTGCAACGATGGTAAAAGAAATTGAGCGGGCGGGCATCCCCGTAGTGCATATTTGCACAGTTACTCCTATTTCCATGACGGTTGGCGCTAACAGGATCGTCCCTGCGATTGCAATTCCGCACCCGCTGGGCAACCCCAACCTCACCTTGGAGGAGGAAAAGAACATTCGGCGTAAGATCCTCAACACTGCTTTACAGGCGCTCTCCACCGAGGTGGAGGATCAGACGATCTTTGAAGTAAAGTATTAAACCGGATAAAGGTGTTAAGCAAATGGATAAGGTTTATGACGTGATTATCATCGGCGCGGGCCCCGCGGGGCTCGCCGCCGGCAGCTATGCGGGACGGGCGCGGCTGGACACCCTGATCATTGAAAAACAAAAAGATGGCGGCCAGATCGTGATTACCGCTGAAATTGAGAACTACCCGGGCGGAATTGAAGAAGAGACCGGTCCTTCTCTTGTGGAGCGCATGGCCAAACAGGCAGCCCATTTTGGGGCCCAAAAGGTCTATGACACCATTGAGGATGTAGAACTGGAGGGCGAAGTCAAGCACCTCAAAGGCAAAAAGGACGATTATTATGCAAAGACCGTCATTATTGCTACCGGCGCTTATCCAAAGCCCATCGGTTGCCCTGGAGAGCGGGAATTGACTGGCAAGGGCGTATCCTATTGCGCTACCTGCGATGGCGCTTTCTTTGAGGATTTGGATATTTATGTGGTGGGCGGCGGCGACAGCGCGGTGGAAGAGGCGTTATACCTGACCAAGTTTGGCCGCAAGGTCACCATTATCCATCGCCGGGATGAATTACGCGCAGCAAAATCCATCCAGGAGAAAGCGTTTGCCAACCCCAAGATGCACTTTTTGTGGGATACGGTGGTAGAAGAGCTCAAAGGCGACGGTATTTTAGAGAGCATGGTGGTAAAGAACGTCAAAACCGGAGAGCTGACTGAGATTATTGCGGACGAGGATGACGGCACTTTCGGCGTGTTCTGTTTCATCGGCTTTGTCCCGCAAAGCGCGTTGTTTGAAGGCAAGGTTGAGATGGATCACGGGTACATCGTGACCGATAGCGACATGCATACCAATATCCCCGGCGTTTTTGCTGCGGGAGACGTGCGTGTTAAGAGCCTGCGGCAGGTGGTAACGGCGGCGGCGGATGGCGCCATTGCAGCCGTGCAGGCGAACAAATATCTGGAAGGGATTTAACAAAGGAGGCCTTTTTATGGTAGAATTAGCAAAGGATACCTTTGAAGCGGAAGTGCTGCAAGCTTCTGAAACGGTATTTGTGGACTTTTATGGCGATGGCTGCGTGCCTTGCCAGGCATTGATGCCTTTTGTCCATGAAATGGCGGAGAAATATGGCCAGAGCCTTAAGTTCTGCGCTTTAAACACCACCAAAGCACGCCGGCTGGCCATTAGCCTGAAAGTGTTGGGCTTGCCCACCATGGCTATTTTCCAAAATGGCGAAAAGGTTGAAGAAGTGGTGAAGGATGATGCTACGCCGGAAAACATCGAAAACATGATTAAAAAGTACGTCTAATTCCGGTTTGAGCAAAAAAGCGTAAGTGTTTTGCCCAATAGGGTAAAACTCTTATAGCAAGGGATTTCCCTTGTAAATCTTGAAAGGAAGGAGGAAGTACCATGAGCTTACTGAAAGATAAAAAGGTAATCATCATTGGTGACAGAGACGGTATTCCTGGACCGGCTATCGAAGCTTGCGTAAAGGATGCAGGCGCTGAGGTAGTATTCTCCTCTACCGAGTGCTTTGTCTGAACGGCCGCTGGTGCAATGGACCTGGAAAATCAGAAGCGGGTTAAGGAGCTGACCGAGAAATACGGCGCAGAAAACATCGTTGTGGTGTTGGGCGCTGCGGAAGGCGAGGCCGCAGGCCTGGCCGCCGAAACGGTAACGGCTGGCGATCCTACTTTTGCTGGTCCATTGACAGGAGTCTCGTTGGGACTCAGGGTTTACCATGTGTGCGAGGACGAAATTAAAAGCGAAGTCGCACCGGATCTGTATGATGAGCAGGTTGGCATGATGGAGATGGTTCTGGACGTTGATGATATTACCAACGAAATGACCGCAATCCGTGAGCAATACTGCAAATTCTAAGATCGAAATGGGGCCGTCCAGACAAGCTTTGTGTGGTGCGGCCCTACTTTTTTAAAAATCTTTGCAATAAGCAGATTGGAATCAATTATATGAATAGTATTTTAAAAGCAACCAGCTACGTGCTGGTACATGCGCCGGACATGGTGTTGCACAATGGCTCCACCCAAACCACTGAGCGCATTGTAAACCCGCAATCTGAATATTTGGAAAAACTTCCAGCGCACATTCGGAGCTACCAACAAGCTGTAGAATATATGCCCAACCAAACATACATTGGGAACATGACGCCGGAGGAGCTGGCAATGCACCAGCAGCCCTGGCACGACAAGCCCATGCAGGGGGCTGCGCGATTTGGAAAATTTGGGGAAATCATGCCCCAGCAGGAGTTTTATCTGTTGATGCAGATTTGCGATGTGTTTGACCTGGTGCGCCTGGAAAAAGGCTTTGTGGCCCAACAAAAGGAAGCGTTTTCCAAACACCCTCTGGTAACCGAAGACATGCTCCAGCGCGTCCATGAAGGGGTTGATCAGGAGGAAATTCAGCATTTTGTAAACGATGAGCATGCCGAAGGCCTCTATGTGGATGGCGAGTTGGTTGGCTATGTGAAGCGGGCCCATGATGTGGATGTGAACTTATCCGCCCATGTGATTCATGAAAACCTGGTTTCCAAAGCTTCTAGCGTCTTAGCTTTACTGCATTTGGTGCATAACAGCGGGCTGGATAAGGATGCTATTGAGTATGTGATTGACTGCTCCGAAGAAGCCTGTGGAGATGTGAACCAGCGCGGCGGAGGAAACTTTGCCAAAGCGGCGGCGGAAATTGCCGGACTTTCTATGGCGACAGGCAGCGATATGCGCGGCTTTTGCGCAGGCCCTGCCCATGCGGTGGTGGCGGCGGCATCCCTGGTAAAAGCGGGAACCTATCAGAATGTGGTGGTAACGGCTGGCGGTTGTACGGCGAAGCTGGGAATGAACGGAAAAGACCATGTAAAGAAAGATTTGCCTATATTAGAGGATGTGTTGGGCGGCTTTGCAGTGTTGATCAGCGCCAATGACGGGGCAAGCCCGGAAATTGACACCAGCATTGTAGGGCGGCACACGGTAGGTACCGGATCCTCTCCACAAGCGGTAATCACCAGCCTGGTTGCGGCGCCTTTGGAAAAGGTGGGAATGAAAATACCGGATGTGGATAAATTTTCTCCTGAAATGCAAAACCCGGATGTAACCAAGCCGGCCGGCGCGGGAGATGTTCCTGCTGCAAACTATAAGATGATTGGCGCGCTGGCAGTGAAAAATGGAGATATTCAACGCAGCGATTTGGCTGGCTTTGCCGAGAAACATGGCATGGTAGGTTGGGCGCCTACCCAAGGCCATATTCCTTCTGGCGTGCCGTATCTGGGCTTTGCCCGGGAAGATATTATGGCGGGCAAAATCAAAAACGCCATGATTATTGGGAAGGGAAGCTTATTCCTTGGGAGGATGACCAACCTGTTTGACGGCATTTCCTTCCTGGTACGTCCCAATCAAGGCGTGCAGCAGGAAACGGGCAACGTATCCAAAGAAGAAATTCGTGGGCTGATCGCCGAATCGTTGAAGGAATTTGCAGCGTCCCTGTTGACCAAATAAGGAGGGCGTATGGAAAACAATCAAGTAAAAGCCATGATCGCCCAGACCTTTTTGGACATGGCAGACGCGTTGGAAAGCGGCCGCTTAGGCGGCAGGCCTAAAATTGCCATCACAGGCTTGGGAAGCGAACATGGAGAGGCCAACGCCATGGAGGCCGCATTGCTTGCTGCCAAGCAGGGCGTAGATGTGTATTATATTGGCACGAAGAAAGCGCCTGGCATTACCACCATTGAAACGGCTTGTGAGGAAGAAGCCCATAAAACGATGGAACGGCTGTTGGATGAGGGGCAGGTGGCCGGCGCGGTCACCATGCACTATCCTTTCCCCATTGGCGTATCTACGGTCGGCAGGGCCATTACCCCGGGAAAGGGCAGGGAGATGTTCCTGGCCACCACTACAGGCACTTCATCCCTAGACCGCATCGAGGGAATGGTGCGAAACGCGATTTATGGCATCATCACCGCAAAAGCCTGTGGGATACAGCAGCCTACGGT
>JAEXFV010000024.1 GCA_023451115.1 Bacillota bacterium
ACTAATGGTGCAAAGCCTGGTTGCCAGCTTTGGCACAGCAGCCATTGCCGCCAATGCCATCGTCAGCAGCGTGCATAGCTTTGCAGTGGTTCCAGGCTCGGCCATCGGCCTGTCTCTCATCACGGTAATAGGCCAGTGCGTTGGTGCGGGGGATTATGACCAGGCCACCTCTTATATAAAGAGGTTAATGAAATTGATTTACCTTTCCATGGGTGCAATGAATATCATTTTGTTCATTGCAGGCCCCTCCCTGATCCAGTTCTTTCACTTGAGTGCAGAAGCCACGGCTTTGGGAATCAATATTCAGCGCATAACCGCTCTCTTTTCGATATTTCTTTGGCCGCTTGCCTTCGCCTTTCCCAATGTATTACGGGCAGCCGGAGATGCAAAGTTTACCATGATGGTTTCCATGGCCAGCATGTGGGTATTCCGCATCGGCATGAGTTTTGTATTGAGCCAGTTGTTTCATTGGGGGTTGTACAGCACGTGGTTTGCTATGTATCTCGACTGGGTTGTACGCTGCATTGCATTTTTAATCCGCTACAAAAGTGGAAAATGGAAAACCAAGCGTTTGCTCACGTAACCACCCCAAGGAGGCCTGCAGGCCTCCTTTTATGATGCAATCTCTCGAAACCTGACGATTTCCGGGTTTCATGGATTTTCCAGCCTGAATGTTGTACACTATAGGTAATTCTTTTGCTTTTAGGAGGTTTTATGCTGGAACCATTGAAAAAACTTCAGGAACTGATGTTAGCCCGCAACATAGACGCTTATCTGGTCCCAACCTCTGATTTTCACGCCTCTGAATATGTGGGAGAATATTTTAAAGCCCGGGAATACTGTTCCGGCTTTACCGGCTCTGCCGGAACGCTGGTGGTCACTCGCCAGGAGGCGGGGCTGTGGACAGACGGGCGGTATTTTCTTCAGGCTGAAGTTCAGTTGGCGGGAAGCGGGATTACCCTGTATAAAATGGACATGCCGGGCGTACCTACCATTGAAGCGTTTTTGCTGGAGCGTTTACCCTTCAACGGTGTGTTAGGCGCAGATGGCCGCACCCTTACCGCTGCTATGCGGGATGAAATCATACATGCTCTAAAACCCAAAAAAGCTGTTTTTTATGGCGAGGAAGACTTGGTAGGCCTGATCTGGGAGCATCGCCCGCCTCTGCCCCAGGCGCCTGCTTTTGCCTTGCCGGAGGCTTATACTGGAGAAACCGCCGCACAAAAACTTTCCGTTTTGCGGCAGGAAATGGACCGTCTGGGCGCCTGCTCTTTTTTGCTCTCCAAGCTGGAAGACATTTGCTGGCTCTTCAATTTCCGTGGGGGGGATATTCCGTACAATCCATTGGTACTTTGTTATGCCCTGATCGAGCAGAACCAGGCATGGCTGTTTGTGGATCAAGCCAAATTGCCTCAGGAAATCATCCAGTCCTTACAAGCGCTGGGCGTAACGCTTGCCCCTTATGACTCGATCTACGATTTTCTTAAAGAGCGCCTGCCCGAAAGCCCGGTGTTGTTAAACAGAGAAACCCTTAACGCTGCCCTTTACGACCTCTTGTTGGGGCAGACCATTATCCTGGATCGGCCCAATCCAACCGAAGGCATGAAAGCGGCTAAAAATCCGGTAGAGTTGGCCAATCTTCGCCAAGCCCATGTGAAAGACGGCGTTGTGATGGTCAAATTCATCCATTGGCTGAAAACCCGGGTTGGCAAAGAACCCATTACCGAGGTTTGTGCAGCGCAGCGCTTGGATGCATTGCGTTGCGAGCAAACAGGCTGCATCGGCCCCAGCTTTACCACCATTGCGGGTTACGGACCTCATGCAGCCATCGTCCATTACCAGGCAACCCCGCAAAGCGATATTCCCCTCCAGCCAGAGGGCTTTTTGCTGGTGGACAGCGGCGGACAATATTTAGAAGGCACTACCGATATCACCCGTACCATTGCCTTAGGACCTCTCACAGAGGAACAGCGCAAACATTTCACCCTGGTGCTCCAGGGTATGCTGCGCCTTTCCCACGCAAAATTCCCTTCCGGCATGCTGGGCACGCAGTTGGACATACTCGCCCGCCAACCCTTATGGGAACAGGGGCTAGACTACCCTCACGGCACCGGCCATGGGGTTGGTTACCTGCTTTGCGTGCATGAAGGGCCCTTGAGTATTCGTTGGCGGCCCCGGGGGCAGGGGGACTTGACGCCCCTTATGCCGGGTATCGTGCTTTCCGATGAGCCTGGGGTATATTTTGCAGGGGCATATGGCATCCGCACAGAAAACCTGCTTGCCGTACAGCCTGCAGGCCAGATAAACGGCTGGGATTTTCTTTCCTTTGAAACCCTTACGCTGGCTCCCATTGACTTGGACGGCATAGAGCCGCAATTGCTCAGCGCTCAAGAGCGGGCCTGGTTGAACGAATACCATGCCCGTGTGTTTGCCACCCTATCCCCCCTGTTGACAGATGAAGAAGCAGCTTGGCTCAGGCAGGCCACCCGGGAAATTTAAGCAGAGCAAAATTTTACAATATTTTTTACCGGGATATCTTGAACTATTACTATGTATATGGGAAAGGCAGATTTCTTTCAAACATATAATAAGTCATAGTACCTTAGTGAAAAGGAAACATAGCGCCAGAATGCTTTCTGGCGCTCAGACTGTCAAAAAAGCCCTGTCATCAAAAGAGGATGCAGGGCTTTTGAAGTACAGTAACGAGAAAAAGGAAAGGGCGGAAAAGCGGTTGAAAACGGCAGAATAGTCCCTTGGTATAAGACCAT
>JAEXFV010000074.1 GCA_023451115.1 Bacillota bacterium
CATAGTATTCTGCTTCCAGGGCTGCTGGGTGGCGGCGGCAATGGCGGCAATGTCCCAGCCCTGTAACTCGCCCAGCGCCAGCCGGGCCATCACCCGGTCTCCCGCGCCGGTAAAATCCGCCTGCCAAGGGCCGGCCTGGGGCCGAACATACCCGGCTTGGGCCTGATCGGCATAATAAATCCCTTCCTGCCCCAGGGAAATATAAACCCGCTGCACCCCCTGCTCCAGCAGCCGGCTTGCCGCTGCCGCAACGCCCTGGGGCGTATCACAGGGGATGCCGGTAAGGGTTTGCGCCTCATAACGGTTGGGTTTTATGGCCCTGAGCCGATGCAGCACTGGCAGCGCCTTTTTCGCTTTGGCACAACTCACAGGGTCCAGCAACAGAGGGGCCTTTACCTGGGCGGCAATGGCCTCCAGGGATTCCTGCGTCAAGTTTGCATCCAGCAACACCAGCGGCGCTTGGCTGACAATGGGGAACAAAGGCTGTAACCGCTCCGGGGTGAGCCGCTCCATCCCTTCCATTTGATTGATGGCGCACAGCATATCCCCTGTTTCATCATGGAGGCAAAGATACACTCCGCTGGGCCCATCCAGCCGGGGCGCATAGCGAAGCCCCACCCCGGCCTGGCGGCAATGCTCTTCCAGCGCAGGGGCAAAGGCGTCCGCCCCCAAAGGCGCGATGAGCTCTACCTCCACACCAAGCTGGGCCAGCGCCGCGGCCATGTTTCTGCCTACCCCGCCAGGGCGCAGCAGCACTTTGCCTGGGTTGCTGTCCCGCAACACCAAAGGGCCGCTGGGGCCCCCGATGATATCCATATTCATGCCGCCAATTACAAAGCAGGAACGCATGCCAGTTTCCTTTCCCACAAATTCCCGGCCCACTAAGGCCCTGGGAACTTCACTATGGCGCGATACAAAGTCCGGGGCTTTGACTTCCTTGAAGCTGCCGTTCTCAATCCACGTCAGGGATTTCCCCTTCAAATACCAGCTCTGCAGGGCCTGTCATAAACACAGAGGCGTCTTCATTGGGCCACTCAATCAAAAGGGACCCCAACTCCAAATGCACGTTTACCGCCCGCTCCGTAAGCCCTCCCAGCATGCAGCACACCGCGCTGCCGCAGGAGCCCGTACCGCAAGCCAGCGTAGGGCCGGCGCCCCGCTCCCAGGTACGCTGCACAATGTTTTCCCTGTCCAGCACATGCACAAAATTTACGTTGGTGCGCTGGGGGAACAGGGGGTGGCGTTCAATGGCAGGACCGTACTTGGCAAGATCAAACTGCACCGGGTCATCCACAAAAACCGCAGTGTGGGGCACGCCTACCCGCACAGAAGAAAAGGTAAATTCCCGCCCTGCGGCAGAAAGGGTGCGGCCCAGGCAGCGGCTTTGCTTTTCCCCTTCCACAGGCACGTCGGCACAGGTGATTCCAGGCTTCCCCATATCCACCCGCACGCCGGACACATGGCCGTTTTCCAGCACCAGCTGGGGCTTCATAACGCCTGCCAGGGTTTCCACTGTAAGGGAAAGCTTTTGCACAATCCCATGTTCATATACATATTTGGAAAACGCACGGATGCCGTTGCCGCACATTTCCGCTTCGCTGCCGTCGCTGTTGATAATGCGCATACGAATATCCGCCTGCTCAGAAGGCAGCACGATTAAAAGCCCATCCGCTCCAATCCCTGTTTGCCTATGGCAGAGGGGTTTGGCCAAAGCGTTATAATCCCTTTGAGGGGCGCGAATGGCGTCAATCAAAACAAAATCATTGCCCAGGCCGTGGACCTTGGTAAATTTCATAAGGGTGGCCTCCTTCCATAAAAAACATGCCTTTCCCTGAAGCGCAAGAGCTTCGGGGATTTATCTGTCAAAGCCAAGGCTTTGACTACTTTATTATACTATAGTTTGCCTGCTATGGAAAAGGGAGGATGGATTTGTTCATCAAACCTTTGCATTTTATCTGTTTTCCCGAACCTCTAAAGGTTCGGGGATTTCAACAACGTGCTATGTCAAAGCTGACGCTTTGACCACCTTTCCCCGAACCCCTTTGGCTTCGGGGACTTCAACAACGTGCTATATCAGAGCTGACGCTTTGACCATCTTTCCCCGAACCCCTTTGGCTTCGGGGACTTCAATAACGTGCTATGTCAGAGCTAACGCTTTGACCACCTTTCCCCGAACCCCTTTGGCTTCGGGGACTTCAACAACGTGCTATGTCAAAGCTAACGCTTTGACCACCTTCCCCCGAACCCCTTTGGCTTCGGGGATTTCAATAACGTGCTATGTCAGAGCTAACGCTTTGACCACCTTATTTCTACAAATTTTGATTTGACACTGTACAAAATCAAATTTGGGTTATACCATAGAAGGTGGCCGCAGCTCCAGGTTGCGACAGAGCGCCTTGATGAAATCTCCGAAACTCTTACGGGTTCAAAGGAAGGCAATCAACGCGTTGGCAGAGCAGGAAAAACCACAAACCTTTCCAAAGTACTGTTCCGCTTTTTTTGCATACCCTCATTGCTCCTGGCCCTGTAAACCCAATTGGTTTGAGGAAGGAGTGTTTCTGCATGCGGCATAGGCACACAGCCTTATCATTGTAACGCGATGTTTTAGAAAGGATTAGGAGCAGGGCATTACCCGCCCGTTTCCGTAACCCGGTTTATGGCGGATTATTATTTCATTCTCAACCCCGTTGCAGGGGCAGGCGCTTCTCTTAAGGCTTTTTCACAAGCGCAGGATCTATTGGACAAGCAGCAGGTCCACTATGAAGTGGCCCGTTCGGAATACCCTGGCCATGCGGTAGACCTTGCCCGCCAGGCTGTAAAAGACGGCCACGGCTGTGTGGTGGCGGTGGGTGGAGACGGCACTGCGCTGGAAGTGGCCCAGGAGCTGGTGAACACCGGCACGCCCATGGGGCTGTTGCCCTGCGGCACAGGCAACGACCTTTCCAGAGCCTTAAAAATCCCCAAGGATATTCCAGCAGCGGTAGAATTGCTGCTTTCTCGCCAGCCTTTGCCTATGGACGCCGCTACTGCAAACGACAAATTGTACTTTAATGTGGCGGGTTTTGGCTTTGATGTGGATGTTTTAATCAATACAGACCGGTATAAAAACAAGCATAGCGGCATGACTGCTTACCTGCTGGGGCTGTTTCGGGCCTTATTCGGGCTGCAGCTGCGAAAAGTAAAGGTCATCTCCAAGGAAAAAACAATGGAGGCTTCCGCTCTTCTCATTGCCGTATGCAACGGCAGCCACTTTGGGGGCGGCATGCACGTAGCGCCTTTGGCGGACCCTTCCGATGGCATGCTGGATGTTTGCCTGATCCACGACGTAAGCTTTTTTACCATTTTGATGATCCTTTCCAAATTCGTAAAGGGGAAGCATTTGCATACCAAATACGTTACCTATTGGAAAACCAGGGAATTAACCGTGTTGTCAGACCCGGGCTCTCCGTTGCAGCTGGATGGGGAAATCCATGGAAATACGCCTGTGGTATTTCGCTGCTTAAAAGGGGTTTTAATGGTAAAAACGGGGTGGAACAGGGGATAATCCCTTGATTTGTTATGTACCAAGGCAATTTACTGCAGCAAAACAAGCGCCCCCGAACCCCTCAGGGGTTCGGGGATTTCACTAAGGTGCTATGTGAAAGCTTTCGCTTTCACCACCCTGTGCATAAAAGTTATGAACAGGTTCTCCTTGTACTTTCACTCCGAATTTGGTATCATAGAAGGCGGAATGAGTAACGTTTTTTTCTAGGAAACATCAGGCGGGCAGGGCCTTTTTCCATGGTAGGGCCTTTCTGTTTTCCCCTTGCGGCAATCCCGTACCAACAACTGTTTACCCGTTACATCGGGTATTTTTTAACAGCTATCCAGAAGAAAACCAAAGTTATTCACAGAGTTATGCACAGTTTGTGCACAACTGAATATATCGGGAAAAAGCTATTACTATATTTTAAATTGGTTTTTCCCTGCATAAGGAGCTAATCAATATGAAACAGGCCCGCATCATATGGAGCAGGGTAAAGGAATTCATGCGCACAGAGCTGCCGGATTTCAGCTACCGCATGTGGATTGAAGTTCTGACCCCTATTGCTTTGACAGACGGCGTATTGGTGCTGGAAGCGCCCAACGAGCTTTGCTATACCAACTTAAACCAGAATTATATGGACATGCTCAGCGAATGCGCCCGCCGCGCCAGCGAGCTGGTGATGGAGGTCAAAGTGATTTTACCTGAAGAGCGGGAGCTGTTTTTGCAGCAGGATCAGGAAACCGACGTTTCCAACCTCTACCCCAAATATACCTTTGACACATTTGTAGTAGGCAACTCCAACCATATGGCCCATGCGGCGGCGCAGGCGGTGGCGCAAAATCCCGCCCAGGCCTATAACCCCCTGTTTCTTTATGGCGGGGTGGGTCTTGGAAAAACCCACTTGATGCATGCGGTGGGCCACTATCTCAAGGCGGCCAACCCCAGCGCCAAAGTGATGTATGTAACCAGCGAAACCTTTACCAACGAAATGATTCAATCCATTTCCAGCAACCGCAACAAAGAATTCCGCAACAAATACCGCAATGTGGATTTGCTGATGGTGGACGATATCCAATTTATCGCAAAAAAAGAAGGCGTGCAGGAAGAATTTTTCCATACCTTTAACGCGCTGCATACTGCGGGCAAGCAAATTATCATCAGCTCCGATAAACACCCAAGGGAAATTGCCCAGCTGGAAGAGCGGCTGCGCTCCCGTTTTGAATGGGGCCTTTGCACGGACATCCAGCCCCCGGATTTTGAAACCCGTATGGCCATATTGCAGCGGCGGGCAAAAGACCTGGACGAGCTGGATATTGACAGCAAGGTGCTGGAATATATTGCAGAACGGGTTATGTCCAACATCCGTGAGCTGGAAGGGGCCTTGACCCGGGTAATCGCCTTTGCAAAATTTAACCACCGGGATTTAAACGTAACCACTGCGGCGGAGGCTTTGAAAAACATACTTCCTCAGCAGGTGGCAAAAACCCTTACTCCTCAGCTTGTGCAGGAAGTGGTGGCGGATTTCTACCATATCGACCCAAAGGATTTATGCGCCAAGCGCCGGGATCAGGAAATCGCTTTCCCCCGGCAGGTAGCCATGTATCTTTGCCGCAATGTGTTAAACGGCTGGTCGCTGCCCCAGATTGGGGAGGCGTTCGGCGGGCGCAATCATACCACGGTGCTCCATGCCTGCAACAAGATTTCCGAACAGATCAAAGAGGATGCGGCATTGGCTACGATTGTTACGGATTTGAAGAACCAGCTCCATGAATAAGTGATTTTCCCCAAGACCAAGGAGCGGAAAAAATGGTTTTATTATAGTTATGCACAGCTGTTGATAACTCCTGTGGATAGATTGTACAAACTGTGTAACGTGTGCACAATGTGTATGAATCATAACGTTATCAAACGCCTGTCCACATAGCTGTGCACAAGCAAAACACAGGGATATTGCTTAGGAAAACCGGGTTATTCACAATATCCCCAGCACCTACTACGACTACTACTGTTTAAAGAATCATAAGGAGAAGTTGAAACAGCAAAAAAGTATACGCCACTATGGCCATTGCATAAGCTAGTACAATCTGCGGAGAAGGGGGGTTTCCCTTTTCCCGCCATTGGAATAAGGAGGAACGCTATGAAATTTACATTGGATACAAAAACATTGAACGCAGGCCTGGCCGCGGTGGTAAAAGCCCTTTCCAGCCGCCCCGCGTTGCCCATCCTGGAAGGCGTATATGTTGAGGCCACCCAGGAAGGGGTATTGTTAAAATGCTCTGATTTGGCGCTGCAAATCGAGTGCCTGCTGCCGGCAACGGTAGAGCAGGAAGGAAAAACCGTAGCCCCTGGCAGGCTGTTTTCCGAGATGGCCCGTAAGCTTCCCGAGGAAACGGTAGAGCTGGAGCTCAACGGCAAAGCGCTGCAACTGGTATGCGGCAGGGCAAAAACCAGCATGCAGTGCATGGAGCCGGAAGATTTCCCGGATATGCCCTTTGTGGGGGAACAATATTCCATTTCACTGCCTCAGAATAAATTAAAGGACATGATCCGGCAGACGGTGTTTTCCACCGCCCAGGAAGAAAGCAAACCCATTCTCACCGGCGTGCTGATGGAACTCAATGAAGACGCATTAACTTTGGTTGCGTTGGATGGGTTCCGGCTGGCGCTGCGGCGCGCTGCCCTTGCCCAGGATACCGGCAAGCAAAAAGAAGCGGTTGTGCCTGCGAAATCCCTCAATGAAATTGCAAGGACCCTGCAGGACACGGAAGACCCTGTGCAGCTGGTGTTTACCAACACTCATGTGTTGCTGGATTTGGGGCATACCAGGGTGACAGCCCGTTTGCTGGATGGAGACTTTATCCGCTATAAGCAGATTTTGCCTGCAGACCATGTGACCAGAGTGCGGGTAAACCGGCAGGAATTGCTGGAAAGCATTGACCGGGCGATGTTGCTGGCAAGGGAAGGCAATAACAACCTGGTGCGGTTTTCCATTTCCATTGACCGGCTCAAGTTGTTTGCCAATTCCGCTATTGGAAGCATCGATGAAAACATCGCTATTGAACTCAACGGGGACGATATTGAAATCGCCTTTAACGCCAGATATTTCAGCGATGTGCTCAAGGTATTGGACGATGAGTATGTTTATCTGGATATGAACAACAACGTCAGCCCCTGCGTGGTGCGGCCCATCCAGGGCGATGCGTTTTATTACCTGATTTTGCCCGTACGTATTTTTACTTAATGGGGAATGGAGAGGCCTTTCACCGCTTTTACAATTCCCCCGCACCCCTTGGGGTTGGGGGATTTCATTCAGGCGCTATGGGAAAGCTTTTGCTTTCACCGCCTTATCTTTTCTTATAAAACCCTTGGTGGGTGGATATCATTACCCTGGGAGGGCAAAAAAGGATGAAACATTGTGTCCGTTTCCATTGCATCGCTATTATATTGGGCATACTGTGCCTGCTTTGCTGCGCCTGCGCAAAAGAGCAGGAGGATACGGTGCTCAATGTTGGCATGGAACAGGGCGCATCTTCATCCGCTCCTTCTCAGGAAAATACGGGACAATCCGGCCAAACCCGGGAGCAGAGCTCCACGGCTGCCTCTGGCGTGCAGGTAAAAGTGCTGCAAAGCGTAGCCTATGCTTTTGACGGCATGTTGTATGGCGCAGTGGAGTATCAAAACAGCGGCAGCGAAAACCTGATTTTAGGGGAAGCTACCTTTACCTTTTCTCACCCCGGTGGGGAGGCGACAGAACAGTTTTTGCCCGTAGCCAACGAATACGATGTGGTGCGGCCGGGAGAAACCTCTTATTGCACTTTATTTTTGCCGGTAGAAGGGATAACAGGGGGAGAAGCGGTTTCTCTTACGCCTAGCCTTACCTGCCAGCCTGCTCAGCTGGAACCCTTCCCTTTGGAAGCGGAGCACCCCTATTTGGTTCAGAATTATCCTGCTTTTTGTACGTTATCCGGCTCCCTGAAAAACCCTGACCAAGGGTCGGGGGCCTGTGAGCTGAATATGATTGATGCGGGATTTTATGATGAAGAAGGAAATCTGCTGGGAGTATGGTACTTTTCCCGCAACGCGGTGCTGGATCCCGGCGTAAGCAAGCCCTTTGTGGTGCATTTAAAAGCGCTTCCCATCCCGGCGTTAGCAGACCATTGCAAGGAAATTAGGCTGCGCGCTTTTGGTATTTGATGCAGGTTGTTGCAATATCGTAATTTATCTTCGGTTGCGCAGCCCTCCAAAACTCTCTGACCTGAACGAACCGGATTTTGGCCCAGGGCCAGGCGGGGGAGCGAAGGACTAGCCATAGCGAATTCGAGAGATGGCAACATAGTCATGGGCCAAATACGGCCGTTTCAGGCGTGTATGTCTTTGTTAACCGAAGGTATCTCAATATTTTTATCTTTTCTTGCTCGGACGATTATAATG
>JAEXFV010000103.1 GCA_023451115.1 Bacillota bacterium
ACCCTGGATATGGAGGGACATCAGTTGTACATTGCCAAAACGGGGTACACAGGGGAACCTCTTGGGTATGAAGTTTAAACAAAAAGCTATCATGCGGCCTGGCTGTGGAACCGGTTGATTGAGCTGGGCGCGAAGCCGGCGGGCCTGGGCGCCCGGGACACGCTCCGTTTGGAAGCGGCGATGCCTCTGTATGGCCATGAAATGGGCGCAGCCCCCGATGGCAACGCCATTCCCATATTTGCAGTGCCTTTGGCCAAGTTCGCGGTGAGCTTTTCCGATCAGAAGGGCGATTATATTGGCAGAAAAGCCCTGGAGCGCCAGTGCGCCGCCTACCGGCGCATTATGAATCGCGATTTTAGCGATATGGAGGATTTACCCAAGCGCATCCAGCCCATCGTGCTCCTGGATCGTGGCGTTATGCGCGCAGGCATGCCCGTCTATCGAGGCAATGAGCAGATTGGATGGGTAACCAGTGGTACCATGGTTCCGTACTACCGGGCGGAAGGGGAAGGCCTGCAGACCACCATCCTGGATGAAACCGCAAAACGGGCAATCGGCTTATGCTATATCTCCAGCGATGTGCTGGAGGATGACGCGGTGGAGGTGGACATCCGGGGCAAACGCCTGAAGGCTGCAATCGTGCCTTACCATATGCGGGTGGATGCACCTCCCTTTGCCCGCCCCATCCTGTATCGCCCGGAAGAGAAAACGGAAGCTTCCCTGCCCCAGGACCGTGCAGCAAAGGCGTTGGAATTGCTGCTTCGTGCGGGTGAAAATCATGAGTGGCGCCAGAAGCAATGCATTAATTTGATTCCTTCGGAAAATACACCCAGCCGGGCTGTGCAGCTGTTATGCGGCAGCGACCCGTCCTTCCGTTACGCTGAGCACAAAAAGATTAAGTCCTTCTACGATAAAGATATCTTCTACTACCAGGGAACCAAGTTCATTGATGAAGTGGAACAGCTGCTGGTGGAACAAATGCGGCAATATCTGGGCTGCTCCGAGGTGGAAACGCGGGTCATCAGCGGCCAGATGTCCAATATGGCGGTGTTTTCCGCACTGATGGATTGGAAGAACCGGCTGGATCGCAAGCATACGCCGCAGCGCCTGGGGTATGTGCTCAATAATCATATCATCAAAGGCGGTCATCTTTCTGCTCAGCCGATGGGCGCGCTGCATGACTATATTGCCATTGATCCGGTTACGGAACGTTCCGCTGTGGTAAATTTCCCTGTCTGCAAGGACAATATCTATAAAATCGACGTGGAGGAAACCAAAAAGGTTATCGAGCAGTATCGCCCTGAGTTTATCATTTTCGGCAAGAGCATGGTACTGCATAAGGAGCCAGTAGCCGCTATCCGTCACTTTGTAGACGAGCAGCAGATCCCCACCACCATTATGTATGACATGGCGCATGTTATGGGGTTAGTAGGCGAGCACTTCCAACAGCCGTTCCAGGAGGGGGCGGAAATCGTTACCGGTTCTACCCACAAAACATTCTTTGGCCCGCAGCGTGGCGTCATTGGAATGAACTACCAAAAGGACGAACTCAAGTACGGCCTGTGGCAGGCAGTTGAGACCAGGGCGTTCCCCGGCAGTGTATCCAACCACCATCTGGGTACCCAGCTGGGGCTGCTGATGGCTGCGTATGAGATGAACCACTTTAAAGATGCCTACCAAAAGGCTGTTATTGAAAACGCGAAGTACTTTGCCAAGTGCCTGCAATCCCAGGGGTTACAGGTGGCGGGCGATCCGGCCAATGACTATACCGAAACCCACCAGGTGATCGTTTGCGTGGGCTATGGAAGCGGGCCGGAAATTGCAGAGCGCCTGGAACAGAACAATATTATCGTAAACTACCAGGCTACCCCGGAGGAGGAAGGGTTTACCGCCTCGGGCGCTCTGCGAATGGGCGTGAGCGAGATGACACGGTTTGGTTTTGGCAAGGCGGAGTTTGAAAAGCTTGCTGGCCTGATGGCGGATTGTATCCTGCGCCATCGGGATGTGTCCGGTGAGGTAGCAAAACTGCGTGGGGATTATACCCAGATGCGGTATTGTTTTGACGGCGCCCAGTTCCAGGAAGCGCTTGAACTGGTTTCCAATAAAGTAAGCTTGTAACGTCCCTGTTTGCTTTGCACCGTCCCCGGCAAAGCCGGGGACGGTGTCCCTGAAAATGATTATATGGAGGTATCATGATGAAGTATCCTGAACAACTGCAGTATTCCAAATCCCATGAATGGATCCAAATGGATGGCGATACGGCCATAATTGGCATTTCTGATTTCGCACAAAACGCTCTGGGCGATATTGTATTTATCAATTTGCCCCAGGTAGGAGACGAGACGGTTGCAGGGGAAGCATTTGGCGATGTGGAATCCGTCAAAGCCGTATCCGATTTGATCAGCCCTCTATCCGGTACGGTTTGCGCTGTCAACGAGGCGCTATTGGACGCTCCCGAAACTTTGAACAGCGACCCTTACGGCGCTTGGATCATCAAAGTGGATGGAATTAGCGGCCAGGAAGAACTGCTGGATGCCGCAGCTTATGAGGCGCATTGCCAAGAGGAGGGCTGATATGGGAAGCTATATTCCCTCCACGCCGGAGGAGCGGCAACAAATGCTCCATGCCATCGGGCTGGAGGATTATCGCGAGCTATATCGCGACGTGCCCTCAAGCGTGTACTTAAACCGCCCGCTGGATATTCCTGCAGGAATGAGCGAGCTGCAAGTCAGCCGCGCCATGTCCGCAATGGCGGAGAAGAACAGCGTGTTCTCTGCAATCCTGCGGGGTGCTGGCGCCTATGACCACTACATTCCCAGCATTGTTAAATATATCCCTGCCAAAGAGGAGTTTCTTACCGCCTATACCCCTTATCAGGCGGAAATTAGCCAGGGTGTGCTCCAATCCATCTTCGAATATCAAACCATGATCTGCGAGCTCACCGGGATGGACGTGTCCAACGCTTCCGTGTATGATGGCGCCACTGCCGCTGCGGAAGCCACCGCCATGTGCCGGGACCGTAAGCGCCGGATTACCTTGGTATCTGCGGCTGCGCATCCGGACACCATCAATACCATCCGCACCTATTGCTATGGAACAAACGATGAGATGCTGCTGGTTCCTGCAAGAGATGGAAAGACCGACTTGGATGCGCTGCGCAGCATGCTTACGGAGGAAGTCGCCTGCCTCTATATCCAGCAGCCTAACTTCTATGGCCAGTTTGAGGATGCTGAGGCGCTTGGCGCAGCTGCCCACCAAGCGGGGGCCATGTATGTTATGGGCTGCAACCCCATTTCCCTAGCGATTGTGAAAACGCCACGGGAGTGCGGCGCGGATGTGGCTGTTGGGGAAGGCCAGCCCTTGGGCATGCCGCTGAGTTACGGCGGGCCTTACCTGGGATATATGGCGACCACAGCAAAGCACATGCGCAAACTGCCGGGCCGTATCGTGGGAGAAACGGTGGATGGGCAAGGCCAGCGGGCTTATGTGTTGTCCCTGCAGGCGCGGGAGCAGCATATCCGCCGGGAAAAGGCCAGCAGCAACATCTGCTCCAACCAGGCGCTTTGCGCCTTAACTGCCAGTGTGTATCTCTGTGCAATGGGGCCTGAAGGGATGGCGGAGGCAGCGCGCCAGTCCATGGCCAAAGCCCATTATCTGGCCAAAGGCTTGTGTGAAATCCCCGGCGTATCCCTGAAATATACAGGAGCGTTTTTCCATGAATTTTTAACCCAAATGCCCCGCATCCCCCAAGTCATGGAAGCATTGGAAAGGCAAGGGATCCTGGGCGGCTTGCCGATTGACGGGGGTGTATTATGGTGCGCTACCGAGAAGGTAAGCAAAGATGTCTTGGATCAAACTATTGGGATTGTAAAGGAGGTGCTGGCAAAATGAAACTGATTTTTGAAAAAAGCGTTTCCGGAAGGCGTTGCAGCATTTTGCCCGCCTGCGATGTGGAGCCCGTCGCGCTGCCTTCCGATTTGCTCCGGGAAACGGCGCCTGCCCTTCCGGAGATCAGCGAAACGGATTTATCCCGCCATTACACCCAGCTCTGCCAGCATGTGCATGGTGTAAATTGCGGATTTTATCCTTTGGGTTCTTGCACCATGAAATATAATCCCCGTATCGATGAGGAGATGGCCGCATTGCCTGGTTTTACCGGCGTTCATCCTTTAGCGCCTGCCCATACGGTGGCTGGGTGCCGTGAGGCGCTGGAAACCGCCAAAGCATATCTGTGCGAAATATCCGGCATGGCGGATATGACCTTCCAGCCCGCCGCAGGCGCCCATGGCGAATTCACCGGCGTGCTGCTGATCAAGCAGTATCATCAGGCGAGGGGCGACAGCAAGCGCAATAAGATTATCGTGCCCGACTCTGCCCATGGCACAAACCCCGCCACTGCAGCCATGTGCGGCTTTCAGGTGGTGAATATCCCCTCGGCGCCCAACGGCTGTGTTGACCTGGATGCTTTGCAGGCTGTGCTGGGAGATGACACCGCGGGCCTGATGCTGACCAATCCCAACACTGTGGGCATTTTTGACGAAAATATTTTGGAGATCACCCGACTGGTTCATGAAGCTGGCGGTCTGTGCTATTATGATGGCGCTAACCTGAATGCGATTATGGGTATTGTCCGTCCCGGGGATATGGGATTTGATTGCATCCATATGAATCTGCACAAAACCTTTGCTACCCCTCACGGTGGCGGAGGCCCTGGCGCGGGCGCTGTGGGCTGCAAAGAATGCTTGGTTCCTTATCTGCCCCATTCGGCGTTGCAGGAGGAGCCCGGCCATTTCCAGGTTAGAAGCTTTACGGGGAATTTCTTAGTGGTTGTAAAAGCGCTGGCCTATTTGATGACATTGGGGCAAGAAGGCATCCCGGAGGCTGCGCAAAACGCCGTGCTCAACGCAAATTACCTGATGCATCAAATGAAAGGCAGCTTTGCGCCTGCGTTTGACCGGATTTGTATGCATGAGTTTGTGTTGGACTTATCGGAGTTTAAAAAAGAAACCGGTGTGTCCGCATTGGATGTGGCAAAATCCCTGATTGATTATGGGATGCATCCGCCTACCATGTATTTCCCCCTGATCGTGCATGAGGCGCTGATGCTGGAACCTACGGAAACCGAGAGCAGGGAAACGCTGGATTGGGCGGCGCAAGTGTTCGAAACGTTATTCCAGTTGGGCTATGACGACCCTGAGCGGATGCACAATGCGCCACACAATGCCCAGATTGGCCGCCCTGACGAAGTGCAGGCCGCACGTCATCCGGTTGTACGGTTTCAAGGCGTATGATCAAAACATTAAAGCTTTATCAAGGTGAAAACTTTGATCCCTATTGGAATTTGGCAGTGGAGCAGCACCTGTTGGAAACGGTAGAGCCGGGCTGTTGCATCCTGTATCTATGGCAAAATCAAAATACGGTAGTCATTGGCCGCAATCAGAATGCCTGGAAAGAATGCAGAACCTCTTTGCTGGAGGCGGAAGGAGGGCGCTTGGCCCGCCGCCTCTCCGGCGGAGGCGCAGTATTTCATGATTTGGGAAATCTGAACTTTACGTTCCTGGTGCAAGCTGCCGACTACGATTTGGAGCGCCAGCTATCCGTGATCCTGCATGCCTGCCGTAGCCTGGGCATCCAGGCGGAACGCTCAGGGCGCAACGATGTGCTGGCGGAAGGGAAAAAATTTTCCGGCAATGCTTTTTACAAAAATGGCCGGAACGCCTACCATCACGGCACGCTGCTGGTTGATGTGGATATGGCGCGTTTGGGCCGTTACCTCAACCCATCCAAAGCGAAACTGGATGCCAAAGGGGTACAATCCGTCCGCTCCCGTGTGATCAATCTTTGCGAATTGGTTCCCAAGCTAACCATATCCCTGCTTGGAGAGCGTTTGTCTGCAGCTTTTAAAGAGGTATATAGATTACCCCTTCAACAAATTACAACGGATGATTTGGATGGCCAGGCAATCCAGGCATTCTACCAGCGTAACCAGTCTTGGGAGTGGAATTATGGGTACCGGCTGCCACTGAATTTTACCTGCGAAGGGCAATTTGGCTGGGGCGGAATCCAGTTGGAGCTGCAAGTGGAAAGCGGTGTTGTGAAACAGGTAAAGGCATACTCCGATTCTATGGACTGGGAGATGATTCCCAAGCTGGAAAAAGCGATTACCGGCTGCCGCTTTACACTGGAAGACCTGAAAAAACGCGTAATGGGGTGCCAACCCGATATTGGCCGCGATATCTGTGAAATGCTGGCACAACAGGATATCTGAATACTACTGTTGGGTAGGAGAAATGCAATGAAAACGTATCAACTTATTGTAATCGGCGCAGGTCCAGGAGGATACACGGCCGCCCTTAGAGCTGCCAAGCTGGGGTTGCGGGTGGCAGTGGTGGAGCGGCGTGAGGTAGGCGGCACTTGCCTCAACCGGGGTTGTGTCCCCACCAAAGCATTGCTGCATGCTTCGCAAATTTATTATGACGCCTGCAACAGCGCTGCTGCGGGCATTCTCGTTGACGGCGCACAGGTGGATTTGCAGGCCGTTTTTGCAAACAAACGGCAGATTTGTGAAAAGCTTGGCAGCGGGGTAGAAGGGCTGCTTCAAAATGCAAAAGTAGATCTTATTCGGGGAAGCGCTGTGATTACCGAGTCTGGAGCTGTTACTATTACGGCCCTTGACGGCGAAAACACGGTTTATGCTGCTGACAATATTTTAATTGCCACTGGCTCTATTCCCGCGCGCCCACCCATTCCGGGCCTGGATCTCCCTGGGGTTATGACATCGGATGAACTGTTGGAAGGGGAAGACAGGCTGTACCGTTCCATCATTATCATTGGCGGCGGCGTGATCGGCGTTGAGTTTGCCGTTTTTTACAGCAATTTAGGCTGTGAGGTTACGGTCATTGAGGGGATGGAGCGGCTTTTGCCCATGATGGACCGGGAGCTGGGCCAAAACTTATCTCAGCTGCTGAAGAAAAGAGGGGTACGGGTCGTTACCGGGGCGATGGTGCAGGAAATAAGGCAAAATGGGGCGATGCTTGACGTTCACTTTTCTGCTAAGGATACCGCCCAGGTTGTAACCGCTGAAAGGGTGCTCTGCGCGATTGGCCGCAGGCCTTACCTGGAAGGCTTGTTTGCAGGCGGGTTACGGCCGGCGCAATCCGGACCAGCGCTTTGGGTGGACGAACGGTTCCAAACCAGCATTCCCGGCGTTTATGCGATTGGAGACGTTTCCTCCAGGATTCAACTTGCTCACGTAGCGTCTGCTCAGGGCATTGCCTGTGTTGACATGATGTGCGGAAAGACCAGTTCCGTGAATTTGGATGTTGTTCCCAGCTGTGTTTATTGCCATCCGGAAATTGCCGCTGTTGGCGTGACAGAGGCACAGGCCAAAGAGGCAAATATTCCGGTGAAGGTGGGCAAATGCGTGATGGGCGGCAACGCAAGAACGTTGATTGCGGATCCCGGCCGCAGTTTTATGAAGTTTGTAGCAAACAGCGATACCCATGAAATCATTGGCGCACAGCTAATGTGTGAGCATAGTACCGATATGATCAGCCAGGTTAGCATGGCAATTGCCAACCATTTCACAGTGGAACAAATGTTGCTGGCGATGCGGCCCCATCCTACTTTTGAAGAGGCGATGGGAGAGGCGCTGGAAGATTTGCAGCGCAAGTTGTGCTGCTAAATGGAATATGGAATAAGGAGGGAACAGCAATGTCATATGATCGTATTTACAATTTTTCAGCGGGGCCGTCCATGCTGCCGGTACCAGTGCTGGAAAAAGCGCGGGACGAGATGCTGAATTACCAGGGGAGCGGGATGAGCGT
>JAEXFV010000115.1 GCA_023451115.1 Bacillota bacterium
TGACAAACTTACCCATAAAAATTCCTCCTGTATGATATTTGTTGGATATGACAAATGCTTCTGTCATCATTTTACCGCTGCTTGTCTACACAAACAAGCCTATTGCGTTAAAAAGTGGTCAAATCCACCAGGATTTGACATGGCTCCTTGATAAAGTCCCCGATGCCTGAGGGCAGGGGAGATAACAAAACAGGCGCCCAGTTGTTGCAAGTGAACGCCTGTTTTGTCTGCTATCCTTATTATTCTTCCCGAAAACGCAAGTCCTCCCGGGCTGCCTGTGCTATTAATTCCGCGCAGCCATCTACGCCAAAGCGGCCACAATCCAAAGACATATCGTAGCTATTGGTATTGCCCCAGGTTTTATCCGTGAAATAATTGTAATAATTTGCCCGTCGTTTGTCGATTTTGCGGATACGCTCCCGGGCTGTGGCCTCATCAATCCCATAATATTTGAGGCAGCGCTGTACTTTGGTTTGCATATCTGCGTGAATAAACACGCTCAGGCAACCCGGATATTCCCGCAGCACATAGTCAGCACAGCGGCCAATCATCACGCAATCCCCTTTTTCGGCCAGGCTGCGGATGATGTCCGCCTGAGCAAAGAACACTTGATCCGTCAACGGCACATTTAATGGGCCGGTTGCGGCGCCCTTAATATTGGCAGTGCCTACTACCAAACTATACAGCAGGCTGTTGGTGGGTTGTTCTTCTGCCTGGCGAATTACATCCGGGTGAATGCCGGACTTTTCCGCCGCCAAATCCAGCAACTCCTTGTCATAAAAAGCAATCCCCAAGCGTTTGGCTACCCGGCGGCCAATTTCACGCCCGCCGCTGCCATACTGCCGGCCAATGGTGATGATGCGGTTTTTGGTTTCTTCCATAGGTATCCCTCCTTTTTATTCCCCTCCGGGGAAGCAGGTGGCCTCCCTAACGTTTTTATATATTATACTATAAATCCTCTTTTGTTGCAAAAAGCCGCCCATTATGGGCGGCCTCTTAAGGAGAAACGTCTGTATTATCTTTCTTGTTTTTTGCTGCCCCATACCCAAACGGTAAGCACGCATGCCAGCAAGAAGAATGTCCCTGCAAACCAGGCCATTGTGTTGCCGCCCGTGCGGGGTGCACCCAGAGGAATATCGCTCTGGCTGCTCTGTTCCACTTCCACTACCGGCCCCAATGGGATCTGGTCATCATCCTCTGTATCCCTATCGCGCTGCTCTGGCGTTGGAGTGGGCTGCTCTGGCGTCGGGGTGGGTTGTTCCGGCGTCGGAGTGGGTTGTTCCGGCGTCGGAGTAGGTTGCTCCGGCGTCGGAGTAGGTTGCTCTGGCGTCGGGGAGGGTTGCTCTGGCGTCGGGGTGGGCTTCTTCTTGCCGCTATAATTGTTCAGGCCTTTATCCTGATCATTGCCGCCATTGCCGCCGCCGTTGCCTTCCTGCTCACCGATCACCAGCACGGTGGTTTTTCCGTTGCTGTCCTTAACGGTGATTTCATCGCCGGGTTTCAGAATATTGTCTTTACTCTCCAAGTCAATGTTGATTTGGGAGCCTTTGTAGGTGCCTTTGTATTCTTTATCTGCATTCCCCACAGTAACCGTAACATCGGAGTTGTTGGGCGTATCGGCAAATTCATCTTTGGCATCGTCCTTTAAATGCACCTTGGCTTCCCATTGTCCCGTGCTCTGACCCTTGCCGCTGTTTTCTCCTGGCTTTGCAAAAGCAGTGGCACAAAAGACAAACGCCAAGGTCCAGGCCAATACTACGAGCAGCGTTTTCTTTGTCGATTTCATAACCTTACCTCCTATATTGGATCTCCTTACGAGCTTCATTCCCTTTTATGCTTCTACTATAACAACCAACTTTCTTATTTTGGCCTCAAATTGGTCTTAACAAGGACTTATTTTCATCTTTTTTAAAAAAATCAAAAAAAGCCCCATCTGGGGCTTCTTTGTCAGGTATATTTGGATATTCTTGCAGTGTTTGAAAAGACCCCCCATTTATTTCAGGGGGAAATCATCCACTACAGCCGGTTCAGGCCTGCCTTAAGGTCGGCAATAATATCCTGGGGATCCTCCAGGCCGGTAGAGAAGCGGATCATGCTCTCGGTAATGCCCGCCTCTTTCAATGCCTCAGGGGAATAGGTGCTGTGGGTCATGGAAGCGGGATGCTGGATCAGCGTTTCCGCATCGCCCAAAGAGACAGCCAGGGTGCACAGCTCCAGGGAATTGATGAAGGCCTCACTCTGGGCCTTGGTGGCATCCAGTTCAAAGGTGATCATGCCGCCGGGCAGTTTCATCTGTTTTTGGGCAATGTCATAGCCCTGACAGCCCTTCAGCCCCGGATAATACACTTTTTTGACTTTTGGGTGATCTGCCAGGAATTCCGCCACCTGCATGGCATTTTTGCAATGGCGCTCCATGCGGATGTCCAGGGTTTTCATGCCCCGGGCGATGAGGAAGGCATCAAAGGGGCTCAGCACCGCCCCGGTCATATCCTTGAGGCCTACCAGGGTGCACTGGTCGATAAACGCCTTTTTCCCTACGATCATGCCGGAAATCACATCGCCATGCCCATTGATGTATTTGGTGCCGGAATGTACCACCACGTCCGCGCCCCAGTCCAAAGGCCGCTGGATATAAGGGGTGCAGAACGTATTATCCACCACAACCAGAATGGAAGGATCCTGCTTATGGGCTGCCTCGGCTACTGCTTCAATATCGATCACTTTCATGTTGGGGTTGGCCGGCGTTTCAAAATACACCACTCGAGTATTGGGCTTTAGCGCCGCTTTCACGTTGTTTACGTCTGAAAAGTCCGCCAGGGTTACTTCCACGCCAAAGCGGGACAGGCCATGGGTTAGATAAGCAAAGGTGCAGCCATACAGCGTTTCATCCGCCAGCACGTGGTCGCCGGCTTTCAGCGCCGTCCAGAATACGGTAGTAATCGCGCCCATTCCGGAAGCCAGCGCCAAACCCGCTTCGCCATTTTCTAGCGACGCCAATTTTTCCCCAACCTGGTCGGTGCTGGGGTTGCCCAAACGGGTATAGATATACCCTTGTTCTTCTCCTGCGAACCGGGCTGCGCCCTGGGCCGCATTTTCAAATACAAATGTGCTGGTCTGGAAAATTGGGGTGGCCAATGGGCCTACGCCAGGAATGTCCTTCTTGCCAATGTGGATCTGCCGGGTTGCAAAACCCTTTCCTGATAAGTCGTGCGCCATAATGAAAGATCCTCCTTATACCTGCCGGCAACTGAAGGCACCGGTCAGGCGTATTTAACTGCCGCGAATGGCACGGCAAACCAAATAACAACTTCGCCAATGAATGCGCTTGGCCCAGCTAAGCCAAGTAGTAAACAGGAGTATTGCAATGTGAATGTACGCATTGATACATTTTTATCCTATCATATCCGACCAATCTTTGCAAGAAAATCGCCTGGAAATTGCAGCGCCTCTTTCAGCCAAATTTAACCTTGGGAGATCGGAAATAAAAAAGCAGGCAAACTCCTATGCCTGCCTTTTTATTTCCCCCATCGCCTTTATCCCGCCACCTTTTCCGTGGGCTGTTCCATCAAAAGCTTATCGGCTACCAAAGCGATAAACTCCCCGTTGGTGGGCTTATCGTTTTTGGAATAAATGTTATAGCCGAACAGCTGGTTGATGTTTTCAATCCTGCCTCTGTTCCAGGCCACTTCAATGGCATGGCGGATTGCCCGCTCCACCTTGCTGGCAGAAGTGTTGAATTTTTCTGCAATTCCAGGATAAAGCTCTTTCGTGATGCGGTTAATCAGGCTGGGGTTAAAATACACCATGCGGATGCCTTCGCGCAGATAATGGTAACCTTTGATATGTGCAGGGATGCCTGCCACCAGGAATACGGCTGTGATCTTTTCGTCCAAACTTTTAGGCGTTTTGGTAATAGGCGCAAACGTATCCCGCGCTTTTTCACCTGCCGTCACCATGTCCAACATGCGGCGGTAAAGCGTTTCCGGCTCCACCGGCTTGGCCATAAAATAACGTGCCCCCAGATCACATGCATGCTGCACCATGCGTTCATTGCGTATGGCAGAAACCACGATGATGGCGGGCAACTCCCCTCCCGCCGCTCCCAGATGCTCCAAAACACCAATCCCATCCAGTTGGGGCATAATCATCCCCAGGATCATGGCGTCATACCGGGTGGCGCGCAGCTTTTCCAGCGCCTCCCGGCCATTTGCCGCAATGTCCGCGTGTTGAATTCTCTCCTGTGCAGAAAAATAGGCGCGCATGTTGGAAAGATATTGTAGGTTATCATCTACGATCAATACGCGAAGCTTGTCCATCTTTCGTCCCCCTCAATTTTTAAACGTTTCTTTTGTTTTGTTTCATGTTTCTGCAGGGTAGCGCTTCCCTTGCCATTTGGCAGCTATTTCCAGATCTGATATTTCGTATTCTATCACGGAAATCTTCCCAGTGATAGAGGGAGAAAACGTGGGAACTTGTCGAAGTTTATTCTTATGACTATAAATATTATAAAAAACAAGAAAAAAAATATAAGCTGCAGGGAAATGCAGCCTATATTTGTTCTTTTGCCCAATATATTGTGTTTTTATAAGCTCTTTGCGCTATATATAGATACTCTTAGCGCAATCTTGTCAAAATCTTAATATGGATATATGTCAGTAATTTTTGTTACCATTTCAGTCACAGAAGGAATTTTTTTGATTTTTAAACAGGTGGATTTCCTGCAAGGCCCAGCGTCTGCGCAGCAGTCCGCATGCCCGCAATCACGCCCTGGAGCACCTCATCCAGGGTCACCCCCAGCATTTCACACCCAGAAAGCACCACTTCCCGGTTGACGCCCGCTGCAAAATGCTTGTCCTTAAATTTTTTCTTTACGCTTTTCGGCTCCAAATCCAAAACGGATTTCGAGGGCCGCATAATAGCGGTTGCCGTCACCAGGCCGGAAAGCTCGTCAATGGTGTACAACACTTTTTCCATATATTTTTCCGGCTTTACATCCACCACCAATCCATATCCATGGCTCACCACAGCATGGATAAAGTCCTGGTCGTACCCTGCCTGCGCCAGCAGTTCCGGCGCTTTTTTGCAATGCTCCTGGGGCCATTGTTCATAATCTACGTCATGCAACAGCCCAACCATGCCCCAATAGTCTTCGTCCTCTCCTGCCTGGCGGGCAAATTCCCGCATCACCGCTTCCACCGTTAGGCCATGCTTTACCAGCGCTTCGCTGGGGTTATATTTTTTCAGCAGGGCCAAAGCTTCCTCTCTTGTTTGCATACAAACCTCCTTATTATTTTCCCAACATCCGATTGCAGGAATTTGAACAAGTTGTTTTCCTCTGTGCTAAACCTCATACATTTTTAAAATTTCCCGCGCTACCGTTTCCTTTGAGGTGCGCAAATTCATCGCCTGTTTGGATAAATACCGGTGCGCCTCAGCCTCGGTCATGGAAAGATACTGCATCAGAGCGCATTTGGCCCGGTTGACCAAGCGCATGTTTTCTATGCGCTGCACCAGCTGCTGCCGCTCCTCCATCAACCCGGTAATGCGGGCGTGGGTAGCAGCCGCCATACGAACCGCCTGCTGCAAGGCGCCCCTGGACATGGGCTTGGCTACAGGGAACACCCCGTTTTGTTCCACCCGGGAAGCCACTTCTTCGAAAAGCTCGGATTTGACCAGCAGCACTACCCCGGCTGGCGTGTTATGCACAGCGTAAAGAGCCAGCTCATGCCCAAATTCATCCGACAGGGGCGCGTTGATGATGACCAGCCCAAAGGCTTCCTCCATAAGGGTGCGGCGGGCTGCTGCGCCATCTGTTCGCTGCACAACATATCCCGGCGGCGCATCCAGAAGCTCCAAAAGCTGCTGCGCCCCTTTTGCGGTGCTGGACACCAGCAACGTTCGTTCCTCCATAGGCGCTCCTTTCTGTTCCGTGGCCAACCCTGAAAACCCAGACGCAGGGCTGCGGCCAGGCCCGCTTTGCTGGAAAATCCCTTTTGACTGGGGCTAGATGTCGAAGAGCAGGTCTTCCAAGGGAGCGCCCCGGCCCTGACAGGGCACCGCTTTCTGGCAGGCTGCCCGTTGGGCCGCAAACAGGGTTTCTCTGGCGCGTTGGGGCAGCGCCTGTTGTACAAAAGCGCTTTGCTCTGCAGCCTCCACTGCCTCCAACAAGGTTTGGGGCAAGCGGGCATACCGGGCGGTTTCCCCATCGCCTGCACTGTACAAATCCAATCGGGAGCTTTGCTCCAGGGGCAGCCCATCCTCAATCCCCTGAAGGCCGGCTTTGAGCAGCAGCGCAATGGCCAGATAAGGATTACAAGAGGGGTCGGGAGACCGCAGCTCCATGCGGGCATATTCCCCCTGCGCCGCAGGGATGCGGATGAGCTGGGAGCGGTTCTGATGGGACCAGCTTACAAATCCCGGCGCCTCATGCTGCCCCAGGCGCTGATAGGAGTTGGGCATGGGGTTTAACAGGGCGGTAAGCTCCACTGCCCGGCGTAAAATGCCTGCAATAAAGCTTTCGGCCTGGGGGGAGTGCTGCTCGCCCCCTACACGGAACAGGTTGCCCCCTGCAGTAAACAGGCTCATGTTGATATGCATACCGCTGCCGCTGAAATCCGGCAGGGGTTTGGGCAAAAAGCAGGCGTGCAGGCCATTGCGGGCTGCTACGGCACGGATGAGGGGTTTGAGGGTAGCCACCCAGTCCGCCGCCTCCAGCGCACCGGTGTGCCTGAGCACGATTTCGTTTTGGCCCGGGCCCGCCTCATGGTGGCAGCTTTCCGGCTGAATGCCCATCTGCTCCAGCATCAGGCAGATTTCCCGGCGTACGTTTTCCCCCTTATCCTTGGGGGCCATATCCAGATACCCCGCCCGGTCCTGCGGGATGTGGGTAGGGCATCCCGCCTCATCCATCTGAAACAGGTAGAACTCGCATTCCACCCCTACCTGGCAGGATAAGCCCATATCATAGGCCTCCTGCACGGTGCTGCGCAGCAGCTCCCTGCCGGTGCCCCCTTCAAACAATTTGCCGTCAGGCCGGTGGACATCGCACAACAAGCGGGCCACCCGCCCCTGTTGGGGCCGCCAGGGCAGCACCGCCAAGGTGGCGGGATCCGGTTGGAGGAACAGGTCGGACTCCTGGATTTTCATAAATCCGGGCACTGCCGAAGCGTCAAAGCTGACGCCGCCGTGAAACGCCCTGGGCAATTCATCGGCCATGATAGCGATGTTCCTGCTGCGGCCAAACAAATCACAAAAGGCCAGCCGCACAAACTTTACATCGTTTTCCTGCACAAAGCTGAGCACTTCGTCCCGGGTATAGTCCATTTCCAGCCACCTCCAGATAATTGATATGGTAGTCAAAGCAATCGGCTTGGACAGAATGCATTGCCAAAATCCCCGAAGCCCAAAGGGTTCGGGGGAGGGTGGCCAAAGCGAAGCGCTTTGGCATTGCTCCTTGTTGAAATCCCCGAAGCCCAAGGGGTTCGGGGGAGATGTGATTATTATATCCGCTAAGCCCGGTTTGTCAATAACAATCGTTTTGGCGGGGCGCCTACAGGCGCTCCTAGTTGCGGTAGGTATTACAGGTTCAGCCCCGTATTTCCGCCCCGGTATAATAATGCTGCAAAATTTCCCGGTAGCCGGCGCCCTGCTGGGCCATGCCGTTGGCGCCCGCCTGGCTCATGCCAACCCCATGGCCATAGCCTTTGGTAGCGACCACCACCTGGTCCTGGGTAAGCGTGATGGTAAACCAGGCGCTCCTTAATTCCAGCAGTGACCGCAGCTCCCGCCCTGTCACCGTAACGCCGCCCAGGCGCAGGGCCTTGACCCGGCCGCTTTCGTACCGCTGTTCCACCTCTACCTGCTCTTCCAGCTTGCCTGCCTTCAGCCCCGCCTCCGGCCAGGCTTTATTTACTTTTGCGGCAAAGTCCTTGCGGGTGAAGCGTTCTTCCTCCTCCATGTGGGAGGAGCCCACTTCCTGTGTGCTTTCTACGCCCCGTAAATAGGGCCGGGCCGCGGAAAACACATTTTCACTGTCCTCCGTATGCCCGCCGGAAGCCGCATGATACAGCGCCTCAATCAGTTCTCCGCCATAGTATAACGCCTGGCCGCTGGTTTGCTCCACCGCAGCCGTAATCTTTGCCCGGTTTGCCTGGTAATTGCCGCGCCATTTCTTCCGGCAGGCGTCGTCATCGTCAAAAGCCTGGCAGCATCCGCTGTCCGAACAGATGTCGCACCCGCTTGTCCCGCATCCCCCCCGCTCCAGCCGGTGCAGGGTATAGGTGCGGGCGGCTACGGCTTGCGCGCACAATGCCTGCTGGTGAAAGCTGGCGGGCATTTCCGCCGCCACTACGCCGATGAGGTACTCTTCCTGGCTCAGCTCCAGCACCTTTTTTTCATCCGCATAATACACGCGGAGCATCCGCTGCTGCTCCGGATTATTCTCTTGCACCAGCAGGGTAGGCGCATCCCCCTGCCGCTGGGCGTATACACAACCCCGTAACAGCAAAATCAGCAGCGCAATCAGGCCGCTGATGAAAGCCAGCCGCTTGTAATTCACTCGGTAAATAGCTGTCCCCTCCCAGAAAAAACTCTCTTTCTATCTATATGACAGGGAACGCCCCACATGCCCTCGCCCCCGGAAAAAGCCCCTAAGGCCCCCCAGCGCAGCAAAGCTTGCCGATGGACAGAATACCCTTTGCCGGGGCGGGGGTTTATGGTAAAATAAGATGATATATGCGGTTATTGTCAAATCCGCCCGATGTTTACCAGCATGATAATCTGCCGGCCAAGCCGGCCAGGGGAGGCGCAAGGATGGAATTAACAGCTCTGATGCAGCGAGTCCATCAAGGCGATAAAGAAGCCTTTAAAGCCATTTATGCAAAATATAATGAAGTGGTATACCGCATTGCCTTTGATCAGGTCAGGGACCAGCAGGCTGCCCTGGGGATTGTAAAGGTGGTGTTCCAAACTGTTTACCAGACTTTGACAGAGCGCGGGCCCATAGAGGGGGATTTTTACGCCTGGCTGGACGCCCTCACCGCAAAAGAGCTGCGCCATTTGGCACAGCAGCGGCCGCAGCCGCCTACCCAGGTCCCCATGGCGCAGCCGCCGGTGTTTCAGGCCCGGCCAATGGCTGCCGTGCCCGCTGCACCCCGGAAAATTCAGCCTCAGCCGGCAGCCCAGATCCATTCTGCGCCCCAGCGGACCAGTGAAGCGATCCCGCCTTTGCCCCCGAGGCAGCGGGCATATCCCCAGCCCACGGCGGAGCAGCCCCAAATTTACACCCCATCCCAGCCCCGCCAAACCCCTGTGCGGCGCTACACCCCGGAAGAAGCCCAAGCCATTGAGGCCCGTGCCAGGGCCAGGCTGGAAGGCCTGGAGCAGGAGGAAGAGGAGCAGGTGGGTTCCGGCGCTTTGACAACCCTTGGCATCATCGGGGGCATTGGGCTTTGCCTGTTGTTGGGCTGGACCTTGTGCGGGCTGTTGATGCGCCTGGGGGTACTGCCTAACCTGGACCTGGGATATGCCTGGTTTAATGAAACGCTGTTCCCCTTGTTTTAACAGGCCCTGGCAAAACCGCGCCCCTATTTGGCGGCCCGCAAGCATCCTTTTAAGCGCGGGCTGAATGGAGGGGGCAGCCCTATGGAGCTTGAGCCGCCAAGGCCCTTGGGCTTTGGCGCTGCTGAAATACTCGCCGCCTTTGGCGAAAGCAGAGTGAAAATCCCTGAAATCCAGCAATTTCGGAGGAGGGAGAGATCCACATGAATTATGCCACCAAGGTGTTTGAAAACCTGCCGCCCACAAAGCAGCGCAAGGTTCTTAGCGCTGCCGCCGCGGAATTTGCCCAGCATGGCTATGATGCAGCCAATACCAACCAGATCGCCAAGCGGGCGGGCATCAGCGTGGGCTCTTTGTTCCAATATTTTCGCACCAAGCGGGATGTTTTTCTTGCCGTAATTGACGATGGCACCAACCGCCTGTTGGCGCCGGTGCTGGAAAAGGCAAAAGACGCGCCGGATGTGTTTACACTGTTCCGGCTGATGCTGGAAGAAGCCCGGGATTTTGCCCTGGCCTATCCGGATGAAAACCGGATCTATCTCAAGCTCACCGCCGATACTTCCCCTATGATGGCCACATCTTTGGCCCGCCGCATTGAAAGCCTCACCATTGGCTGCTACCGCCGGGCCATGCGCCGCTCCCGGGAGCAGGGGCTGATCCGGGAAGGGCTGGACGACGGCTTTGCTGCTTTTCAGATGGACAGCCTGGTGCTGCTGTTTCAGTTTTCCTTCGCTTCCGACTATTACCGGGAGCGGCTGTTTGCCTACACCGCCCTGGATCCGGAAGCCAACAGCGGCTCCATTATCGACGCGCTTTGCTATATGGCCCAGAAACTGCTGCTGCCGGAAAAGGGGTAGGCAGGGCTTTGGCTTTATCCGGTTTCCGCTCTGTTAAAACGTAAATATCAAAAGCAACAGGACAAACCCCAAATAGTAAAAAGCGGCAAAGACCGCTTTTTTCTATGTTACGGCAATGAAAACGCCTTTCATCTTTCCCTACTCATTTCATCCTGCATAGCGGTGACAGTATTGTTGTGCCAACGTAGCTGTTTTCCCAGACAAAATGCATTTCTTTAACGATACATGCTTCCTTACATTTGTAAAAGCCGTGATAGAGAAAATAGCTTAGGGCATATGCAAAAGGCGATTCAGATCTTCTTTCACCTGTTGCGCCAGTGCAGACACCGCATCTTCCTGCCTGCATAAGGCCTCATACATGGACTCACTGCCGCCACGCAATAGCAGCATGGCCATGTCCTGCATGTTGCGCCGTTCTTGACAAAAGATATGGTAGCTTTCCAGGGAAAAAAGGAGAGGATATTGATCCGCTGGGATGGAATCCTCAAACGTAAATACAATCATATTTCCAATTTGATACATGCCGGACTCACCACCTTAATTATATTGAGCTCGTAATGAGCTTATAATGAAATATTACCATAAATTTAAGCCTATAATAAGCTCAAAATAATTTCGGATGGAGGGCGAAGGTTGGCAATTAAGGATTTTTCCCTGCGAATTGAAGAAGACTTGTTGGCTAAGCTTCGCTATGTGGCAAAATATCATGACCGATCCGCAAATGGGGAGCTGCTGTTTCTGATCCGAAAGCATGTCAAGTCCTTTGAAAAGGAAAACGGAGAAATTGAATTGCCCCAGGCCCAAGATTCTCAATAATGTGTTGCCGGGATATTGCGCTTTTCCATGTATGCAGACCTCGCAGTCTGATAGACTTGAAATGACTGCCCTTTATCAAAAGCTGAATAAAAGCCAGAAAAGCAAAGCCCTTGGATTTCTGTTAGGGCTGACGGAAAAATAGGCGCAACACAATAGGGGCTGTCCAAGCATGATTCCATTGGAACCATTTTGGGCAGCCCTTTTCTCTTTTTTGTAACATCCCCGCGGGGACTGTTTCATCCCCTGCTCAATTCATGTTCTGGGCGGGAGCGTTTTCCTCGCGCTTTTTCTCGGGGAGCTCTCCCAGGCGCAGCGCCCGGCCCACCGCCTTGTACAGCAGGAAGGTCAACGCGCCGTTACCAAAGGCTTTGATGGCGTTAAACGGCACGATCACCGGGAACATCATGCTCCACACCACATCCATGGGGGTGCCCATAAAATGGCCGGTAAAAATCAGGTTCAGGGGGATCATCATGGCGATCATGGTAACAGCCCCCAGCACCAGGGAAACCACAGCCCCTTTTAAGGTGCGGTGGCGCTGATACAGGTTGCCTGCCACCAGCACAAAGGCTCCGGTTGCAAAAAAGTGCATGGCCGCGCCAATCCAGCCGCTGGCGGGGGACACCAGCAGCCACTGCAGCACGGACACCACCAGCGTCAGCACCAGGCCTGCAGCCGGGCCGTAGAGGAACGTGCCAATGAGGATGGGCACATCCGCCATATCATACTCCAAAAAGCTTGCCGCAGGGAAGATGGGGAAGCGGATCAGATACACCAACAGCAGCGACATCGCCGCCAACAGCCCCAAACGCACCAGTTTCAACACATAGTCCTTGCTTTGTTTGCGCATGTTCATCACTCCCAAATATAGCGTATGCTTCTTGCTTTGTCAGGCTCTTGCGCAAAAGCCCAACAAAAAAGCGCCCCTGTGTGCCAAGGGCGCTCATGAATAGCGGCTGTGCCCGAAGAAACGGGCGTTGTCGCTTCTTCCATCCGGACTATACCGTCGGTCCCGGAATTTCACCGGGTCAACCCAAAACAGGCTCGCGGACTTTCACCGCCGGTGGGGAATTGCGCCCCGCCCCGAAGCATCGCAGATAGTATAGCACCGTGATCCTGCAAAAGCAAGTTTTTTATTGGGCGCAGTTCAGGCCGGCCTATCCCTGGTAGGTAGGGGCGTTTTTCGGCGCTTTGCCCTTGACCACCTTGTGGTAGTATTCATAGGTCATCACAGGAAGGGCTTCCCCTTT
>JAEXFV010000192.1 GCA_023451115.1 Bacillota bacterium
AGCTTTTTCCTCCTGTATAAGAAACCCGCAGATTTCAAAAATTCAAAATCGTATTATGTGAACCCCTTCATGGATATATCACACGAATTCTAGTATACACGAACTTGTAAGGAAAAATCAAAGGTTCAAATCATATCAGTGCGAACCGGCCCCCTTTTTGATATGGCATCGTATAGTAAGAATATTGATTTTGATTACGGTAAAACAGGTGGCTGAAAGGAAACCCCCGCCTTTTTAACAAAAAGACGGGGGCTCCACATTTGATAAACGTTGCGCAACACAGCAGATCTACAGGGAAGGTATTAGGAGAAAATTGAAATTTACTTAGTGGTAACGGCAAATTTATTAGCCGAAGTAACGATCCAACAGGCCTTTGAGGGCTTTGCCATGGCGGGCTTCGTCACGAGCCATTTCGTGCACGGTATCATGAATGGCATCCAGGTTTTGCTTTTTCGCCATGGTGGCCAGTTCCACTTTGCCCTGGGTAGCGCCAAACTCAGCTTCTACGCGCATTTCCAAATTCTTTTTGGTGGAAGGCGTAACCACTTCGCCCAGTAGTTCGGCAAACTTAGCGGCATGCTCTGCTTCTTCCCAGGCAGCCTTTTCCCAATACAAGCCGATTTCAGGGTAGCCTTCGCGATGCGCAACACGGGCCATTGCCAAATACATTCCGACTTCGGTGCACTCGCCGGAGAAATTAGCGCGCAGGCCTTCGATGATGGCGGGATCTACATCCTTTGCTACGCCAACCACATGCTCAGCAGCCCAAGCCATTTCGGTTTCTACCACTTCCACAAATTTTTCGCCTGGTACTTTACATTGGGGGCAGAATGCAGGGGGTTCAGAACCTTCATGGATATAGCCGCAAACTGGGCAACGGAATTTCTTCATAATGAAAATACCTCCTAAGTATATTGGATTTCTTTGTTGTTTTATCAATACCCATTCCTCTATGGATGAAACAAAATATATGGAAAAATAAAATGCATTTTTTAGGTCGTATAAATTAGACAGCGGATGGAGCAAATTTAGATTGCCCCATCCGTCGTTTCAGCCAATATGCAATTTGTCTTTAAACCATAACGGTTCCGCCGTCAATGGTGAGCACCTGTCCGGTGATTTCCCGGGCATAGTCGGAAGCGATGAAGGCGGTAGCCCAGGCAATGTCCTCCGGCTGCTGTGCACGGCCCAGCGGGATAAATTGTTTCACCGAATTCTGCCAATTGGCTTCCCGCTCCTCCGGCGTCTGCGTTGAGGCGCCCTCCCGGCCGTTCCATCCAGAGGCCATGCCGTCCAAAATTTCTTCCCACATAGCGGTGCGGATGATACCCGGCGCAATGCTGTTTACCCGCACATTGTAAGGGGCGGCGGCTTTGGCGCCGGCCTGGGTCAGGCTGATCACCGAGGCCTTGGAAGCGCAGTAATGCTGTAACAAGCCCATATTGGTACGGCCTGCGATGGAAGAAACCGTGACGATATTGCCATGCTTTTGCTACATCATCTGCTTCAGGCCCGACTGAAGAACATGGCTGGTGCCCAATACGTTTATATCAAAGAGCCGTTTTACCTCGTCATCCTGGATAACCATCAAATCTTGTGTGGAAACAACGCCTGCGGCATTGACCAGCACATCCAATTTACCGCCACCAAAGGAAACAGCGTCCGCTACCAGGCGCGACACGTCTTCCGCTTTAGAGACGTCACATACGGTAAAGCCGGAGCGGCGGCCCATAGCTTCAATTTCCCTAACGGTTTCCAACCCCTCTTCTTCTTTCCGATTGCCTAAATACACGTCTGCACCGCAATCCGCAAAAGTCAAGGCCATCGCTTTACCCAATCCACGGCCTGCGCCCGTTACCAAAACGGTTTTGCCGGTAAAATCAATTGTCATAGCCATAACAACATTCTCCTTTTCATAAATAGTGTAAGAATTTCCATTTCCATGGACCCGTTTGACGCTTATAATATAGAACTCCGTTATTATTTTGTCAATTCCGATTTGGAATATGCATAATACTCTGAAGGAATACCCCCAGGCAGTAAAAAAGCCGCAGACAAGCTGCGGCTCTGTGTTGTTGGGTAAACGAGGCTTACGAAACCAATTCTCCCTGATGGGAAATCAATGTTGCATCGTACACGCCATCAATACGTAAAAATTTGTCCACCACACTGGTTTCCTCCTCACGCAGGCGCACTTCCATGGTGAGCTCCACGCCGTCGCGCTGGACGGTTTTGCTCTTGAGCCGGCAGCGGGGGAGCTGCTTAAGCAAGGCTTTTACAGGGCCGTTGGCACCCTCATGGTAATGGAGGATTAAAAGATATGGCATGCTGGAACGCACTTTAAAGCTTGTCAATAGCACCATCACCAGGCCGATAACCAATGCGCCGATAAGTGCTACGTCAAAAAACTGAGCACCCAGCGCCATGCCTTCGCCTACAGCCCAGAAGATAAACACAGTATCCATTGGGTCTTTTACGGCAGTGCGGAACCGCACGATAGACAGTGCGCCCACCATGCCCAGGCTCATGGTGAGATTGTTGTTGATGAGCAACAATACCAGGGAAGTTACCATGGTGAGCAAAATCAAACTCAGGTTGAAAGAGCGGGAATATAAAACTCCGCCAAAGGTTTTTTTATAGATGAAGAAAACAAACGCCCCCAGCACCAAAGCCACAGCTAAGGTAAACACAATTTGCAGCGGGCTCAAAGAGCTGTTGAACAAGTCTTTGATGTTAAAAGCGGTTGCGACAGGGTCGGCCATATTACTGTCCTCCTTCCCCCAAAATCATAGCATTTCGGGGATTTCACAAAGTTATATATAAAAGTGTGTGACTTTCGCCACTTGGGATACCCAATTAAAAATTATACTACATCTTGCAGCGCTTGTGTGGAGTTTGGGCAAATTTTATGGAAAGATACCCTTAAAACTCATACTTGCGGCAAAGCACATACTTGCTCACTGCGCTGCGCTGGGCCTCGGTGGGCTGCACCAAAGTGCGGATATAGCTGGGCAAATAGGCGTTAAATTTGATTTCCAGCACCATTCCATATCCTTCGATGACAGGGAAGGTAGGTAAATGCGGGTTAAACAGGTCCGTAGCACGAAAAGCCGTGCGAATATCGCTGTCAAAAGTAACGCGGACATCTTCCTGGGGGAACACATAGGCTTCTCGCCAGTAATCCACCAATACCCGAGGCTTTAGGTTGCGGGTGCGGAAATCCACGTATAAGCGCTTGGCAAAAGCTTCACGCCGGCGTAGCAATACGCCAAATTTGCCTTGTACAATGGCATCACACTCGGGGCGGGAGAGGGGAATGGATTCTTTTTGAATATACTGTCCCTCCTTGTGCTTACACTCCAGTTTAATCGCCCGGTCCGAAAGGTTATAGATGCGGATGCGAAACTTCTCCCGGTCGTCCACGCCATCTAACTTTTGCTGAATAGCCCCGTCATCATACCCGTCAAAATACAGGCTGCGGATGAAATACTTACCCCCAAACTTGGACTGCGCGTTCTCATCCCTGGCCATGGTAAGGGAGAGCTTGCGGCTCAACAGCTCATATTCCCCAAGGCTTATGTAATATTTCAGCTCGTGGCGATAAGGCTTCATGCCCCAAATACCTCCTGCATATAACGATCGGATAACTGATATTCCTTCTGCAGTTGTGCTTTGATAATGGCGGGCCGCTTTTGGGCAAACTCCCGCAGGATATTAATCTGAGTTTGGAAACCATCGTAGGTGCCCCGCACTTCGCTGCGTTGGGTAACCCCCATAAAGGTTGCCTGATTGAATTTTTCCCGTTCCCTGGCTATTTCGGGCTCTACATCAGCATACAATTGGTCGATCAGGGCATTGACGCGGTCCGGATCAAAAATGGTGTCCATTAACTCCGCAAAGCGTTTCAGGTAAGCATCCCTCCATTGGGCATTGGAGAGCAATGCATTCAGCAGATCCGAGCAAGGCTGCTTGCTCTGCCGCCGCAGAGATACCGTTTCGTGGTTAACATTGAAAAAGCCATAGCAGAAGTCGTAAAACACCCATTTCCACTTACCATTCTCGGTTTTGTAATACTGGATGTTCCAGTAATCCGAGTTGCCCACATAGGTTTCACAGATGATGTAATCCATAAAACTATTTACATCCATCTGGCTGCAAACATAGTCATAATTTGCCTGGTTGGAAAGATCGTGGGAGCGGATATAGCTCATAAACTC
>JAEXFV010000077.1 GCA_023451115.1 Bacillota bacterium
ACATTATCTTCCACGAACAGCCTGGGGCCGCCGCGCTTTTCCTTGGGCAAATCGTTATAGTGCAGGTGATTTAGCGCCTGGTGCACTGCAATAGGGCCTAAAGCGCTGCCACCAATGCCCAGTACCACAAAATTATCGTACTGCTGGGCAATGCGTTGGGCCTCTTGCCGAATATCCGCAACAATCTGCTGCTGATTATAAGGAAGTTCCCGCCATTTCATGTTTTCCCGCTTGTATTCCATGGCGGTAGCGGCTGCATCCAAAGCCGGCGTTAGCAGAGCCAGATCCGTTTCTGAAATTCCTTTTTCCCCTAAAGTATCCGACATCATATTGTTAAAATCCAGCCGGATACGCATCGAGCTTTTCCAATTTGCATCTTCAAAACGCATGTTTTTTCCTCCTGCCGTTTATTTGCCGCGAAGCTGCTGCATGATATATTGATAACTTTGACTTAATTCCTCATCCGTATCGTATAAATCGCTGTAAACTTCTAAAAAAGCTGGCCCGGTATATTGGATTTCGTTTAACGCCAGCCGGACCGCACGAAAATCACATTGCCCTTTCCCAGGCAAAGCAGGACGTACCCGTCCCTGCTCTTTTGCGTAGTCGCACACATGGACGTTGGCCAGCCGCCCCGCTCCACATTTGCCAATGGCGGCGATATACGCCTGTGGCTCAAATCCACTGCGCGCAGCCTGCTTAAGATCCAGCGTAAAATGCAGCGCCTCCGTTTTTGCCGCATCTGTAAGGCGCAGGGCAAAGTCAGGCCAATGAAACAGGCACCAGCTCACATTTTCCCAAGCCAATGTAATTCCATATGATAAAGCGGTTTCGCAAAGTTCCTTTACGATTGGACCTATGCGGGAAAATTCCATATTTTTTACCGTTCCATGCATACTTGCAGGCCCGTGCATAATATAATAACGCGCCCCCAGCCGCTTGGCCGCATCCAAAACTTCTTCATAAATCCGCAAGGCATCCTGGCGCTGGCGGGAATGGATGGAAAACAATTGTGGTTCAAACTGGGTTCCCATAGGATGTACGCTATATATTGTTATCCCATTTTCACAAAACCGCTGGGAGAGCAAATCTATAAAATCCTTCTGGTATTCGCTAAACGTATTAAGAAACGCCTCTGCAAGTGAAGCACCGCAGCGTTTTATTCGATCGGGCGTATCCTCTACGGCGCATTTTGCAAAAAAACTGGCTGTCGAAATCCCTACTTGCAAACACATTCTCCTTTCTGCATCTATTTCCGAGTATAACACGTTGTGGCATAGATTGAAACGTTTGAAAACAATTTCAGAATACCATCCCTTTTTTATCCTTCCATGCTATACTATACCCTATGGAAAATCAAACCGTGCAAAATAAAAAAGGCTTGTCAGGCCCTTGGAAAAAGCAGTGCAAGCGGCTGCCATGGTTGCTGCTTATTCCCCTTGGACTTTTGTTGCCCATGGTTGCCAGCCGACACCCGGATTTTATTGAGGCTGCGTATTCTCAGGGCATATATCCAGCAATCAGCGCAGTGTTTGATTTTATTTTCCAAATTTTTCCTTTCTCATTTGCCGAAATTTTATTGTACGTTTTGATAGTCGCGCTTGCTGGTATTATCCTTTTTTATCTCATTCGGTTCCTTTTTAAGCGCATTACAGCTGTTAAGCTGGTAAGTCTGTTTCTAACGCTTGCCATTATTGCCGGAGGCGCTCTCAATGCCTTTTATTTCATATGGGGCTTTCATTATGCCAGACCCAAGTTGCAACAGTTGCTGGAATTGGATGTTACACAGCGGGAACCGCAGGAACTGGTTTCCCTCACAGTATCCCTCGCTGCGGCGGCCAATCAGCTACGAGAACAGGTACAGGAAGATGCAAGCGGCATCTTCACTCTTAGCGTTTCCCCAGCTGAAAAATTTGCCGCCATCCCGCAAGCCTATGCTGCTTTGGGGCGAGAGATTCCTCTGTTTTCTCACAAGGCTCATACCCCAAAACCCGTGCTGGCTTCTGAATGGATGAGCTGGGCAGGTATTTCCGGCATCTTCATTCCTTTTACTGGGGAAGCGAATGTAAATGTGCACCAGCCCCACCTTTTGATCCCGGTTTCCGCCGCACATGAGGCTGCCCATGGCCAGGGTATTGCGCGGGAAAACGAGGCAAATTTCGTGGGATATCTTGCCTGCATGGCATCAAACGACGCAGAATTACAATATTCGGCGGTTATACTGGCGCTGATTAATTGCGGCAATCAAGTATACGCGTGGGATAAACAGACGTATACTGAAATTTTTCAAACTTACAGTGAAAAGGTTAAGCGGGATTTATCCGCCTATAACGCTTATTGGAAAGCATATGAAGGCCCTGTAGAAGAGATGATGACCCAAGTGAACGACAGTTACCTAAAGCACAATCAGCAACAAAGCGGCGTAAAAAGTTATGGCGAAATGGTAGACCTGCTTCTTGCCTGGTATGCAAAGCAGGCAGAAATAGAGGATCAGTCAGCCCTGGTGGAATAACAGTTGTTGGCCAATGTGGGCTGCAAAAGCTTCCGCCCGTTGCGCAATGCCCGCCAACGTTGTGATTTCCCCTGGATCGTTGGCCGTTTCCAACATGCAAAAATATGGGGGTAATAAAAAGGATTTATTCATATTTAAGCTGGAAATTAACTGCTCTGCTACAATATCTCCTCCGCTGTAGCCACTTACGATAATGCCAAATAGCCGTTTTTCAAAAAAAGGGGTTTTACGAAATAGCGCCGTCAGGCGATTGATAAAGGCACTGATATTGGCGCCCAGCGCATCGTTGTAATTGGGGCAAAGCAAAAGCAGTCCATCGCAGGCCGTTACTGCCGGATACACCTCCTCTACCATTACGCCGCCATAAAAGCAATTCCCCTGCTCGCTATAATGCATACAGGTTTTATAAGTACATCCCATGCAATCCGGCACAGAGCCATTGCGAAGAGTAATTTCCTTTATCTCTACCCCTCCCGGCAACGCATTCTTCACCATACCCCACAAGGTCAACGTATTGGACGTATTGCGGTTGCTGGCATGGAGTACCAGTAAGTTTGCTTGGTTTCGCTTGGGAGGTGCAAATTGTTCCAGCCGGTCCAGGAGCTCCCGTGCTGCATTGCAATATGCCTCCATCAAAGATACATTCCCCACTTTTGACAAAACCCGAAAGTTATGAAGGGAACTGGTACCTTCTACCAAAGGACGGCCCAGAAAAGTGCACCCTGCCCCATTGGCAGCCATTGCCAATGAGCGGCCTACGGCTTTGGTGTAAAACTCACCTTCTCCATCGATCAATATCCCCGCAACCGTCCCCTGCAATCCATTCGTATGCTCTCTGAGCCAGCCAATGCATCGATATAAATCCAGGTTCATCCCGCTTGCAGGGAGCGCTGCAGCAAACAACAGTCGCTCCTTCCCGTAGGCCTGATGGATATGAAGAATGGTTTCAAAATTTCTTCCTTGCAGCGCCCAGGTCAAGGCCGCTTTCAAACGGGGCGTTTGCTCCCCCAACTGCAAAACCGTAACCATATTGCTCCTTTCTCACCGCCAAGCTCCATCCATAGCCTGCAAATGGCCATACGCCTGTTGGATACGGTCAAACAGGTCGTCCGGTATATTTTGCAGCTGTTCCAACTCAACTCCGTATGGCGTATACCGATTTTTACAGCCCCAGTATACCCCGCCCAAGGGAACGGCGCTATAATGCCATTCCCCCCGCAATGTCAGCAGGATGGAAATTGCCCCCGAGGAAAGCGCCGGTGCTATATAGGGTTTAAATCCCGTTTCCCGGGTGCGTAAATTTGCTTCTACGGCCAAACGGGTCAATTCTCTGGATAATTCATCATCATAATGGGCAATGCTGTTTGCAATAACAAGGTCCTGCCCATGGGGGCCATATGCCCTGCCTTCCCGGAGAAATTGCGAAAACCGTTGCTCCTGTTTGGCATAATAAGCAGCCCTGGCATTCATAACCCCCAGGCCATACCCTTGCACCTGCTCCGGCCGCAGTCCCTTGAAATCCAACGCCCCGTTTTCATTGCGATTGCTCTCGATAAAAGCGCAGCGGCAAAGCAGATCTACCGGATCGGACACCACGGCAAACAATCCTTGGAATCCACAGATCCTAGCCTGCCTGGCATATTCTCTCACCAAGGCCGCATTCCCTTTGAGTTGGGCCATGCGCACATCCTGCACCTTGGTATCCAGCGGCGGTACCCCTTTGCTAGCGCAAAAGATGAATACGTCGCAATCAAATAATTGGTTTGCCTCAATCGCTTCTACTGCAGGCAATGCCTCATATGCCCAGGGATATGCGATTTGGTTCATTTCCAGTTCATATCGCCGCATCATTTGTGGGTTAATGTCGCAAATCCCTATGCTTTGAACAACATCTCCTCCCAGCAGTACCAGCCCGGTCAGCAGTGTTCCTCCCACATCTCCCAATGCCAACAGGTTTATTCGTTTTCGGCCAGTGGACCGATTATTATAACAGCGCAACTTTTCTTGCCAGTTTGGGTATTTCCTGTTAATTGCCCTCATTTTCATCCCATGCAGACTTTCGGGAAGGCGCTGCATGGAATGGCCTGCCATTCGGCCGATATCCAACCAGGTAGGGCCTTCTGGTTCAAACAGCTGCTTGGGATGACTGATTGGGTAACCAAACATATGATGGGATGGATCTTCTTCAATAAAAAATGTAACAACACCATTTTCAACCTGATATTCCATATTCGCCTCCATTTAAACAACCTAAGGTTACTGGAAAGATGATTTCATCCGCAACAGTGTTTCAATATCGCTTTCCACATAAGCAGACGGGGCAAGCCCAAGGTCATACTGCATGCGCCCGCCTTTATCCGGCACACGGGGCCAAAGCATGGCTTCCCGTAAACGGTTTAACGTCAAATTCCGCTCAAACAATATCTGATGTTCTTCTTCCAGCACCCTTAGAATATCCCTGGCATTTTGCAGACAGGTAAACGATAGGTTAAATAAATCCCGTTCTGCCACGCCTGTAATAAAAGTTGGGGAGGAATAGGGCAAAATTTGGGTAATGGAGGGCAATAAATAATCATCCCCCTGGCCGTTTCGCCACACCCGATCGCCTCCCAGGAAGGGATATAACATGCTCTCCACAAACCAATAACGCAGGTTGGGAATATAATATGCGCTTTCTACCGCCCTGCCTTGCTCATCTGCCAAATCCTTCCCCCTGCCAGATAGGATACCCACTATTATCTTGCGGATATCCAGCTCTGCCTGGGTGAATAGCGGATTCAGCGCCGCCATGCGATAGCCTTTGTGCAGCAGGTCGTCTACCAACAATACCGGCCTGTCAAAAGATCGAATGGTTCGTATTTGATCGATCAACGGAGCATAACCCGGATACTCTGTAATAGAAAACGACTGTAAATCTGGCGCATATGTTTTTTCCGCATGGAGGGTTTTGGTCACCGTATTGGGGACGACAACCCCTTTCAAAATTTTCCCATAAGGCACGCACATATAAGGCCCCAACCGCCGCACTCCTATGGGGACATTTTCTACCCCATTGGCCTTAATAATCATGTCGGTAAGGGCATGGTTTAAAATTCCCGCATGGAAGGAAATAACCAGCCTGCCTGGGTACAGCCCTGTCATGGCCATGGCGGTGCGCTTATGTGCGATGGCCAACACATCCATTACCCGCTCATTATCGCACAAAGGGGCTTTAATGGCTTGTTGAATATCCTCAATTAAAGCAATCGGTGAGCGCATATCCACTGCCCATACCGGCTTTTCAGGCGTTGAACAGCTCAGCTGCAAAAAGCCCTGGCGCTCCAGCGTCCCCTTCAACCGCATGTCCTGGGGGCCACCGGTGCCGGGATATACAGCATAGGTAAAGTCCTCCTTCAGGCAATTTGCCAACGTTTCTGTTAGCAGCAAGCGGGTTATATCGTAATGTCCAATATCCATCCGCACATAAATGCCGGAGATTACCGCAATTTTACCGGATGTATGCCGCCGAACATACTCAGCCATTGACAGGTCGTTAAACTCATCATTTAGACGGGCGGCACTGGTAGGATAAAAGCAGCAAAATCCAATTGGCTCAACGCCGATCGTGTCGTCATGCATAGCCATAACCAAGGCGCCAGGCTTTTGCGACATATTCAGCAAGCGGGACGCTAGCCTTGCCGGTTCCTCCTGCTGGCTGCGCAACGCTTGGACATTGAGCGCTAAACGCATCACCGCCTCGCGCACACCAATATGGTTTGCTGGATTCAGCTGAAAACGCAGGGTTTCTGGCCGAAGCACTGCTTTAAACTGAGGCTCACGTAAATACAACCCATTATCATAGATATAGCTTTGGGCTACAGGATCCACCAAGCTGGAAATATCCCGATTATGGTCGATATTTTCCCGGATACGGGTGGAACTCACATCCTCCAGGTAAACAGGCAACGTCAGTTCCAGAATTTGGCCGCTAACACGGCTTTGTATAATCTTTTGCTCCTGTAGCCAGTCCGTATCCGCTGAATTACGGCGGAATACAACATGGTGGAAACCGTGGATCGAATGCGGCGCAGGCGGCGCTTGATAGGAAGATGCGTTTAAGATTACATCGCTGCCAACCACAATATATATTTCCCGTTGTGGAAATAGCTCTTCCAATTGCTGTAAATCTTTCGGGTTTGCAATATTGATGGGGATATCATCCGGGAACAAGTATACCCCAAACACATCCGCTACGGACATATTCATGATTCGCCGTCGTATCATGTGGGGTTGGGTACGTTTGGACCAGCTGAATTCATCCAGCGCCAAATAAACCTCCAACCCTTTGTTGCGGATTTCCTGAATAATGCCCTTATGGCTGGAGGAAAAGGGGTCAAACGTCCCAGGAAAAAAGGCAACCTGTTTCGCTTCCGGCAGCGCCAGCGTTTCTCCCTGAATGATTGCATCAATAATAAAACGGTAAATATGGTTTAAAGAGGCAGCGCTGTTGAAAAACGTAAGATCATCCCGCTGCTGTTCATAAATAAGGGTAAGGAGCTTTTTATGAATTCGTTGGAAAAGCTCCAGCTTTTTTTTATGGGGTAACGAGCCGCCAAAAATTTGTTGGCCATACACCAGAAACGCTTCTTGCCGCACTGCATCGGTATAATGGGCCAGGCTTCCTAAAAGCATCCCCAGCACCCGCTCTTTTCTAGCCTGAAACACCGCTTCTTCTTCCGGGAAACGCTGCTGATAGCTTTCATCATAATGGGCGAGCAATATCCCCAATGTAGGCAAGGTAACGCATGCCGCTCTTTCGTTGGAGGATTTTACGTATTTTTCAAACTCGTCCAACAGTTCATCCAATTCTTTTGGGTGAAGATATAACATAAATTTTCCCAAATAATTAGGGATATATTTTGAAAACTCATATTCTGCGGTCTCTAAGCCTTTTACCAGCTCAATAGAGATCTCGTTGCATTGCTCCAATGTGAGCAACGGCGCAATTTTTACCAGCGCCTCCCCTGCTCCATGCCTTACCGATACCCGTTCGCTCACTCTAATGAGGTTAGCAAGGTGAGCCGCTACATGAAAAGCCGCTCCATGGTTTCCCTGGGAGAATAAGCGATGCAGCATCAGCTGGATATTGACCTCCTTAACAATCCAGGGAGTAGCTGTTTTTAGATTTTCTAAAAACAGTTCGTTGATCTTTGCCGCGCGGATCATTGTTTCATAAGCATTGCAGCGCTCCGCACCATTTGGCAACAAGGAGTAGGCTTGATATAGCAAAAAACAAATTGCCGGGTCTTCTTTGCCTTTAAAAGCCCCTAGAACCCGTTCGATTGCCTTAATACAGGCTGGGCTGGTAACAGGGCGCTGCAGCAAGCGGATTGCAAAGCAAAGGGCGCCCAGTTGTGACCTGCGCTCCGGTTGTTGGGCCAAATCAACAGCAAAATCTAGGGGTGGCAATAATGCCGCTTCCTTGCAGAGCGACAGGGCCAAGGGCTGCAAAACATCCAATAACAAAAATGCAATCGGCCGATTTTGCTGGCAAAACCGTTTCAAAACCTCTTCCAGATAAGCTTCTGACTCCTGTTTTTTGCAGTTGCTGAGCAACGAAGCCAACACCACTTTAAAAGTATTGTTAATCCAAACCCGATGTTTGGGTGCGACTTTATGATCTGGAAATAAAATCAATTCCACATATTCTTGCCACAAAGAAAGTGCTGTGTTCTCTTCCGGCTCCGGTTTTGCACTTTCAGGCAGCTCCTTACGGTACTTCACATCAAACTGGGATAATATGCGTCCAAATAATGTGGCGGCCTGCCTTCGGATATCACCCTGATTGTGCATAAACAGCTCGTATAAAAAACGCAGCGTTAAAAGCTTTTGCTTCTGCGTCATATAGCTGGAATACTCTTCAAAAATATTCACATAGGTCCGCAGATGTTTCCAGTTTTTTTCGCTGCGTGCAGCTTCTAGCATATTGACAAATGAAGAATCCTGGCTGATTTTATGCATCAGGGAAAGGTTGTGCTCAATTGCGCAAAACTTTAACCCCTGCACGGCCTGCTGCGCACTAAGCAACGCAGCGTTTCTCCTGGGCTTGTCAAAGGGCTTTCCAGGGCCGAAGGGGTCTGTATCCACCCCCAGCGCCAGCATGTAGTCCTGGAAGTCGTGCAACTTTGCATAAACCCGCTCATAACGGCGGCGTTTTTCACTATCCACATGATCCAGTTTGGAAAGAATGACATCAAAAGATTCGTCCAGGGTGTAAATATGTATCTGTTCCTGTCCATCTGCCCCTTTGCTGCTTTTAACACGAAAATCAGCATAGATCAGTAGGAGCGATTCTACCGGCAGGTTTTCCAGCTCCAAATCCCATGTGGAATGGTTGGCAGCAATGTGGGATATGGTAGCAAAATGATTGCGTTTAAGCCATTGTTCCGTATAATAATAGTGCAAATACGGGATCCGGCGAATTTCTTCACCTTTACACCCAAATTTCCCAATATCGTGGGTTGCGGCGGCGGCAGATACCAAAGGCACGTCTACCACAACGTTGCATTCCACCAATTGTCTTGCCATGCATACCGCTACATGATGCACGCCCGCCACATGGCCAAGGGTATTAAAGGGCTTAATTTCACGCCCTATACGCATCAGCTCTATCACAAATTCATTTTCAATCACCCGCATAAAGCGGTCATATACGCTGCCATTGGGGCTGTGTTCCCGTTCTTCCGCCGTTGCCTGCTGAAAATCCACCATAGGATCAAAGGCACAGGTTTTATTTTCCTGCTGCAAAAAGGTTTTCAGCACCACCAAATAAAACAGGCCAGCCCTTCTTTTATCAAGGGGTTCCTCTATGGGCGGAGTGGAAGGATATAGCCGCTCCACGATTCCTTCATAAACTGCGCAAAGCCATCCTTCTTCTGGTTCCTGGGGGTAAAAGGACTCCATAACCGGACGACATACTTCCAAAACATCTCTACAGGAATACCGTTCCTGAAACAGTATACTGCCAATTCGGCTGCGAAACCCGATTTCATGCAGCAACTCCAATAACCCTTTTTTGGAAAACTGCGCCGCCTTCAAATATGGCCGCTGGGTAAGATTGTTCAATAATCGTTTGTAAAATTCTGCCAGGACCTTTTTTGGCATCCTCACTCCCCCTTTGATACAACGCGCAATTTACTCTTCTACATCCGGCACAAAGTTTTTTTCCACTTCCAGGGAGAAATCCATCATTTGAACATCCATATCCGTATCAATTTCAGCATATATCCGAGTTTCTCCAGGCGGCAGTAACAGCATCTCCATGGTATCCGCCGTATGCAACACCGCTTTGGCTACGCAATCCCCTTGCTGGTCAAAAAATGAGATGGTGGCCTCCCCCGTCAACATTGCCGGATATTGATTGAAGCATTTTCCATCCATGAGAGTGCCCATGCCATATTCATAGACTCTCAGATCTGTAAACGATATATATCGATTGTAGTGTTCTTCCCCTTCTATGGCATTGCCTGCCTCATCCAGCGCAGGGGCAGGCAGTGGCAAAGACTGGCGCAGTGGCTCTGGCGTGGGCGTAGGTGTAGGCGCTGGCGTTACATGGCTGGACACAACAGGATGTAAGCTGACGCAACCACCGCAACAAGCCCCGATGACGATGCAGCAGAGCAACGCCACCAGGGCTACTGTTTTTTTCCTTAGCTGGTTATTCATATACTCTCTTGGCTGTTTTTCGCGCATTCTTCCAACAGGCTTTGTTTGAGATTATATAGCCGATCGGACAAATCAACCTTATATACGTGTGGGTTGAGCAAGCGCTTATACTCTTCCCACATCGTAGAAAGTTCCTGCTTGGCATAAGCCTGAATTTGTTTGATATCAGGCGATTGATATACTTGCTTGCCATCCAGGAATATGGGTACCAGCAACTCTCTCGCTGTAAAATCAGTAACCACCATGGATTTCCATGTTTGCGCCGGATCAAAAATACGCAAAGGTTTGCTCTCGTCAATCACTTCATCGTCCAACGTCATCAAATCCGCTATCGCTTTGCCGTTTTTCTTTTTATACAGGCGATAAACTTTTTTATATCCAGGCGTTGTTACTTTTGCGGGATTATCACTGAGCTTGATCTTGGGGATCATCTGCCCATCCACAACTTCTGCCGCCAGCTTATATACGCCGCCCAATGCAGGGCAGTCATCCGAAGTAATCAGCTTGGTTCCCACGCCCCAAACATCAATGCAGGCCCCCTGCGCTTTCAAGTCCCGGATTACCGTTTCATCTAAATCGCTGGAAGCAAATATTTTTGCCTTGGGATAACCAGCTTCATCCAACATTGCCCTCGCTTTTTTCGAGAGGTACGCCAAATCGCCCGAATCCAAACGGATGCCCAACGGTTCGTAACCTTTGGCACGCAACTCGTCAAATGCTTTGATTGCATTGGGCACACCAGAGCGCAACGTATCATAGGTATCCACCAACAGCATGCAGCTGGTGGGAAACGTTTCTGCATATGCCCGAAACGCGCTGATTTCGTCTGGGAAACTCATCACCCAGCTATGGGCATGCGTGCCCTTTACCGCGATATCGAACAGCTGGCCCGTCAATACATTGCTGGTAGCATCGCATCCACCAATAATAGCTGCCCTTGCGCCATAAATACCTGCATCTGGCCCCTGCGCCCGGCGCAGGCCAAATTCGGACACAGAGTCTCCATTGGCAGCATACACCACCCGACTGGCTTTTGTTGCGATCAACGTCTGATGATTTACCAAATTTAACAATGCTGTCTCCACCAACTGGGCTTCCATAATGGGCGCCTTCACCCGCAGCAAGGGTTCATACGGGAAAACAATGGTTCCCTCTGGCATTGCAAAGATCTCTCCAGTGAACTTCATGTTCCTGAGATAATCCAAAAAGCTTTCATCAAAAAGCTCCAGCGAACGTAAATAAGCAATATCCTCTTCACCAAAATGTAAATTGTTAATGTAGTCGATTACGCTTTCTACGCCGGCCATCACCGCATAAGCGCTGTTTTCCCGTGTGCGCCGAAAGAAAAGGTCAAATACTGCCTGATTCTTTCCCATGCCCCGTTTAAAATAGCCGTACATCATGGTAAGCTGGTACAAATCCGTTAGCATTGTCAGGTTACGCATTGTTTCTCTCCTGTTCCCCTTTTTTTCATTGGTATATCATTGCCCATAAACAGGCGGGCTTTATTTTTCTAGGCTTATACCTTATGGTTTGTCTGTTTCTTCCGGTTCTTCCGAAATACTGTTTGGCGTTTCCTCCTTCTCCTGCTGGGATACATCTGTCGCCGCAGTATCATCCTGACTAGTTGCGGGTTCTTCCTCTTGGTCTGCTGCTTGTTCGCTTTCCGGGGCAGGTACCACTGTCTCAGGTGCAGGCCAAATCAATTTGCCAAGCCGCTTTTCCTTTGCCCGGCGCACCAGAAAGAACACCAATACCGCCGCAAACAAAGCTAAACTCAAAGCTTGCGATACACGCACTGCGCCCGGTATCAACCAGAGGCTGTCACCACGGAGCCCTTCCACAAACATACGCTCAAAGCCGTAGAGCATGACATACCATAAAAACACATCCCCATCATGCTTCACGCGCTTGCGTAACACAAACCAGATAACCAGGAATACCAACACACACCATAAGGATTCATAAAAGAATGTGGCCAAATGATAGGGATTATCGCACAGTACTCCATTAAAATAGTGCTGTCCGCCTGCCCACGGAATATCGATTTTTACCGTTAAAGGGAACCACAAAAGATCTGGGTTGGTGACGGGCAAGCCATATGCCTCCTGATTAAAAAAGTTTCCCCATCTTCCAATGGCTTGCGCCAGCACAAGTCCCGGGGCAATAATGTCAGCAATTTTTAAAAAACGGATCTTTTTGCGTTTGCAATAGATTAAAATACCTACCAAACCACCGATTACTGCGCCATAAATGGCAAGGCCGCCCTCCCATATGTATAAAATGCTGATGGGATTTTGCAAATACCGCTCCAATTCAAACAACACATAATAGAGCCTGGCGCCTACAACACCGCAGGGAATTGCAATCAGGCATACATCCAGCGCCGTATCCTGAGGCATTTTTTTGCGTTTTGCTTCGTGCATGGCAATAAACACTGCAATAATGATGCCCAAAGCCATCAATACGCCATACCAGTAAATACCCCTTCCGAACAAGGTAAATGCTACCCGGCTTGGATTTGTCATTTGTGTTAATCTCCTTCCTGATCTGTAACAAAGTTACATGCAAAGTTATTATACCCCATTCCAGCCATGCAGGAAAGGGTTCCCCGAAAACAAGATGGGATAAATAGCCCATTTCTTATAAAAGGCAGGTGAAAATCGCCAGCACAATCACGCCAGGGATGCCGAAAAAACCGGCAATTAGTGCATTCACAGGATTTAGTGCGATGGTAAACCCCAATAACCCGCCACCAATTAAATTTAACAAATACAACAGCACAAACCCGATTACTCCGTTAATCAGTAATTTTCCAATGATCTTTAGAGGGATTACAAAAAGCAGTCCAATGAGATACAGCAATAATAGTCCGCCTAAAAAAGCGCCAATCATACCAAGCGGGCCCATAGCCTCCTCCTTTATGTTTGTAGTCTTTACACATTATGTGCCGACAGGGCAAAAAAGAAAGCCCGGCGAACATCCACCGGGCAAAGGCGTTTACTTTTTTATGGATGGGCCATCGTCTGCCCCGATTGTTCCAAGCGGGCGCTTTTGAGTAAATAAATGTAGCGCTTTTGCGCTGCCTCCATATCAAACACCGCATAATCCACCAAAGCCGGGTCGGATACACTTTCAAAATAAGCGGTGGCGGCCTTCCATTGTTGCAGCGCCTGAATAATTTCCTCTCTGCGCTGTGGCGGAATGTTATCATAACCTGGGGGCGCTTGGTGTAAATATGCTGGCTGCTCCTCCTGCAAATCTCCCTGAAACAGCCACAGCCGCATTCGTTGCAAAAAACTGCGGCGTTTTTTTACTGTTGGTCCCGGACTTTTCCCTGTTGCAGCCGGCTCCTGTTGGCAACCCTCCGCGTCTATGGCTTCGTCATCCGGAAAATTCAGCGGTTCGCAATCATTCCAAAGCTTTTTCATGGTATTCCTCCCATTCTGTGTTGGCCTTAGTATGCCCATAACATATAGGAGTCATAACCAATCCAGAGATTATTTTCCGCTCCGGATGCGCTGCGCCCATCGCTGAGCGCTTTTTTGTGCCTGCTCTACGGTAAGTTGTGTGCCATGACGGACTTGCATCACAAAAAGATGTACAAAAATCCCACCCTGCTTTTCTACCAGTTTTTTTAGCCGTTTTTCCAACTTCTTGGGCACTTCTTCGCTCTGCTGGGTAGCGAAAGCATATACCTTTTTCCCTTTACAGCTGCATGCACGAAAAAAAGCGTTGATTGCTGGCGGTGTGGTTCCCGCCCATACCGGCATACCCAGCGCTAAAATATCCGCCTGAGAAATATCGGGGAATGCCTTAAGCCGGGTTTTTGCCCCAATGCTGGCCTGAAATCCGCCCAATGCAAACCCTTTGTTTCCTTGGCGCTCCTTTTCCTCTAACAAAAGAAACGGCTCCACACCCAATTCCCGTTGTAAAGCTACCGCACAGGCGGCCGTATTGCCTGTCCATGAATATACTACGATTTGCTCACTCACGCTCATTTTCCCCTTCCGTTGCGGATGAAGTGCTTAGACTGCCATCGCTGTTTACAATAAACAAGTATTCCGCCCATTCCTCCGGCTCCAATCTCTTCCAGTTCCATTCTTCCGCTGTTTCTTCAATAATAAGCGAATCTACATAGGAAGCATATATGAGCTGCTCCCGGTCTGCGCGCATCAATTCTCCCAATCCGTCCAGGAAGACCCCCACATACCAAATCCCATCCTGGCAGGCAACTTCTCCACGCCCTAAAATCTCCTGATCCTTTTCCCACAGGCACAACAGTGTTTCCTCGCATAAGGTTCCATTGAGCACGCTGCCATCATCGTACAAGCATCGTAAGGCGTAACCATCCGGCGTTTTCCATACATTGCCCTGCCCTGGCTGTAAATCAGTTAAGCGGCCTTCCCAGCCGCCTTCTCCTGCATACTCCAAACGTGAAAGGGCAAGAAAAAATCTTTGCAGCCTAATCTGCAATTGTTTCAACAGGAGCGCCTGTTCATAAATATCTCCACTATGTCCCTGGTTTTGCTCCAATAGGGCCAAATAGGGGGCAACCCCTGCTTCATAGTCTGCCAAAAAGGCTTCTAACGGATTTGTGGGAACAGGCGTGCTGCTAACCTGCGCTTGTTGCATCTGTTCTGGAGTAATTGACGCAGCCACGGCGGCATCTTCCTGCAGGGGGTGTTTCTTCTGACTCTCTGCGCAGCCTGCCCCCAGCACAGGTAATAGCATGCAAAGGCAAACGGCAAGCCATTTTAATAGGAGAACGCTTTTACCGTATCTGCCCATTGCCCCGCACCACATACTTCACAGTTGTTAATTCATGCAGCCCCATAGGACCACGAGCATGCAATTTCTGTGTACTGATGCCAATCTCAGCGCCAAAGCCAAATTCCTCTCCGTCGGTAAAACGAGTAGAGGCATTTACATACACGGCAGCAGCATCAATTTCATTTAAAAAGCGTTCCGCCGCAGCATAATCGTTGGTGACAATACATTCGGAATGGCGCGTTCCATAGCGGTTGATATGCCCAATCGCTTCATCCAGGCTATCAACAATACGTACTGCCAAGATATAGTCGTCATATTCCGTTTCCCAATCCAGTTCTGTGGCTGGACGCATTTGTTCCACCAAAGCGCAGGCACGTGGGCATCCCCGCAGCTCCACATTCTTTTCGAGCAGTGGGGTTACAAGCTGTTTTAAATGAGGGATTGCTACGTCTTTTTGAATCAGTATGGTTTCAATTGCATTGCATACAGCAGGCCGGGAAGTCTTTGCATTGTCAATAATTCGGGTAGCCATTGCAATATCTGCTGCCTTATCCACATAAACATGGCAATTTCCTAAGCCCGTTTCAATAACTGGAACGGTAGCATTTTCAACCACAGAATGAATGAGCTGCGCGCCGCCGCGTGGTATTAATACATCGATATAGCCGTTCAGGCGCATCATTTGAGTAGCAGTTTCCCGCGAAGTATCCTCCACCAATTGAATTGCTCCCTGGGGAAGCCCTGCTTGATAGCCGGCCTCACACATTGCGCGGGTAATGGCAATATTAGAGCAAATGGCTTCCGATCCGCCTCGCAAAATTACTGCATTTCCTGACTTTATACACAAGCCAATAGCATCCGCCGTAACATTGGGCCGGGCTTCATAAATGATACCAATTACGCCCAATGGAACCCTCCGTTTGCCTATCATCAAGCCATTGGGACGTTTGGCAACCATATCTTCACTGCCAACCGGATCTGCAAGGGCAGCCACCTTGCGCAATCCATTTGCCATTCCATGAATACGTTCCGCTGTGAGCCGAAGCCGATCCAGCATGGCTTCGCTTTTCCCATTTTTACGGGCCTGCTCAACATCTTGGCTATTGCGCTCTAAAATCTGCTGCGCATTCTGCTCTAAAGCCTCAGCCATTGCATACAGCGCTGCATCCTTCACTGGCGATGGCAATGTCATCATTGCATAAGAAGAGGCTTTTGCAGCTTGGGCTTGTTGTTGCAGCGTCATAAAGGTAACCCTCCATAGTCAAATTGTGTTGGTTTCAGTATACAATGTCAGTTTGGCTTTCGCAATCGCAAAGCGCTAAAACACCCATATCCTCGTGACAACTGCAAACAAAATGTGCCGCACATCCTTGTCATGCGGCACCTTTGTTTTGATGAAATCATTTATCTTCATTCTGGTCCACAGGCCTTATACGCCTGACGGGGTTGCGCCCGGTTAGATGGGCTTGTGGCTCGTTGGAATACCCTTCCACAGTATCCGTTTCCATTTGATGGAGCGGCTGTTCCGCCTGGCTCTGCTGGGGCCAGAATTCCTGCCTGGTTGCAATCGGCTGCTGCATCGCCTGGTGCCAGGGTTCTTCCGGCTGATAAGGCGGATACTCCTGCTGCGAAAGATTCTCAAGTTCTGGTTTTTGCACCGGCATACCAGTTGGCCCGGGATAATATGCCTGGGGCTGCTGCCAGTCAGACTGAACGTTTATCTTGGGTGGATTTTGCACGTTCTCCCCAACCGGCTGCCGGGGCTCAGGCACAACGTCCCTTGTCTGGTGCGGCATGGTTGGCCTAATAACAGGGCTGTGCTCCGATGTGGCATTTCGGGTAGAAGAAGTTGGCCGGCGCGTTGTGCTGGATTGGAAACTTGTATTTTTATCAGAAGGCGCTTCGCTCTCTTCTTCTAAGCGGGCATTGTTTTTACGTTCATAAACGGAAAGCACCAGCAGCGCAATTCCCGCAATGGCCATCAAAGAGGCAAGTACAATCAGCACCGTAAGCAGCGTTCCGCTTAAACCAGCAGGCTTCCCTTCTTCTTCCGGTTTTTGCGTCTGTTCAGCATTTGGCGTTGGAGTGGCTATATTCACATAATCAGCCGTCATCCGTGCAGTATAGTTATGGTCAACGCCGGAAGGATCCCAGGCCGTTAAGGTAAACACCAGTTCCCGCGGCTCCCCAACATTCAACTCCATCTCACAGCTGGTTTCACCCAAAGCCAAGGTGCCAAGAGAAGTCAGCTCACCCATCTCTTCCTCAGAAATTACCGCATCAGTAATTTCCACACTGCTATTATTTTGCACTTGGAAACGAACCTTCATCTTACCTTGTTCAGATAGCGGCTCTACTACCCAAGGGGTTAACGCAAGGGATACCAGTTGTGCATCGATATAAGGGCGCACCTCATAGCTTTGGGTTTTATCTTCAAAAGGCTGGCCCAAAGCATCTACGCCTGTTACCACAAAATATACATTACGAGGTTCTGTGGTTTGTATTAAAAAGCTCAGCGTGCGTTCTTTACCAGCTTCCAGCGTAAAAGTATCTTCATTTACTTTATTTCCAAGCTCATCCGTTAATTGGATCTTGGAAATATTTTGGTTGCCGGTATTGGTTAACACCAAAGTAAAAAGCACACCTTCCGGCGTATTCTCCCCCATGCTTGCAGCCACAGAAATCCCAACGTTAACCGCGGAAATCGTCAATTCCTCAAGGCCTACTGTCTGCGTTTGGCCATTGATCTGGTAAGTAACCGCCGGAACGCTTTTGGCATCCTGGTCTGTAATGGTATATTCATAGAGAATATCCAACGCAGCACCAGGCTCCAAAGAGAAACCGCTTTTTATTGCCTGATTGCCCGCAATGGAATCCTTCAGTTCAATGTTTGTCATAGAAACATTGGAAGGGTTTTTCAACGTATATGTTAAGGTAATCTTTTCCCCTTTTGCGCCAGCGGTTTTGCTGGCCTGACGGGTAATCTGCATAGGCGTGACAGCAGCCGCGCTTCCAATGTCAACGCTGATGTTCTGCGACTTTGCTTCGCCGTTTTCTGTCCACATCAAAGTATAAACCAGGGTCTGGCCCAGCATATCAGCTTCAACCGGTACATCCCGCAAACGAAACTGCAGGGATCCGCCCGGGTTTACTACTGCATTTTTTAAATCCGGCCATCCGGATATTCCGCCATACCCGCTGATGTCAAAATCCCGCATGTCATAGGCGGATGTGTTGACAACGCTAAAGGTTAACGTTACAGTGCCGCCGGCTGTCAGGTCTTCTGTGTCTTTGGTGACTTGAATATCCGCGGCCAGCGCAGTTGTTGTAAACGCTAATACCATGCCGATCATCAGTATGGCTGCGATCGTTCTTTTCATAGGGTCTCCTTTTTATAGGGCTACACTCAGGAAGCATGGGGAATAAACCTTCCCCATGCTTCCCCCTTGATTTGCCCCGATTTTTTTAAACTCAGACGCGCGTTACCCAACCATGCGTGTCCTCTGCATCGCCCCACTGGATAGCGGTCAGCATATCATAAAACTTTTGCGTAAGCGGACCAATTTCACCGTTGTTAATCACTACGCTCTTATCTTTATATGCTAACTCACCCACAGGAGAAACTACCGCAGCAGTTCCAGTGCCAAAGGCTTCTTTCAGCAAGCCTGCATCAGCCGCATCCATCAATTCCTGGGCAGAGATTTTCCGCTCTTCCACCTTAATCCCCATTTCTCTGGCCAACGCAAGTATTGACATCCGGGTAACGCCAGGCAAAATGCTTCCTTCCAGCGCAGCAGTGCACAAAGTATCGCCAATCAGGAACATCATGTTCATAGCGCCTACTTCTTCCACATATTTACGCTCTACTCCATCCAGCCACAGGATTTGTTCATATCCTTTTTCTGCAGCCTCTTGCGCTGCCAGCAAACTTGCTGCATAGTTGCCGCCGGTTTTCGCAAACCCAACGCCGCCTTTTACTGCACGGACATACTTATCTTCAACATAAATGCGGATAGGCGCCAATCCTCTGGGATAATATGCACCGGAGGGAGAACAAATGATATAATACAAATACCGCTTGGAAGGATGTACGCCCAATTCAGAGCCATCAGCAATCATTGTGGGACGCAGGTACAGCGAAGTGCCAGGAGCATGAGGCACCCAGTCCTTTTCCATATTTACAATGGCTGCCATTGCCTCATAATTCATTTCCACATCGATTTCCGGCATGCAAAGCCGCTTTGCGCTCTGATTCATGCGGCGAGCGTTGTCACGGGCACGGAACAACAAAATTTCGTCCTTTTTAGAACGATACGCTTTTAATCCTTCAAAAATTTCCTGCCCATAATGCAGCACTGGAGAAGCAGGATCAATGCTCAGCTTTTGATAAGGCTGTATCCGGGGATTGATCCATCCTTTTCCCTGCTCGTATTCCATGATGAACATGTGATCCGTAAAAAGCTTTCCAAATCCCAGCTTACTTTCATCCTGAGGTTTCACCTTGGGTGCCGTTGTTTTGATAACGCTGATATTCATACCCAATCCTCCTAATTTATTTATGATACCCACTCATTGCTGAATGGAAACCACCTTTTAAGATGGTTATTCTAGCCTCATATTGGAAACACGCCATAGGCCTCGCCTACCGCTTGCGGACATACGCGGCCATCTGTTCGCTCTGTTACAAGTTTCTCAAACGCTTCAGCCCGCTCTGCTTCTATCATCACTGCAGCCGTAATGCAATCGGTAAATTCTACATCCTGCAAATTTCCCTGGCTGCGCAACAATCCCTCCAGCACGCCCCAACGAGAATAATCCAATACAACCTTATAGCAAATACAAGGACGCATGGATACTATTCCTGCAGCCTCTACCGCTTCGCTGGCCGCTCGGGAATATGCACGAACCAATCCACCCGCGCCCAGCAATACGCCGCCAAAATATCGTGTTACAACGCACAACACATTGGTTACGTTTTTTTGCCTGAGCACCTCCATCATGGGTAATCCGGCTGTTCCGCCCGGCTCTCCATCGTCACTATAACGTGCAATGCTCCCCCGCTCGCCAATGGAATAGGCGAAACAATTATGGGTTGCGTCCCAATGCTGTTTGCGTATTTCCTCCAGCCGCTGCTGGGCTTCCCCTTCCTCGGAAACAGGAAAACAATAACCAATAAAACGGGATTTATTGATCACGATCTCCAAGCACGCCTGCTGCTGCACCGTCCGGTATGCCGTTGCCACGGTTTAATCCTGCAGCTTGATGCGGCAGAAGCCTTTTTTACCCTTTTTCAGGATAATCCCTTCTCCTGCCAATTGGTTTAACTGTAATGCGGCCGTTACATCGGAGATCTTTTCCTCTCCGGCAAGCACAGCCCCGCTCTCAATCAACCTGCGAGCATCGGACTTGGATTTTGCCAGCTTGCTCAGCACCAAAAGATCCGGTATCCGTAACCCGCTTTCCTCAACTTGGGCCGCGCTCAAGGAAACCGTGGGCATATGCGCCAAATCCCCTCCGCCGGTAAACAGCGCCTCTGCAGCCGCCTGTGCCTTAAACGCCTCTTCCGTACCATGAACCTGCTCCGTAAGCGTAAATGCCAGCACCCGCTTTGCTTCATTGATCGCGCTATCTTTCAGGCTTCCCAACCGGCGCACCTCATCCATGGGCAAGAAAGTCAGCAGCGCCAGGCATTTTTCCACATCTGCATCATCCACATTGCGCCAGTATTGATAAAAATCGAATACACTGCATTTTTCTTTATCCAGCCAAACAGCGCCTTTTTCTGTTTTGCCCATTTTGCGGCCATCGCTGGTTGTCAGTAATGTACAGGTCAAGGCAAAAGCAGGGCGCTGTTCTTTGCGGCGGATCAGGTCTGCGCCAGCTAAGATATTGCTCCACTGATCGTCTCCACCCATTTGCAGCACGCAGTTTTCCGTCCGGTTTAAGTAGAGGAAATCATAGCTCTGCAGCAACATGTAGCCCATTTCAAAAAAGGTAAGCCCCTGTTCCATACGGTTTTTATAGCAGTCTGCCGCCAGCATGCGGTTAACCGAAAACAGAGAACCGATGTCCCGCATAAATTCCAAATAATTAAGAGGCAAAAGCCAATCTGCATTGTTGCGGATAACGGCTTTTCCTTCTCCAAAATCCACCAATCGGGACATTTGTGCCTGAAAACGCTCTGCATTGTGCTGGATTTCTTCCCTGCTCATCATGCGGCGCATATCCGTCTTACCTGAAGGGTCGCCAATCATGGTGGTGCCTCCGCCTAAAAGAGCAATGGGACGATTGCCGCAGCGCTGCATATGGGCCATCGCCATCAACGCCACATAATGCCCGATGTGCAGGCTGTCTGCCGTAGGATCAAAGCCAATATAAAAACTAATCGGGCCCTCATCCATCATCTTATACAGCTCTTCCGGATGGGACATTTGTTTGATAAAGCCCCGCTCCTCCAACACATCAATCGCATTTCTCATGGTGGCTCTCCTCCCCAATTCTACTTCCACTTTGCGTAGAAGATCTCTGAATAATTATTGCCAAAATCTTCCGATTTTGCCAATCCTAGTAAAACACTATTGCCAAGCCTACAGCCTTGACTATCTTATCAATAGCATAGCAAAAATCACCTTGTTTGGCAATTCCCGCAAAATAGATTAAGCTAAATTGTGCCTTCTTCCGGCGCCTCTTGCTCTAATACCGAGGTGCAATGTGGGCAACGTGTAGCCTCCAGCGCGATCTCTGTACAACAATAGGGGCACTTACGCTTAGGCGTTTCAGGCGCGGCCGGCTTCTGGTGCAGATTGCGCAGCTTATTAATCCCCTTTATAAACAAGAACACACAAAAAGCCATCAATAAAAAATCCAATACTGTGGATAAAAAAGCGCCATAATTAAAAGTAGCCACATTTGCTGCCTGGGCGTCGCTCAAAGAAGCATATTGCTTGCCATCCATAGCAAAAAACAAATTGGTAAAGTCAATATTTCCCGTTATTTTACTTATTAACGGCATAAACAAATCGTTTACCACACTGGTTACAATTTTGCCGAATGCGCCGCCAATCATAACGCCAACGGCCATATCCAGCACATTTCCTTTAAAGGCAAATTCTTT
>JAEXFV010000119.1 GCA_023451115.1 Bacillota bacterium
AGGAGGAAATGGTATGCTGGATCCCTATGCGGATAAGTTAAACGCGCTGATTATCAGCGTGTATGATTCGGTTAACCAGGTGGAGGAGAAAATGCTTTCCCAAACCCTGCCGGATGTGTCCATTGGGGAATTGCATATTTTGGAGACGATTTGGAATTTCGAGGATCACCAGTGTTCCGTCAGCGATATCGCCCAGGCGCGGCAGGTAACCGTTCCCTCCATGACGGTCGCCATCAAAAAACTGGAAAAAAAGGGCTATGTGCAAAAGGCCCGCTCTTCTCAGGACGGCAGGGTAGTGCGTGTGACCTTGACCCGGATGGGGCGTAAGGTAAACGCCATGCATCGGTATTTCCATGAACAGATGATTCGCTCCTTCCTCAAAGGTGTGAGCGAGGAGCAAAAGCCTGGTTTGATGGAAGCCATACAAAACCTGGAGAACTTTTTGCAGCGGCAGCTGCAAAAAATCCAGCCCCAGCACGAATAAAGCGCTTAGCAAAGCAAGGAGAAATCACTCTTTATGAAAATCGTGGGAACCGGCAGCGCTGTGCCGGAGCTGATTGTGAAAAACCAGGAGCTGGAAAGTTTTCTGGATACGACGGATGAATGGATCAGAACCCGCACCGGCATTTGTCAGCGGCATATCCACCAGGGCAATCTGGAGGAATTGGCGGCCCAGGCAGCCCTGCGTGCACTGGAAAATGCCGGGCTGAAGCCCCAACAGCTGGATTTGATCCTTTGCTCCAATGTATATAGCCGGTATATGACGCCGGCGTTAAGCTGTGTGGTGCAGGGGATGATAGGGGCGGACTGCCCCTGCCTGGATGTGAACGGAGCTTGCGCGGGCTTTTTGTATGCCTTGGAATTGGCGCACGCCCAGCTGGCAACCGGTCGTTACCAAACCATACTGGTGCTCAGCGCCGAGGAGCCTACCCGCATGATGGACTGGACGGATAGAAGCACCTGCGTGCTGTTTGGGGATGCTGCCGCTGGGGTTGTGGTAATCCCAGACGGCCGGGAAGCGGCCTTTTCCATGCATACCCAGTCCAATACGGAGTTTATCCACGCGTATAACGACCCCGGAAACTGTCCCTATGAAAAAACGGGCCGCAAGCACCAGGCTGTGTATATGAACGGCCAGGAGGTATACAAATTTGCCGTGCATCGTGCCACGGAGGACATTACGAGGCTTTGCGTACAGCAGGGAGTTTCTCTTTCCGAGATAGATTATTTTTTATTGCACCAGGCCAATTACCGCATCCTGGATGCGGTGCGGCTAAGGCTGAAGCAGCCCAAAGAAAAATTTCCCCATAACATTGAAATGTATGGGAATACCTCCTCTGCCAGCCTGCCGCTGCTGATGGATCAGCTGAACCGGGGAGGAAAGCTCCACCCCGGGAACATCCTGGCCATGAGCGCCTTTGGCGCGGGGCTTACCGCGGGCGCTTGCCTGCTTACTTGGTAACGTCGGCTTTGCCGTTCGGATACAAAAACGCAATCATAATATATTTATTTTTTGGAGGACATTGTAATGATTTTTGAAAAAGTAGCGCAGATTTTGGCCGATTATAAGGATGTTGATCCTTCCAGCATTACCCTGGAAGCCAGCTTTGCAGAAGACCTGGGGCTGGATTCTCTGGATACCGTAGAAATCGTCATGTCCCTGGAAGACGCCTTCAGCGTGGAAATTGAGATGGATGAATCGTTGAAGACGGTGCAGGATCTGGTCAATCTGCTTCAGGAGAAGCTGGCATGATCCGCACCGCGCTTTGCGATTTGGTGGGGATAAAATACCCCATCTTTCAAGGGGGCATGGCCTGGATTTCAGACGCTAGCCTGGCCAGCGCCGTTTCCAACGCCGGAGGCCTGGGGGTCATTTCCGCTATGAATGCGGACGGGGGATATCTGTCCGGGCAGATCAGGCAATGCCGGGAGATGTTAAAGGACCCTGCCCTGCCCTTTGGGGTAAACATTATGCTCATGAGCCCTTTTGCGGACCAGGTCGCCCAAACGGTTATTGAGGAAAAGGTGCCTGTGGTAATCACCGGCGCAGGGCTGCCCGCCAAATATATGAAGAGCTGGGTGGAGGCGGGCATTCAGGTAATCCCTGTGGTGCCCTCTACCGGCATTGCCAAAATGGTGGAGCGCATGGGCGCGGCTGCCGTTGTGGCGGAAGGGGGCGAAAGCGGCGGCCATGTGGGGGATTTGACCACCATGACCCTGGTGCCCCAGGTAGTGGACGCGGTGAAAATTCCCGTGGTTGCTGCCGGCGGCATTGCGGATGGCAGAGGCGTTGCCGCAGCTTTTATGCTGGGCGCAGTAGGCGTCCAGTGCGGCACCAGGTTTTTAACCGCGCAGGAATGTACGGTGCACCCGGCCTACAAAAAGAAAATACTTGCCGCCAGGGATATCGATACCATCGTCACCGGCAAACGGCTGGGGCACCCGGTGCGGTCTTTAAAAAACCAGTTTAGCCGCCGTTTCGGGGAAATGGAGTACGATACTTCCATTTCGGATGCGGAGATCGAAGCTTTTGGCGCGGGTTCTTTACGCCATGCGGCAAAGGATGGGGATGTGCAAAACGGCAGCGTAATGGCTGGGCAGTGCGCAGCTATGGTCCATGATGAAAAAAGCGCGCAGGCCATTATACAGGATTTATTCATCCAGGCGGAGCAAGTGCTTGCCCATGCCAAGGATTACAGAGCCTAGGCGGTAAGGTGCGGATGATGGAAAAAATCGCTTTTTTATTTGCCGGTCAGGGGGCCCAGGCGCCCGGCATGGGCAAAAGCCTGTATGAAACCTCCAAAGCGGCCAAAGAGGTATTCCAGAAGGCGGAGGCCCTGCGCCCCGGCACCATGGAGCAATGCTTTTTTGGCACCCAGGAGGTACTTGCGGTTACTCAAAATACCCAGCCCTGCTTATTTACCGTAGAGTGCGCCTGTGCGACTGCGTTGACGGAAGCGGGGGTCACGGCCCAGGGCACGGCGGGATTTTCCTTAGGGGAATTGTCTGCCGTGACATATGCAGGGATGCTTTCTTTTGAGCAGGCCTTTGGCCTGGTAGTAAAGCGGGCAGCTCTGATGCAGGCGGCGGCAGAGCGCTGCCCCGGCGCCATGACGGCGGTGCTGAAACTGGATGCCCAAACGGTAGAAGAACTGGCAAAGGGGTTTGACCGGGTATTCCCCGTTAACTACAATTGCCCTGGCCAAACGGTGGTGTCCGGCGCACTGGAACCACTGGCTGCCTTTGAACAGGCGGTTGCGGCCCAGGGCGGCCGGGCCATGCGCCTTAAGGTAGGAGGCGGGTTTCACTCCCCGTTTATGGAAACGGCTTCCCAGGGGCTGGAGGACTATTTGCAGGGCGTTTCGCTGCAAAAACCGCGCATGCCTTTGTACGCCAACGCCACTGCCCAGCCCTATGGGGCGGATGGGAAAACGCTGCTTGCCGCCCAGGTGAAACAGCCTGTGCTGTGGCAGCGCACCATAGAAAACATGCTGTCCCAGGGATATACCGCCTTTGTGGAATTGGGGCCAGGGAAAACCCTGTGTGGGTTTCTCAAAAAAATCGGCGGCGCCAGGCATATTCTCAACGTGGAAGACGCGGCCTCTCTGGCGAAGACGTTGGAACAGATACAGGAGGCTTAAACCATGTTACAAGGGAAAGTGGCGCTCGTCAGCGGCGCCTCCCGGGGAATCGGAAGGGCCATTGCATTGGAATTGGCCTCCAGGGGAATGGACTTGGCCCTGGTGTATGGAAACAATGCCACCGCTGCGGAAGAAACCCGGGCGCTGGCGGAACAGGCAGGGATAAGGGCTGCATGCTATGCTTGCGATGTGGCCCGAAGCCAGGATTGCGCGGAGCTGGTGAAACGGGTGAGCCAGGAGCTGGGCCAGGTATACGTGCTGGTAAACAATGCCGGCGTCACCCGGGATAAGCTTGCGCTGCAAATGAAGGAGGAAGACTTTGACCGGGTGATGGACGTAAACCTCAAAGGTGCGTTTCACCTGATCCGCTGCTGTTATAGCGGCTTTTTGCGCCAGCGGGCCGGGCGGATTATCAACATTTCCTCTGTAGCTGGCCTGATGGGAAATCCGGGCCAGGCCAACTATGCGGCTGCAAAGGCGGGGTTGATTGGGCTTACGAAAACCATCGCAAAAGAGCTTGCCTCGCGCAACGTGACCTGCAACGCCATTGCGCCGGGGCTGATCCAAACGGACATGGCCAAGGCTATGACGGAGGCTGCCAGGGAAGGGCTGCTTGGCCAAATCCCCCTGGGGCGCATGGGTATGGCGGAAGAGGTTGCGGCACTGGCGGGCTTTTTGGCCTCGGATGGAGCAGGCTACATCACCGGCGCAGTGATCCCTGTGGACGGCGGGCTGAGCATGTAACAGCAAGAGAAAACCCGTAGAGAACGCCCCGAGGAGAACTTCTTTGGGGCCAAGGAGAAATGAATATGAATCGAGTTGTCATTACCGGGCTGGGGGTTATTTCCCCGGTAGGCTGCAACGCCGGCGAATTTTGGAGCAACCTGTGTCAGGGGCGCTGCGGCATCACGAAGCTGGACCGGTTTGATACCCAGGATTTTAAAGTGAAGGTTGCAGCCCAGGTGCAGGCGTTTCGCCCTGGGGATTATGGCATGGACGTGCCCACCGCGCGGCGGATGGATCGCTACACCCAGTATGCCATGGCGGCCGCCCGGGAAGCGGTGGCGGACAGCGGCATTCAGGGCCAGGTAGAACCGGAACGGTTGGGGGTATACGTGGGCAGCGGCATCGGCGGCATGGAAACCTTTGTCAATGAAACGAAAAAGCTGCTGGAGCGGGGCCCCGGCAGGGTATCTCCCTTTTTTATCCCTATGATGATCGGCAACATCGCCGCAGGCACAATCGCCATCACGTATAACGCCCAAGGGCCTTGTCTGCCGGTGGTTACTGCCTGCGCTACCTCCACCCATGCCCTGGGGGAAGCGTACCGGGCTATCCGCTTTGGATATGCGGACGCCATTATCGCAGGCGGCGCTGAGGCCACGATCACGCCTTTGGCAGTGGCGGGGTTCACCAGCTGTCAGGCCCTGAGCCTTGCGGAGGATCCGGAGGAGGCTTCGCTACCCTTTGATAAAAGGCGGCAGGGCTTTGTGATCGGCGAGGGGGCGGGCATCCTGGTGCTGGAGGAATACCAGCACGCCAAAACCCGGGGCGCAAAGATTTATGCGGAGCTGCGGGGGTATGGCAATACCTGCGACGCCCACCACGTGACAGCGCCCCGGCCGGACGGCGCCTGCGCTGCACGTGCATTGCGGCTGGCGCTGGAGGAAGCGGAATTTACCCCGGAAGATCGGGTGTACATCAATGCCCATGGCACCGGCACGCCCTTGAACGACCGCTCGGAAACCCTGGCCATCAAGCTTGCCATGGGCGAGGAGCAAGCCCGTCGGGCGGCGATCAGCTCCACTAAGAGCATGACGGGCCATATGTTGGGCGCGGCAGGAGCGGTGGAAGCAATCGCATCCGCGCTGGCGCTGAAGGAAGGCGTTGCACCGCCTACCATACACTACCAGCAGCCGGATCCGGATTGCGATCTGGATTATGTGCCCAACGTTGCCCGTAAGGAAAACTTTACCCTGTCGTTGTCCCTGTCGCTGGGATTTGGCGGGCATAACGGGTGCCTGGCGCTGCGGCGGTTGGAGGGAACGCGATGAACGTAAAAACCATTCGGGAACTGGCGAAAATTCTGCAGGATTCTAATCTGACCGCTCTGGAATGGGAGGAAGGGGAAACCCGCATCCGCCTGGAGCGTAGCCATGGAGTACAAATCCCGGCCCCGGCGCAGGAAACTGTGCTGTCCCCCGCGGCAATTGCAGCCGCGCCTTCCATGCTTTCGGGGGATCCGGGCATGGATTTTAACGACGTGACGCTGGTGGCTTCTCCCATGGTGGGGGTGTTTTATGCCGCGCCAGCCCCTGGCCAGCAGCCCTATGTAAAAGTGGGCAGCCGGGTGAAAAAGGGAGATGTGCTGTGCATTATCGAAGCCATGAAGCTGATGAACGAGATTACCGCCGAGCAGGATGGGGAAATCGTGGATATTTGTGCCGGCGACGGGGATGTAGTGGAGTTTGGCCAGACCCTGTTTAAACTATTGTAGAGCAAGGGAGAAAACCATGAACCGTGAGGAAATTAAGGGGCTGTTGCCCCATCGGGAGCCCATGCTGCTGGTGGATACCCTTTCGATGGACCAGGACGGCATCGCCCATGGCTGTTATACGGTGCGGGGAGACGAGTGGTTTTTACAGGGCCATTTTCCTGGCAATCCGGTGGTGCCGGGGGTGATCCAGTGCGAGATCATGGGCCAGGCCTGCGCGCTGCTGCTGGGGGATAAACTCAAAGGCAATACCGCCTATTATACCGGTATGGATAAGGTGCGGTTTAAACGCAAAGTAGTTCCGGGCAATACCATTGTGGTGGATGCGGTGGTGACCCGGCAAAAAGGGCCTTTTTACTTTACTCACGCCAAAGCCACGGTGGACGGGGAGCTTTGCTGCGAGGGGGAACTGTTTTTCGCTTTACTGGAGGGGCGCTAAGGGCGTGTTTTCCAAAATATTGATTGCCAATCGCGGGGAGATTGCCCTGCGGATTATCCGGGCCTGCAAGGAAATGGGCATCGCTACGGTAGCGGTGTTTTCCGAGGCGGATCGGGAGGCGCTGCATGTGAGCCTGGCGGACGAAAGCTTTTGCATTGGCCCCGCGCCGGCGAAAAACAGCTATTTGAATGCCAAGGCGATTTTATCCGCTGCAACGCTTAGCGGCGCCCAGGCCATTCATCCGGGTTATGGCCTGCTTTCCGAAAACGGGGATTTTGCCCGCCTGTGCGGGGACTGCGGCCTGACGTTTATCGGCCCGTCCGGGGATATGATCGACCGCATGGGCAATAAGGACGAAGCGCGCCGCACCATGCAGGCCGCCGGGGTGCCTGTGGTGCCTGGCAGCGGTGTGGTAACCACGCTGGAAGAGGCCGCGGCCGCAGCTGCACGCATCGGCTACCCCCTGCTGGTGAAAGCCCGCTCCGGCGGTGGCGGCAGAGGCATCCGCCGAGTGGATCAGCCGGAACAACTGGAAAACAGTTTTTCCACGGCCATAGCCGAGGCGCAGAGCGCCTTTGGAGATGGGGCGGTGTATTTGGAAAAGTTTTTGTTTCCGGTGAAGCATATTGAAATGCAGCTATTGTGTGATCGTTTTGGCGGCCTGGTGTGCCTGGGAGAACGGGAGTGCTCCATGCAGCGAAAAAATCAAAAGCTGTTGGAAGAAAGCCCATCCCCTGCCGTATCTTTGGCGCTGCGGGAGCAGATGATGGAGGCGGCGGAAAAAGCGGCCCGGGCCATTGGGTACCAGGGCGTGGGCACGGTGGAGTTTTTGCTGAGCCAGGACGGCAGCTTTTATTTTATGGAAATGAACACCCGGCTGCAGGTGGAGCACCCAGTGACGGAGATGGTCACAGGGATTGACCTGGTGAAATGGCAAATTCGGGTGGCGGCGGGCATGCCGCTGGATATCGCCCAACAAGATGTGCAGATCGATGGGCACGCAATCGAATGCCGCATAAATGCGGAGGATCCTAGCCAGGGCTTTCGCCCCAGCTGCGGCACCATCAGCTTGCTGCATATTCCCGGCGGGCCCCGGGTGCGCTTTGATACCGCCCTGTATCAGGGATATACAATCCCTCCCTTTTATGACTCCATGGTGGGGAAGCTGATCGTCCACGCCCAAACCAGGGAAGAGGCAGTGCGTAAAATGCAGGCTGCTCTGTGCGAGATGGTGGTGGAAGGGGTGGAGCATAACCGGGAGCTGCAAATTGAGCTGCTTTCCCAGCCGGAGTTTTTAAACGGCTCTTACACCACAGACCTGATTGGCAGGATTTATGGCAAGGGAATGAAATAAACCATGATCAATAAAAACATGTTTATCAAGCCCAGGATTCCACTAGAGGGCCAGCCGGTGCCCCCCGCGGCACAGGCGGAGGAGATGATGAGGCACTGCCCCGCCTGCAAGCATGGGGCATTCCCCAGGGAACTGAGGGCCAACAATATGGTGTGCCCCTATTGCGGCCACCATTTCCGGCTTTCAGCCCGGCAGCGGATCGACTTTTTAGCGGACGAGGGCACTTTTGTGGAACACGACGAACAGGTGGGCGCTGAGGACCGTATTGGATTTCCCCAGTATCCCCAAAAGCTCCAGGCAGCCCGGGCGCAGAGCGGGGAGATGGAGGCTGTGGTTACCGGCGTTTGCAGCGTGGACGGCACCAAAACCGCCATCTTTTCCATGGAAGCCGATTTTATGATGGGCTCCATGAGCGCTGCAGTGGGGGATAAGATCGCCCGCCTGTTTGAGTATGCAACGGTGCAGCGGTTGCCGGTGGTGGGTTTTACCGTATCCGGAGGGGCCAGGGTGCAGGAAGGCATCCTTTCCCTGATGCAGATGGCGAAAACCAGCGGCGCAGTCAAGCGCCACAGCGATGAGGGGCTCTTTTACCTGGTTGTGCTTACCGACCCTACCACAGGCGGGGTGACTGCCTCTTTTGCCATGGAGGGGGATGTAATCCTGGCAGAACCGGAGGCCCTCATCGGGTTTGCAGGCCCCAGGGTCATCCAGCAGACCATGCGCCAAACCCTGCCCCCAGGGTTTCAGCGGGCGGAATTCTTGCTGGAAAAAGGATTTGTGGACCGGATCGTGCCCCGCAAAGAGCAGCGCCAATCCATTGGAATGCTGCTCAGGCTCAATGGGGAAGCGCCGTATCAGGCCTGCTTGTAATCAAAAATGGAAACCGGGGCGGTTTTCAATGCCGGATAAAATGCCGGAAAGCTTTGATTTGTGCCCAGAGAAGTAGTATCCTGCTAAGGAGGGCGTATGAACCCTTATGAACGGCTAACCGTAGCCAGGGCCAAAGGCCGGCCCACCGCTGCGGCGTTTATCCAACATATGTTTACGGATTTTTATGAGCTCCATGGAGACCGGCTTTATGGAGACGATTTGGCTATATTGGGCGGTGTGGCCCGTTTAGGCGGTATGCCGGTCACGGTAATCGGCATGGAAAAGGGCGTCGATACCAAGGAAAAAATCGCCCGCAATTTCGGCTGTGCCAACCCGGAAGGGTATCGAAAAGCGCTGCGGCTGATGCGCCAGGCGGAAAAATTCCGCAGGCCGGTGGTATGCCTGGTGGATACTTCCGGCGCTTACTGCGGCATCGGCGCTGAGGAACGGGGCCAGGGCAGCGCAATCGCCAACAACCTGATGGAGATGATGACGCTAAAAATCCCCATCATCTCCGTCCTCATTGGAGAAGGCGGCTCTGGCGGGGCGCTGGCACTGGCAGTGGCCGATCAGGTGTGGATGCTGGAAAACGCGGTGTATTCCGTGCTATCCCCTGAGGGCGCGGCCAGCATCATTTGGAAAGACGCTTCTCAGGTAGAAGCTGCAGCCCAGGCCTTGAAAATGACAGCGCCAGATCTTTTGGAACTGGGCGTGATCGAACGGATTTTTCCCGAACCCACGCCAGGGGATATGGATTTTACTCCTGTGTACCAGGCGCTGCAACAGGCGCTGGTGGAAACGTTTGAGAGGAGCCTGGCATTGCCCCAGGAAGCGCTGCTGCAAGCGCGTTATGAGAAATACCGGAATATCGGGAGGCAAAGATGATCGTTATCGTCACCGACAGCACCGCCTGTATCACCAAGCAGGAAGCCCAGCATTTGGGCGTGATTTATGCGCCTATGACCTATACGATCGACGGCAAGGCATTTACGGAGCATTTTGCGGAGGATAACGGGGCGTTTGCCGCCCTTATCCGGGAGGCAAAAGAGTTGCACACCTCCCAACCTGCTATCGACTGTTATGAACACACGTTTTCCGCCCTGCGGCGCTCTGGTTTTGAGGTGCTGTGCCTCACCATTTCCTCCCGCTTAAGCGGCACGTTCAGCAACGCTTCCCTTTGCGCAAAGGAGATCGGGCCGGAAGGCATCCGGGTGGTGGACACCCGCACCACAGCCATCGGGCTGGGATTTCTGGCGCAGGAAGCAAGGCGGCTCATCCAAAGCGGCTATGGGCTGGAGGAAACTGCCCAGGCCATTACCCGGATGCGGGGGCAGGTGAAAACCCTGTTTTCCGTAGGGGATATGACCCCTCTGCGCAGAAGCGGCCGGCTGGGGCCGGTGCGCCAGTCCGTAGGCGCAATTTTGAATATCCGCCCGCTGCTCACTTGTAGGGATGGGGCGGTGGTGGCCTGCGGCGCTGCCCGGGGCCGCAACGACCAGTTGAGAAGCCTGCTGCGGGCGGTTCCGGAAAACGCACGGGAGATTGCGGTGCAGTTTATTGAGGAGGAAGAGGCGGCTAAACAGCTGGCAAAACAGCTGGAGGAGAAATGTGCAACCCCTGTGACGCTACGGCGTCTAGGGCCGGTACTGGGCATTCACCTGGGGTTGGATATTTTGGGTGTCATGTGGCTGTCGCCGCCGAACACTGGAAAGAAAAATGCCTGATCATCCCGATAATAACGCGGGCCCCTGGCTACGCCGGGGGCCTGTTTTGTTTTGTTCGTAGCGGGGGAGGCGCGCTTTGCCCGCGCCGGAGCCATATGGCTTTGCAGGCGATGGCGCATAACAGGGCGATGCCCGCATAGCCGGTATAGGGATAGATGATCCCTACCAAGGTAGCAAATGGAAGCTGGCCGCAGAAAAAAGCCAGAATGGTCAGCAACACCACCGCCAGTTTGTTGAGGGCTGTGCCTTCCGGAGCTAGCCGGGTAGAAGCAATCCAAAGCATAGGCGCTGCGGTAGAAAAAATTTCTCCCAGCAAAATCAGGGAAAACAACAGCCCAAAAACCGGAGAAAGCAGGCTTGCCAGATACAGGATGGGGATGTTTAAGCCCGATACCTCCCAGATGTTGGCCAGCATGGCAAGGCTGATGAGCATAGCGCACAACATCAGCGCAACGCTGCCTGTAACCGCCCCGAAACGGGCTTCTCTGCGGGAGATGGCGCCTGTGCCCATAGCGGTGAGGAAAGGAACCGCTCCTGCGGTGTTGTAAGCCACATATAAAAGCCCTGCCATCCACCAGGTTCCCGCTGGACGGGGGAGCAACAGGGCGTTGGACGTTTGGGCTCCAGCAGCTAAGTTGCCATGGCCGCTGCACAGCGCGCCCACAGCGATGATCAAAGTGAACAGTATGGTAATCGGCCCCAGGCAGCCAATGATGTCGATAAGCCGTTGCAGCCCCAGCATCACGCTAAGGGCTACCAACAGGGCCATGCCTCCGGAACCGATCCATTGGGGCAGGCCAAAATACTGCTGCACAGTAGCGCCTGCGCCGCAAAACATTACCACGACCATACCAAACAGGAATACAGGCACGCACCAGTCAAATACCCGGCCCAGCACCTTGCCGCAATAGTAATGGTAGCCATTAAACTGAGGGTCCTGGCGGCTTACAAAACCCTGCTGCATGAGAGCCGACCCGCTCCAGCAAAAGAGAGCAAGGCTGATCGCTGCCCCGCCAACGCCCCATAAACCATAGCTGGTAAAAAACTGCAGGATTTCCTGGCCAGAGGCAAATCCTGAGCCGATCATGTACGCCACAAAGGCCCCGGCATATTTTACTACGGCGCGCCAACGGATGGTTTCCTGCATGACAGCCTCACTTTCTGCTTTCCATATCTGTCTTTACAAACCATCTATATGCAGCAAATGAGAAAATCATCCCGGTTTTGGCCCTGCCGGCGCCGCTTGCAGGGGCCCAACGGGCGCCGGCTCTACCATGTTATTCCCCGGAGCGGATTTTTAGCTGGGCAAGCTGAAGGCTTTCATGTAACAACCCGTGGAAGGTATTGGTGAGCATCTCCCGGGTATTTTCATCCAAATGCTTCCATGTGTTCACCAGCGCGGCCGCGGTTTTCAGCTTGCTGGAGGAAAGGTCTGTCAGGGTTTTGGCTTGCGTAGCGTCCAAAAGGGTGGAGAGCGCGTCAACAAACTGGCGGCGCTGGGCCTGGTCCATGTCGTTGAGCCAGGCTTTCAGGGCCTGATCCAGGTGACGGCTGCTGCCGGAAAGGTCGTCCAAGTGGAGGAAGCAGGGGCCGCATACCTCCCAGGAAAACCCATCGTGCTGGAACAGGCCGGTTTGGCTGCTTTTTACCACCTGGTATGCTTCTTCATGCTCTAGCAGCAGCCCCACCACAGAGGATTGGGGAATGATGGTGTGCACCCGCTCCCGGATGGCCTGATAACCGGCTTGCTGAACAATGTTTTCCCGAAAGCCGGGGCCATCGTTGTTATAAACCTCCAGGATGCGGGCCTGAACCTCTGACGGGGCATGCATTGCCGCATAAACGGCCAGATTGCCCCCCTTAGAGTGGCCTCCAATGCGCAGTGGCTCATTGCAGCCTGCGGCTATACTGGTTAAATAGGCCAGCGCATCCAATTGCGCGGGTACGCTGGAGAGAAAGCTCATGTTAAAGTTTTCCTTCCAGCCTACGATGGTGTCGTCTGTTCCCCGGTAGGCCACAAACCGTGTGCCGTCATCCAGCAGGATGCAAAGGGCGGAAAACTGCTTTTGCTGGCTTTCGTCAATCTGGTTCACATAGCCGCAAAGCCTCAGGTTTTGAAACCGGGGGTAGTTTGCCATTTGGGCAAACAGCTGCGGGATGGTATCCGGAACCAGCACCCCCATATGAAATTCCGTTGCATCCCGCCCTTTGAAGTAACGGGCTGCGGCTTCTTTTAACAATAGGCAACCCGGTTGCGTTGGCGCGGGCACAATGCCGCCCAATTCTATATAGCTCAGCTCGCAAAGAATCAGGTTATCCACCTCGTTAAAAGGGGATTGGGCAAGGGTCAGATCCCCTCGCCATTGTAAATAATCAAACAGGTTTGCCATTTGATGGACCGTCCTCCTTTCAAAGCTCTTGGGGGATTTGCCCAAGCCGCTGTATAAAAGCCCGCGGCTTTGGCCGCCGGACCTGTTTTATTGTAAACAGGCCCGGTGGAGGATCAATTCCCCCGCGATGCTGATGGCGATCTCGGCCGGCGTTTCCGCCTGGATGGCCAGGCCAATGGGATTGTGAATGCGGGCGATATCCCCTTCTCCCAACCCTGCTTCCCGCAATTTCGCCCAGGTGACCGCCTGCTTGCGCCTGCTTCCAATTACTCCTACATACGTTGCCTGGGTGCGCAGCGCCTGCTCCAGTACCAGATAGTCCCCCTGGTGCCCCCGGGTTAAAATCACAATGTAGTCCTCGGGGCCAATGGAGAGCCAGTCCCCAATGCGGGTAAAATCTCCAAGCACGGTACGGATTGCGCCTGGAAACAGGGCAGGGTTGCAAAACGCTTCCCGGTCCTCAAACACCACAGGGCGAAACCCCAAATGGGCCAGCACCGGCACCAGCTCCTGGGAGATGTGGCCGCCTCCGAAAATGTATACCATCCCCTTTTGGGCAAGGGGCTGCACATAATAGGTTGGCGACCCCCTTTGCAGCATTGGTTTGCTGCATAATAAGGGACTAAATTGGCCCAAAGGCATGGGAGCCGCAAAACGCATGCCGTGGGCTTCGTCATATATCCCCATGCTCCATGAGGCGTCGTCCTGTATTTGCGTTACCAGCCAGATGGTTTCATTGGCGTCCGCTGCCTCCGGAAGATGATCTACAAGCGCCATGGCTTCTTCCATTTTGGGGGAAAAGAATTGGAAAAAAACCTGAATGTTTCCGCCGCAGACCATGCCAAGGTCCGCTGCCTGGTTGGGGGCCAGGCAAAATTCTTTGAAGCAGGACGTATGGCTTTGTTGGAGTTCCAAGGCGGTTTTCAGCGCGGCATGCTCCACAGCACCGCCCCCAATCGTACCCAAGGTGCTGCCGTCCTGAAACACAGCCATCTTCGCCCCGGCGCCCCGGGGAGTGGAGCCGGTGCTGAAAATCACGTTGCACAGTACCGCATTTTCTCCCCGCCGCAATGCTTGGAGAAGGGCTAAAAACAATGCCTTCATAACGGTTTCTCCTTAAAATTCCCCGTCGAGATACCGCTGTTGCTCCAGGGTAAGCACATCCAAGCCTATTCCCATGGCAGCCAGCTTCATCATAGATACCTCCCGGTCAATCTCCCTGGGAATGTCATACAACCCGGGCGCCAAAGCCTGCCCATGATGCACCAGATATAGGGCGCAAAGGGCCTGCAGGGCGAAGGACATGTCCATAATTTCCGCGGGGTGGCCGTTGCCTGCTACAATGTTCACCAACCGTCCTTCCGCCATCACGTTGAGAATACGCCCGTCTTCCAGGGTGTAGCCCTGAATAAAAGGCTTGCGTTCCTCCATGTTTACCGCCATGGCGCTCAACTCTTCCAGGTTGATTTCCACGTTAAAATGCCCGGCATTGGCCAGAAGGACGTTGTGCTTCATGCTGTCAAAGTGAACCTTTGTAATCACATCCTTGCAGCCGGTGGCGGTAACAAAAATATCCCCCAGAGGCGCGGCTTCCGCCATGGGCATCACCCGGTAGCCCTCCATCGCCGCTTCCAGCGCCCGGAAAGGATTTACCTCCGTTACAATCACGTTCGCTCCCATGCCTTTGGCGCGCAAAGCGATGCCGGAGGAGCAGAAGCCATACCCCGCCACCACTACGGTTTTGCCCGCTATCATGTTGTTGGTGGCATGCATGATGCCGTCCCAAACCGATTGGCCGGTGCCGTGCCGGTTGTCAAACAGATGTTTGCTGTCGGCGTCGTTTACCGCCATCATAGGGAAGCGTAGCGCGCCCGCTTTTGCTTTGGCCCGCAGCCGATGGATGCCGGTCGTGGTTTCTTCACAGCCCCCTAACAGATTTACCCCATATTCCGGATGGGATCCATGGAGCATGCCCACAAAATCGCCGCCGTCGTCAATGATGATGTGGGGACAAAATTCCAGGGTTTTGCGGATATGCTCTTCATATTCTTGGGGGGTAGCCCCAAACCAGGCGTTGACCTCTACGCCGCTTTGGGCCAGCGCAGCGCAAATTTCATCCTTGGTGGATAATGGGTTGGAGCCTGTAGCGCAAACTTGCGCGCCGCCCGCTTGCAACACCTGGCACAGGTAAGCGGTCTTTGCTTCCAGGTGCACGCTTACCGCAATTTTTTTCCCCGCAAAGGGCTGCTCTTGTTGAAACCGTTGTTCCAGCGCGGATAGTACCGGCATAAATTCCTTTACCCACGCAATCTTTTGCCGCCCCAGAGGAGCGAGGGAAATATCCCGCACATTGCTCATGATAAAAATCCTCTCTGTTCAAACTGGTGTAATTACTGTTATTATAACAAGGGAAGGGCTGGAACAAAACTGCCAAAACCAAACCGCTTGGAGATCCAGGGCGTTTCTTTCAAAATGGCTTGCCCCCGGCGCTTTCCACACCGCTGTTAGGATTACTCGTTTTTTACGCCAATCGTCTGGCAGGTCAGGGAGCTGGAGCCGGCTGAACAATTGACGTTATTCCCTCCCTTTGCTATAATGCTAAAATCCTGGAACAAATGACGCAGCGCTAAAGGAATGTGATAGTATGACGAAGATAAAGGCATTGGACCGAAACAATGCTCGGCCTCTGTATGCACAGCTGGATAAAATTTTGCGGGATAATATTCTGGCAGGCGTATGGAACCCCAATGACAAAATTCCTTCAGAAAATGAACTGGCTGCTATGTATAATATCAGCCGGGTCACAGTGCGCGCTGTAGTAAACCAGATGGCCAGCGAAGGTTTGCTTTACCGCGTTCAGGGGAAAGGCACGTTTGTAGCAGAGCCTAAGATCCGTGCAAGGTCGTTGGCCTATCACAGCATCCGGGAGCAGCTGGAAGAGCTGGGATATGATACGCGCATCCGCTTTTTGCATGCCGAGCGCACCATTGCGCCGCCACCTATAGCGGATTTATTAAAGCTTACTTCCCGCCAGGAAGTATATGCCCTGGAGTGGATCAGAACGTTGGGAGACGAGCCTATTGGCTTTTACAGCGCCTGTGTTCCCTGTCATTTGGTATCCGGGATGGACCTTGCAAAGAGCAGCGAAGCGGATTTGCGGGCAACCATTGAAGTCCGTTATGGATTAAAGGCTGCAGACTGTATGGAAACTTTTGAAGCTGCCGGGGCTACTTACCGGGAGGCGGAGCTGCTACAGGTGGCCATGGGATTTCCCCTGCTGAAAGTGGAAGGCTTGTATTCCACTGCGGAAGGGATCGCTTTTGAACATACCCAGGTTTTGTTTCGCGGGGATAAAATTAAATTGAGTTTGCGCTATAAAGAAGAATAATCCCAAATCAGTGGGCCAATTTATCCGGCTTTGCAGCCCCGGCAGGGGAGATGGGCCGGGGATTGCAAGGCGCTTTCAGTGAGGCTGAAACCTGTGCGCCCACTGTTTTTTGGTGTGCCAACTTACAGCGCTGTTTCTTCTCGCGCTTCATTCCCCGATGTTTCTGGAGTTTGAGGGATTTATCAAGGCGCCATGACAAAGCGTGTAGCGTTGACCATCTCTTTTATAGCGGCCAGCATATCAAAAAATGTCTTTACTTTGGCTATTGACAATTGATTTGTAAGCGAATATACTGTTTTCAAGTTGATAATACATGTCAACCCATGATGCATCAACAAACCGTTCTCATTCATTTTAAACGCAAGCAGCATGAAAACAAGCAAAGGATGAAGGATCGATGAAGATCGTACGCTTTCAAGCCAACCAAAACAGCAAATACGGAATATTGCAACAGGATATCGTCCGGGAGTTAAAACAAGATCCGTTTTCTCCGGATTTTGTGCTAGCAGAGGCGGAGCTGGGGGAGAAGGAATACCCTTTGAGCCAGGTACAGCTGCTCACACCTTGTCAGCCCTCCAAGTATTTGGGCGTAGGGATGAATTTTAAAAGCGTGGCCCAGGCCTTGGGGCGCCCCATCCCCCAGACCCCGGTGACGTTTTTAAAACCTTCTACGGCTGTGATCGGGCCACAGGACGCCATCTTATTGCCGGAGCAAGAGCAAGAAAATTACCTCTATGAAGGGGAACTGGCAGTGGTGATTGGAAAGAAGGCAAAAAACGTCTCCCAACAACAGGCCCTTGACTATGTGCTGGGTTACACCTGTTCCAACGATATTACGGATTTTACCCAGGTGGACCGGGATGCCCTGCGCTTTAAGGGGGCGGATACCTTCGGCGTGATTGGCCCCTGCATAGAAACGGATTTGGATGCCGCCCATGCCCAGGTAAAAAGCTGGGTCAATGGGGAATTGCGGCAAAACGGCAATACACAGGACATGATTTTTGACATCCCCTATATGATCGCTTACTTTTCCAGCTTTATGACCTTACTGCCAGGAGATGTCATCTCCATGGGTACGCCGCCGGGCGCGGGACCTATTCGGCCGGGAGACCAGGTGGAAATCCTGGTAGAGGGCATTGGAATGCTGGCTAACCCAGTGGCCAGGCCCTAACCAGCGGCAACGGAAAGCGCGGCGGGCGCCGCCGCCAGAAATAAAAACCGTAAAAGGAGTTGATTGGCGTTGTCTGTCATGCTACTGATTATTTTTATCGTGCTCCTGTTGGTCGGCTTGCCCGTTGCCGTGTGCATGGGGCTGTCGGCGCTGGCGTACATTCTGCTGTTCCTGGATATGTCCCCCATTGTGGTAATTCAGCAGATGATCGGCGGTGTGAACAAGTTTGCCTTATTGGCAATCCCCTTCTTTATGTTGGCAGGCGCTTACATGGAGCATGGTGGAATTTCCAAACGGCTTGTGCGTTTCTGCAACAGCCTTTTTGGGTCTTTCCCCGGTGGGTTGGCGCTGGTAATGGTGTTTGCAAGCGTGATTTTCGCAGCAATGACCGGTTCCGGCGTGGCAACCTGTGCTGCGGTAGGCGGCATTATGTTCCCCATTATGAAACGGGAGGGATACGACGAGGATTTCACCTGCGCATTGCAGGCGTCATCCGGCATATTAGGGCCTTTGATTCCCCCCAGCATTTTGATGGTGGTATATGGCGTGGCCACCAATATATCCGTATCCGATCTGTTGATTGGCGGCCTGCTCCCCGGTATTGTGATGGCGCTGCTGTTCATGGTGGTGGCGATCCGGTATTGCGCAAAAAACAACATCCGGGGCAAAAACAAATTTTCCCTCAAAGAGGTTGGCAAAAGCTTTTTGGAGTCCATCTGGGCGCTGCTGGTTCCCGGCATTATCCTGGGCGGCATTTATTCCGGCTTCTGCACGCCCACCGAGGCCGCGGCGGTAGCCACTTTATATGCTTTGCTGGTGGGCGCATTTGTTTATAAGGAGCTGACCTGGAAAAAGATCGTGGAAATCACCACGAAAAACCTCAAGCAAATGGGTGGCCTGACCCTCATCGTAGCTGCAGCGCAGGCCTTTGCCTGGGTGTTGACCCGGGAACGGGTGCCCCAGATTGTAGCGGAGGCGCTGATCAGCGTTTCCAGCAGCAAGTATGTATTCCTCGCCCTTGTAGCGGTGTTGGTGTTGATCGTAGGGTGTTTCCTGGACGCTACGCCTTCTGTGCTGCTGCTGGCCCCCATTCTGGCTCCGGTTGCCGAACAGTATGGGGTGGATCCAATCCACTTCGGCGTGTTCCTGGTGGTAGGCGTGCTGGTAGGCCTGATGACCCCGCCTGTAGGCGCCAACCTGTTTGTGGTGTCTTCCATGACGGGGCGGCCCATGCAGAAGTTTATTCCCAAGATAGTGCCCTTCCTATGTATTTCTGTTGTGGGTTTGGTGGCGGTGATGTTGGTCCCTTGGTTGTCCACCTTCCTGCCCAGTTTGCTAAAATAGCCTGTTTCGGCATGGAGATGCCTGATGCGAAAAGTTGGTCAAAGCCTTGCGCTTTGAAGTAGAACTTGTTGCAATCCGGAGAATTCGGCAATTTTCCGGAAAGGAACAAACTGTAATAACCCAACACGAGAGGAGAAAAAACATGAAGAAATATCTTGCCCTGATGATGGCACTGACCCTGTTGGCCGGTATGTTAGCCGGATGTTCCGGTAACACCGCTGCTCCTGCAGCCGGAAACTCTGCAGCTCCTGCAGCAGCCAGTGAGGAAAAGGCAGTGGAACTGAGCCTTTCCATCGACAACTATTCCACCACCTCTGTATTTGGCCAAAGCGCTCAATATTTAAAAGAAAAGTTGGAGGAATACTCCAATGGCTCTATTACCGTCAACATTTTCAGCGACAGCTCCATGGGGGATACGGCCAGCCAGGTGCAGGCGATCCAGGGCGGTGCGTTGGATATGCTGGTGTGCGGCAATAGCTATTACAGCAAAATTGTGCCTGAAATGCAGGCGTTCGAAATTCCTTTCATTTTTGATGGCGGGAAAGAGCAGGCTCGTAAAGTGTTGGATGGCGAAGCAGGTCAGTATGCCATTGACAAGCTGGAAGGCACCGGCATTAAACTGCTGCGCTTCTGGGAAGTGGGCGTACGCCAGCTGACCAACAACACAAAGCCCATTCAGAATATCGATGATTTACAAGGGCTATTGCTGCGCGTGCTGCCTGTGGACCTGCAGGTAAAAGCTTGGGAAATCTTTGGCGCCGCAGTTACCCCGGTTGACGGTTCGGAACTCTTCACCGCTTTGCAGCAGGGCGTGGTGGAAGGCCAGGAAAACCCCCTGGAGGGTATTTATGCCAACAAAATCTATGAAGTGCAGAAGTACTGCACTCTGACTGGACACGTATTCACCCCCGCGGGTCTGTGCATCAGCGAAACCACTTGGGGCAAACTGAGCCAGGCACAGCAGGAAGCAGTTGTAAAAGCTGTGGATGAAGCCACCAGCTTCTTCCGCGAGAAGGCGGATGCGGCAGAAGAAGCAGCTCTGCAAGGGCTAAAGGATGCCGGCATGGAGTTTGTGGAAGATCCTGATCTTTCCGGCTTTATCGCCTTGGCGCCCCAGGTACAGGAGCTGTTTACCCAGCAGTATGGCACCGAGATCATCGAACTGATCGAAAAATCCAAGTAATCCGAATGTGATTGCGGCCTCGCTGCGAGGTGGGGCCGCCAAGACCGCCTTTCGTAAGGAAAGGGGAAAGGAAATGATGTTATGAAGAAGACTTTTGTAGAATTGTGCGACCCTATTAACAATGAGCATTTTCGCTATAAGAATTTCATTCGCGAGTTTGAGTTTACCAAAGATGGACATACCCGCAACGTCCGCTATATGAGCTTGGCTCACGGCTTTACCCATATCGATGCGCCCCGGCATGTGGATCCCAATGGCAAAGTACTGGAAGATTTTGACCTTTGGAGCTTTTTGATCGGGAAGGCGTCCATATTGGACGTTTCCTACATCAAGCCCAATCAGGAAATCACCAAAGAAATGCTGGAAAAAGCGTTTGAAGGCTGTCTGCATACCGACTTTTTGATCGTCAAAACCAGCTGGGGATTGCAGCGGGATTCCTTTACGCCGGAATATTGGTCCGATGCGCCTTACATGGGCGTAGAGGCAACGGAATACCTGGCCAGCCTGAATCCCAAGGTGGTAGGCTTTGACTTCCCACAGGACTATGCCGTCCGCCTGTCTCCCGATGTGATGAACCGGGAAAATGCACCCACCCATTTTATCATTCTGCCCAACGACATCCTGATGATCGAATATATGAACTTCCTGTGGAAGGTGCCGGAAAAGAATGTGGATATTTACGCCATGCCGCTGAACATCCGCATTGATAACAATGACTGCGCCCAGATCCGCATCGTAGCCGCATTTTAAATCATTACCGCCAGGAGGGAGCATTCAAGCGATGAATGAGGAGAAAAAAGTAGATATTGTTGAGAGAGCAGGGGACATCATCATCTTCGTTATGGGGATTATCCTGTTGATCGGTGGCAACCTGGTGGTGCTCTCCCGGGTATTCAAGCTTTCCACCCCCTGGACGGAGGAAATCCTGCGCAACGTATTTGTGTGGCTGATTTTCCTGGGCACAGCGTATGAGTCCAAGCGGGGCCTAGTCAGCGTATCCATCCTGGAAGAAGGGTTTATCAACAAACGCAAGGCGGGAGCGTATAAGGCTTTAAAAGTCCTGCACATGGCAGTGTGTTTGATTTTCGCAGCATTTTGTGCCTTTTATAGCTTCCAGATGATGATGAACCAGTTTGCCACAGGGGAGAAATCCCTGGTGCTGGGTTACCTGATGGGATTTGTAACGTTAGGAATTGTGCTGGGCTGCCTTTTGTGGACGGTTTATCAGGGCATCTCCCTGGTTCGCCTGATTATGACTCCGGCGGAGGAAGCACTGCCACAGCCAAAAGCGTAATTTGGCTGTTCTCTCCCACCCCAGAACCCCTAAGGCTTCGGGGAGTTCACCAGGGAGCAATGTCAAGACCTTTGGCCTTGACCACCTAGCCGGTATCAATTTGAAGGTTTCTTGACAAGCGGCAACAAAACTGCCGCACTGACCGTTTGCCATATGACGCTGCCGGGGGAAATCCCGGCAGCACAACCATATCCGTTTTATGTTCCGGGAAGGCGAAGAGCAGAAAACTGCCCTGATTTTCCCGGGGTACGCTTATTGTTGCTCAAAATGGAGAACGGTTGAGAAAATGATTGCAGATAGAAATGATTACAGATAAAGGAGTGGAAGTATGTTAATCAACAAAGACCTTTGCACCAATTGTGGCTTGTGCATCAATCGCTGTCCCATATCCGCTATTAAACGGGACGAGGACGGCCAGGTGAACATCAATTTTGACGAGTGCGTGGAATGCAATATTTGCCTGATCTCCAAGGTTTGCAAGCGCAACGCTATTTATCAGCAGGAGCTCAAGTGGCCCCGCATCGTCCGCCATTGGATGAGCTGCGCCCAGGCTGTGTTTGTGGATAGCGAAGGCCCCGGCCGAGGCACCCACGAGGGAAAAACCAACGACGTAACCGGCCGCTATGGAGAAGGCGTTATCGGTGTTGGCATGGAATTTGGCCGCCCCAATGTAGGCGCTTACATTTTTGATATTGAAAAGGCCTCCCAACGGCTGGCCAAATTGGGATACGTGGTATTTGAGCGCCGCAACCCCGTCACCATGATGATGGCGGATCCCAAGACGGGCACGTTTAAGGAGGAATTGCTGCGCGAGCGCATCCTCTCCGGTATTCTGGAATTTGTGGTGCCCACAGAAAAATTGGAAGAAACCCTCCTCTGCATTGAAGAGATTGCCAAAGACATTCACTCGGTATTCAGTTTGGATCTCTTTGGGAAAACCCTTAAGGATGGCACTGTGCCCCAGGAAGCCATCTGCAAGAAGATGGGCATTGCCGTGCGGCCTAACAGCAAAAACAACGTGGGCTTGGGCCGGCCCTATATCGACTAAGAGAAACGCTTGAAGGAGGATCGATCATATGACACATACATTGCATCGCTATGGCACCCCGGAAGAACTTAAAACCGATTGGGTGGTTCTGAGTATTTGCAGCAAAGGCATTAACGATGTGGGGTCCGGCCCCAAGATGTACCGCTTTTGCGAGTTGGCCATCAAAAATAACGCGGTGACCCTGGGCGGCACCAAAACCTCCGAGTTTTTGGAAGGAAGCCGCGAAGCGTTTTTGAAAACGGTAGATCCTGGCGACGACAGCACCATGGCCGTGCAAGCCACCTTTAACACAGAGGAAGACGTTGCCCAGTTTATTAAAGACCTGAAAGAAGCAGAGCTGGGGATTTCCGTGGTGGTATCCGGCCTCACCGACCGGGTCGACCATATCTGCAAATGCGCCGGGACACCCCACCATATGGTGACCAACTCCTTGGGCGTGTGGGGAAAAACGGATAAGCTCCCGAAAAACGAGGACGTGCTGGCCATCATCACCCAATGCGGCCACAGCATGATTTCAGAACAGCATGTGCTGGATCTGGCGGAAAAAATCAAGAAAGGTACAACAACCGCCCGCAAGGCGGCTATGGAGCTGGCCTACGACTGCCCCTGCGGCATCGTAAATCCGGATCGTACTGAGCGGCTGTTGAATGCCGTGGCCAATGCCCTGTAATAATCCGCTCATACATGATTTGCGCGTGCCTGCCTTTGGGCAGGCACGCTATTTTTTAAATAGGAAGATATTGGGGAGAAAAAATGAAAGACATAGCGATTACGCTGCTGGTAGCCACAGGATGCGGCCTCATTGGCAGGAAAATACGCTTCCCTGCAGCCACATTGCTCTGTGCAGTGGCAGGGGTAGCTTGTGTGCACTTGCTGTTAGATGTTGGCGCGTTTCCCACACCGTTGCCCCAGCTGACACAGCTGCTGGTGGGGGCGATGGTAGGCGTCAGCGTAAAACGGGAAAGCTTACGGGAGTTAAAAACACTTTGGAGGGCTTTGCTGGTAGGGTTAATCGGGCTATGTTGCGTGGGCGCCTTAGGGGCATGCATCCTGCATGGGGTATTTGGATTTTCGCTGGAAACCGCCATTCTGGCCGGGTCTCCTGGTGGAGTAGGGGAAATGGTGTTGCTGGCAGATGCCTTTGGGGGAGATGCGGCAGTGGTAGCCGTGTTTCAGGTGGTGCGCCAAATCGGCATATGCATGGCCATTCCTGCCCTGTGCCAGTGGCTGGAAAAGCGCAGCGGTTTTGATGCAGAAAAACAGCCAGCCATTCCACAGGGAAAACAGCAAAGCGACAATGGCTGCCACGATACAGCGCTCCGTTTTCTTGCAACGCTTCTTGCAGGGGGCTGCACAGGCGTGGCGCTGCGGCTGCTGGGCGTACCCGTAGCGTTTTTGCTGGGCGGCGCGCTGGGGGTGGCCGGATTTGGGGTGTTAACCCGCAAGGCTGCTTTTCCCAAGCCCATGCGCACGGTTACGCAAATTTGCCTGGGGTGCGTAACGGGCCTGAAAATCACCCGGGATACCTTGCATAACCTGCCTGCGCTGCTATTACCGCTGCTGTTGATATTCACTATGTTGGTACTTTCCGCCATAGCCATTGCCTATGTGATGAAGCGATTAAGCAGGCAGGACGGTATGAGCTGTTTACTGGCATCTTCGCCAGGGGGGGTGGAGGTGATGACGCTGTTGGGGAATGAAATGGGCAGCAATCTGGTGCTCATTGCCGGGGTACACCTGGCACGTATTTTTGCCATCATCATTTTCCTTCCTCTTGTGTTAAAGAGCATATGCGCTGGATAAAAATAGAGGCCGCTGATCCATCCGCGGCCTCTCGCTATATGTTATGAACAGGAATTAGTCTTCTTCCGGTGGGGTAGAGGAGGCGGCCATAGCGGCGTTGCGCTTGGCTTCCTTTTCAGCTGCGGCTTTTTGCCGCCGTTCTTCCATGTTGGCGCGTAACTGCCCTTCAATCTGATCGCAGAGTTCTCTGTTGTCTTTCAGGAACAACCGGGCGTTGTCCCTGCCCTGCGCCATGCGCATATCGCCGTAAGAATACCAGGCGCCGGTTTTTTGAATTACTTTTTCATTGACGGCCATATCCAAAATGGTGCCCTCACGGGAGATGCCTTCGCCGTAGATGATGTCAAACTCCGCTTGCTTGAAGGGGGGGGCCACTTTGTTTTTGACCACTTTTACCCTGGTGCGGCTGCCCACGAATTCCGCGCCGTTTTTCAGGGTTTCGATTTTTCGCACATCCAGGCGCACAGAGGCATAGAATTTCAGCGCCTTGCCGCCGGGGGTGGTTTCCGGATTGCCGAACATAACCCCTACTTTTTCCCGCAATTGGTTGATAAAAATCACAGCCGTATTGGTTTTGGAAACGATGCCGGTAAGTTTGCGCAGCGCCTGGGACATGAGCCTTGCCTGTAACCCCACATGGGAATCGCCCATATCGCCTTCAATTTCCGCTTTGGGCACCAGTGCTGCCACTGAGTCAACCACGATCACATCCATGGCGCCAGAGCGTACTAAAGCTTCCGCAATTTCCAGCGCCTGTTCGCCAGTATCAGGCTGGGAGACATAGAGCTCATCCACATTCACCCCCAGGTTTTCCGCATACACGGGATCCAGGGCATGCTCCGCGTCAATAAAAGCCGCAGTGCCCCCTGCCTGCTGGGCCTGGGCGATGACATGAAGCGCTACTGTGGTTTTACCGGAGGACTCCGGTCCAAAAATTTCTGTGACCCTGCCCCGGGGAATGCCCCCAACGCCCAGCGCAAAGTCCAGCTCCAAACAACCGGTAGGGATAACGGAAATGGAAATCTTCCCAGCCGTATCCCCCAGCTTCATGATAGCGCCCTTGCCGAATTGTTTCTCAATTTGGCTCAACGCCACTTCCAATGCCTTTTCTTTTTCCATTGCCATGAATTTCCCTGCCATCCTTGCTTCTTAATCTGGTCCCATTATATCATGAAACCCTGGTTTTGCAAAGAGAAAGTTTCTTAAATGGAAACTTTTCAGGGCTTTAATCGTTTAACAGGACAAGTTTTAAAAAGCCACCCGGGTGCTAATAGAGGCCGGATGGCTTTTGGTTGATCCTCTTCATTTCCCCATACGCTTTGGCGCTTCAGGGGTTTCATGGATAGGGGATTATTGGGAAACTACAGGTAGCCCCTGAAGGGATCGCCGGAGCATGTCCAGCACATGCAGCATGGTGATATGCCGGATGCGCGTCCGGTCCCCGGTAAGATGCAGTTCCTTAACCGAAACCCCGTTCTCTCCAGC
>JAEXFV010000125.1 GCA_023451115.1 Bacillota bacterium
CATCTGGATTGCTCTCATCATAATATAACGTAGCGGGATAGAAAGGAGCTGAGCTGCTTGAACAAAAGGCCGGATATGGTTTCGAGAGACTATGGGCCCAATCCCTTTGTTATAAACGTAGAGCAGGCAACCCAACGAAACAGCACATTTCGCACTGCGCTGTGGACGGGGCAACATTTACAGCTTACCTTAATGAGCATTGAGGTAGGAGAGGAAATTGGGTTGGAAAGCCACCCCCACCTGGACCAGTTTTTGTGCATTGAACAAGGGCGGGGGATTGTAAAAATGGGGGAACGCAAGCATATGCTGGATTTTCAAAGAAGAGTTGCGCAAGGGGACGCGATAATGGTTCCGGCGGGTACATGGCATAACCTGGTTAACACCAGCAATATACCGCTGAAGCTGTATTCCATTTATGCGCCGCCACAGCATCCCAGGGGTACCGTGCACAGAACACGGGAAGAAGCAATGGCCAGTGAGCACAATCATTAAATGCTGGAAAGAGAAAAAAGCCTTGAAAACATTTTGCTTTCAAGGCTTAAAATCGTATAGTGGCTGATGTCTGCCAAAAGGAGCTGATAGCGGTTTTCTTTTTTGTTATAACCAGACGTAAACTTTGTTACCGCTCAACGGTACCTTCCCATGTGTCAAGGCTTTTTTTCGGGAGTGTTCATCATACCAATGCTTGGTGACGTTTTTTGCCGCTTCACTTTTTCTGCAGCACAATAGAGATAAAATTGAGATACGCGCCGCCTCCTGCCTCCATGGCTTTGCGGTCGCCTACGGCATATTCGTTATCCTGCCGCAACCAATCTGACCATACCTCTTCGTTGCTCTCCATCTCCTGAATAGAGAGCAGATTGGCATCCCGGCTTTGAGCCAATATGCTCGTCCAATAGGGAATATCGTGGAGGTAGTCCAGCTGTTCCGGCGTCCAGGATAGCAACAGCTCGGCGGGCAGTGCGTGGTGGCAGTCCCGCTTCATGCCGGGGATAGCAATGTAAATATATCCGCCCGGTTTTACGAAGGGGAGCAGCTTGTTGTCCAAATAAAGCGGGTCGCGGCCAAAATAATGGTAGGAATCCGTGCTGACCACAGCGTCAAAAAACTCCCTTTCAAAGGGCAGATGGTTGGCGTCTGCTTTCACAGGGATAACCTGTAAAGGGGACAGGCCCATTTGCGAGAAGAAGCAACGGTTTTCTTCAGGGTCGCTCCATAGGTCCGCCGCATATACGGTAAAACCGTACTCCCTGCATAAAAACACGCTGGTTAGTCCCTGGCCGCTGCCCAGGTCACACACGACTGCGCCAGAGGGCGTTTTGTTTGTCAGCATCAGCTCCTCTTGCAGCTTAATGGGGTTGGGGCCCATGATTTTTGCTTGTAGTTCCGGCGTATCATATCGCCTGCTTTTTGGATATTTCACTTTATTCGCTCCTCTCTGGAAAGTACCAGCTGCTATGGTTTGGTAAGGTTGGTTTACAGCCTTCCGCTTATGGATTGCGGCTGGCCTTGTTTTGTTTGGCAATGGCCTTAAACTTTTTGTTTTTTGCCTCCAGGTAACTTTGGGAATGTTCTGCGTAAGCGCTTTCCGCCTTAAGCTTTTGGTATGAGAGCCAGCGTTCCTCACTTAACGTTCCCGCCCTGCGTGCGGCCAAAACTGCACATCCGGGTTCGCCGGTATGGCTGCAATCTCGAAAACGGCATTGCTTGGCCAATTCCTGAATTTCAGAAAAAGCAAGGCCCACACCCTGCGCAGCATCCCAAATACCCAGTTCGCGCATGCCGGGTGTGTCAATTACCATGCCGCCCTGGGATACCAGCAGCAGCTCGCGCCGGGTAGTGGTATGCCTGCCTTTGCCATCCTGCCCAAGGCTGTTGGTTTGCTGCTTATTTTCTCCCAACAGCTGGTTAATCAGTGTGGATTTGCCTACGCCTGAAGAACCCAACAGGGCTATGGTTTGCCCTTTTTTTAGATAGGGGAGGATGTGTTCCAGGCCGTCTTGTTCCATCGCTGAGACGGTCAAGATGTCCACGCTCGTGGCAATGCGTTCCACAGCAGCACGTTTTTGTTGGATGTCTGCACATAAATCCGATTTTGTCAGCACTACCACAGGTTTTGCACCGCTTTCCCAAGCAATGGATAAATAGCGTTCCAGCCGGCGCAGGTTAAAATCTGCGTTGAGCGCCATGCAAAGAAACACCAGGTCTACGTTGGCGGCTACCAGCTGAGGCTCTTTTCCTGTTCCGGGGGCTTTGCGGATAAAAAGGCTTTTGCGCGGTAAAATATGCTGGATTATGGCCGGGCCCTGTGCTGCCGGTGATGCCAGCATGGCAAAGTCTCCAACCACAGGAAAATCACAGGCTGTAGCGGCGTCATGTCTTAGTTTGCCCGAGATCTGCGCCAGCTGCTCTCCTGCATGGCTGACCACACGGTACATGCCTTTCTCCTGCGCCAGAATGCGCCCGGGAGACAGGCTGGGATATTCTGCAGATAGGGCGACAAACTGGCCGGACAGCCCATATAACTCCATATTGATTTCACGCATCTTGTGCTCCTGATTTTTGTGGGTTGTATCCCCAGCGTTCCAGGTTGCCCTGTTTCAGGCCCTCTATAAACTGCCCAATGTGCTGCTGAGCCGATAAAACGATGGCGGATTTCTCCTGTGCGGCATCATACAGGCTGATCAGCAAATACATGGGGCCATAAAACGCCAGTGCCAGCTGCCTGGGAGGCACAGGATGGGCTGGACAAAGCGCACCAAACAGGTCCTCCAGATATCCCACTGGGCCGCTGCCCAGGTATTGCTGATAAAGCGCTGCCATTTCCGCACTGCCATACTGCTCCAGCGTAAGCATTTTGCGGAACCCAGAAGGGAACTCCTCTTCCGTCCAATACTGGAACTGGGCCTGACTGTAGCGCTTGATCTGTTCCAGCTGCGTATGGCGGTAGGCTTCCTCCATCTGGGCAAAAGTGCCTTCTGGAACCGCATATGCTTTGGCGCGCTCATAATCCATCCTGTCCATGCGGTCTACAATATGTTCAAAAATATCACGCTTGCTTTTATAATGCTTGTATAGTGCGCTTTTCGCCATGCCCAGCGCCCCCGCAATATCGCTGACGGAAACGGCCTCATATCCCCTGCATGCGAACAGGCGCAGCGCCGCCAGCAAAATGCCTTCTTTGGTATCGCTCATTACAAATCTCCCCCCAATGATGCAATGAAAGTTCCTGCAGCGCCATCAACCAAAACCTGAATAGGATTGGTGCGATTTTGGCCACAATTACAAAAAAGAGTGAACGATCGTTTACAAATAGTATAGAGAACGATCGTTCACCTGTCAAGAAGAACTGCAATTTGAGAAGGCGCAGAACCTATCAAGTATACGGCATAATCTATACCGTTACATTACAGCAGACATAGTCGCTATCAATATTGTGGGCAATGACGCGGACTTTAAAATTTCTGGTATTACAGATTGCATTTGTGGAGCTGCCCGAGACATCTAAATCCTCGGGAAGTACAAATTTAACGCATTTTACCAGAACATCTCGGCAGGTAGGAGCGTTATGGGCGGGAACGGTCATGGTTTTTAATCCACGCTGATGCTCCACTCCCAGTGCATCTGTTTCATGGAGTATGACTGCCAGCGCAACCCGTTTTCCTGGGCAAACATTTTTGATGTTCACATTGACGTTTAAAATCCGGCCAAGTGATTCCATGGAAACATCGCCCACATCATAGATGACGGAATCTTTACACCCTCCGATGGAAACGTCGATCGGAGCGGGACATTCCTCAGGGAATACCACGATGCCGCAGTTAACCATCACCGTAGGATTAGGGAAGGAAACGCTGTTGTGTTCTGTATCCTGATAGGTAATGCTCTGATTTACTGCCTTGGTTCCCTGCGTCAGAGCTACGTGTTTGATGATAAAATCTAGGGATGCTCCTTCGTTGGCAGCAACGCCCAGCTTATCGATCTTCCACTGAAGAGTCGTGCTGTTTATCATACTTACGGTGCCTTTGCTGGGAGGCAGAATACTCTGGATTATAAAATCCGGGTTTAATACTTCATCAATTACAATGTTTGTAGCGCCTGGTTTTGAAATATTTGCAGCCAAGTCCGCAAACAAATCTTCCAGTTCCGCGTCGTTGGGGGTTACGGCCACATGGGAATCGTCCGGATCGGTAGCCCACTCATTCAGCGCAGCTACATCTACCCCATCCGAACCGAGCAAGCC
>JAEXFV010000044.1 GCA_023451115.1 Bacillota bacterium
GCTAAGGGGATCCACCTGTTCCCATGCCGAACACAGAAGTTAAGCCCTTATACGCCGAAAGTACTCGCTTGGAGACGAGCTGGGAGAATAGGTAGCCGCCGGTTCCCAAACGAAGAAGGCCATACAACGTATGGTCTTTTTTGTTTGCAGACAGCAGACAACCCACTCGCCCGGTTCAGGGGAGAAGGGGGCAAGCCCCTCCCTTGGCGACACTCCGAAGGTGTGCGGGTATCCCTGGGAGAAACACTCGGGAGCGAAAGGACGCCCCCATGGGGTCGACGGGCCGCGACCATTGCACAGTGGCTGGGAGAATAGATAGCCGCTGGTTCCTAAGCAAAGAAAGAAGCACATGCACTGCATGTGCTTCTTCTTTCTATTTCCCGGCAGTCAGGCTATATCCCTAAGGTTTACCAAGAGGCGATACAATGCTCCCTATGCCTTCATGATCCTCTCGGCTGGTTTGGGGACAGCAAAAGAAGAGCAACTTATCCCCCTATTCAAACTTTAAATATCTACAACTCCTTCAAAGGCAAGTTCAACATCGCCGGACATGCGCACGCTCCCATTTCGGCAATAGCGCACAATCAATTCTCCTCCCTGCACTTTGACCGTAATATCCGTATCCCAAGCGCACAATCCGTTTTCTACTGCGGCAACCACTGCAGCGCAGGCGCCGGTGCCACAGGCCCAGGTTTCACCGCTGCCACGTTCCCAAACCCGCATGCGCAGCGTGGTTTCATCCAGCATGCGCACAAATTCCGCGTTGGTGCGCTCTGGGAATATGAGAGCATGCTCCATCAGCGGGCCTTCCTGCGCAAGCGGCATGGTATCCACATCATCTACAAAGGCGACAGCATGGGGATTGCCCATATTCACGCAGGTAATGCGATAGCCGCGCCCCACTTGCACCGGCACGTCAACGGCGCGATCGCCAGGCAAGTTCACTGGGATGGCGGAGGGATGCAACTTCGCTTTGCCCATATCCACCGTTGCGCTTCGCACTACGCCATTGCGCTTGCGCAGCCATACCTGCTTCAAACCGCTGGCAGTTTCCACTGTGATCGCCAGTTTGGATTTGGGGATCATTCCCAGATCATAGGCATATTTTGCAAGGCAGCGAATGGCATTTCCGGACATGCCGCCTTCCGAACCATCCAAATTGTACATCACCATTTTAAAATCGGCGATATCTGAGTCATAAAGCAGAGCTACGCCCTCGCCGCCGATGCCAAAATGCCGGTCGGACAGACGCACCGCCAAGCCTTCCGGGTTATCAACCCGTTGGGCGCGGCAATCAAAGCAGATATAGTCGTTGCCGCAGGCTTGAAATTTTGCAAATAACAGCCGCTCCCTGGTTTTGCGGCGGTGATTCAAGTCCACCAGCTCCGTATTCCATTGGGAATAACGGCTTTCCAAACAATCCGCCAGGGCATTGGCCGTGTCGATAGCGGTGAGGCAGGGAATGCTCTTTTCCACCGCTTTGCGACGGATACGCACGCTGTCCCGGGTGGGGATACGGCCCTTGGCTGAGGTGGAGACGATGTAGCCGATCTCCCCGGACTCCATCAAATGCAGGATTTCTTCGTTGCCGCTGCTGAGTTTTTGCACCTCCCGTACCGGGAGTCCGGCAGTGCGCAGCGTATTCGCATTGCCAGGGGTTGCATACAGGGCACAACCCAAAGCCAGGAACCGTTTCGCGGTTTCGCAGATTTCACGCTTATCTGTCCGCTTGACACTGAACAGCACGCCTCCTCGCCGATCCATCTGATACCCTGCTGCGCAGAGGCCTTTATACAATGCTTCCGACAGTGTGCCGGCTACGCCCAGCACTTCGCCGGTGGATTTCATCTCCGGGCCCAGCAGCGTGTCCACATCCGCCAGTTTTTCAAAGGAGAATACCGGAACTTTTACCGCTACATAAGGAGGAATAGGGTATAGCCCTGTGCCATAGCCCATGGCATGCAGGGATTCTCCCAGCATAGCCCGCGTAGCCAAATCCACCATGGGAACGCCCGTTACCTTGCTGATATAAGGGATGGTGCGGGAAGAGCGGGGGTTGACCTCGATAACGTACAGCTCGTTTTGGTAGATCAGATATTGAATGTTTACCAACCCCTTGACCTTCAGGGAAAGAGCCAGCCGCTCTGAGCAGTCTACAATGCGCTCCAGCATGGTGTCATCCACATTCCATGCAGGATAAACCGCGATGGAGTCGCCGGAATGAATGCCCGCCCGCTCGATATGCTCCATCACGCCGGGGATTAACACCTCTTTGCCGTCGCAAATGGCGTCTACCTCCAGCTCAGTGCCCATCAAATATTGGTCGATGAGAATGGGGTTTTCTATGCCCTGGGCCAGGATAATGGCCATATATTCCTCCACATCCTCAGGGCCGAAAGCGATAATCATATTTTGCCCGCCCAACACGTAGGAGGGACGCAACAGCACTGGATACCCCAATTGCTGGGCAACTTCCAGGGCCTGGGCTGTGGTCATCACCGTATGGCCTGCGGGGCGCTTGATGTCCAATTGCGTCAGCAACGCATCAAAACGCTCCCGGTCCTCCGCCATGTCAATGCTATCCGCAGGGGTGCCCAGGATGCGAACCCCTTGGCTGCATAGAAAATTGGTGAGCTTGATGGCGGTTTGCCCACCAAAGGCTACCACCACGCCGTAGGGCTGTTCTGTTGCAATAACGCCCATCACATCTTCCGGGGTGAGGGGCTCAAAATACAGCCGGTCCGCCGTATCGAAATCGGTAGACACGGTTTCGGGGTTGTTATTGACGATTACTACCTCATAGCCCTTTTCCCGCAGGGACCACACGCAGTGTACTGAGGCATAGTCGAACTCAATGCCCTGGCCAATCCGGATGGGACCGGAGCCAAACACAATAATGGTAGGCTTTTCCCTTCCTTTGCGGGACAGGAATTGGGCCGCCTCGTTTTCCTCTTCATAGGCGGCATAAAAATAGGGGGTTTCCGCCCGAAATTCCGCGGCGCAGGTATCTACCATTTTATACCCAGGCAAGAGGCGGAAGGGGATCGCCTGGCCGCTGTGGGCTTGAATGGCTTTATCCGGCCAGCCCTGGCGTTTTGCCGCCAGATACAGTGCCTGGGTCAACGGCTCCTGCTGGAGGCGGTCCTCCATTTGCGCCAGCTTTTGCAGCTTGTGAAGGAACCAGGCGTCGATGGTGGTGATTTGATGGATGTCGTCAATGGATATGCCTGCTTTGATGGCAGCGTAAACGGTAAACAGCCGTTGATCATCACAATGATGGAGCTTTTCCAACAAAGCGGCTTGGGACAGCTCGCAAAGGCTGGGGGTATTCAAATCATAATGGCCGATTTCCGCTCCCCGCACTGCCTTCATCAATGCTTCCTCGAAGGTGGAGCCAATGGCCATCACTTCCCCGGTGGCTTTCATCTGGGTGCCCAAAGCGCGCTTGGCATAAACGAACTTGTCAAAGGGCCATTTGGGCAGCTTCACTACCACATAATCCAGCGCAGGCTCAAAGCAGGCGCAGGTTTTGCCACCGGTGACAGCGTTGGGGATTTCCGGAAGGGTGTAGCCCATGGCAATGCGGGCGGCTACTTTGGCGATAGGGTAGCCGGTGGCCTTGGAAGCCAGGGCCGAGGAGCGGCTCACCCGGGGATTGACCTCAATCACCGCATATTCCAAGCTGTTTGGGTTTAGGGCGAATTGGCAGTTGCAGCCCCCTTCGATGCCCAGATAGTCGATGATGTTCAAAGCTGCGGTGCGCAGCATTTGGTACTCGGGGTTGGCCAGCGTTACCGCAGGGGCGATGACAATGCTGTCCCCGGTGTGCACGCCAACGGGGTCAAAGTTTTCCATAGAGCAGATGGTAATGCAGTTGCCAGCAGCGTCCCGCATGACCTCAAATTCGATCTCTTTCCAGCCCGCAATGCATTGCTCTACCAGCACCTGATGGATAGGGGAAAGCCGCAGCCCGTTTTCTGCAATGTCACGAAGCTCCCCTTCGGTGTAGGCAATGCCGCCACCGCTGCCTCCCAGGGTGAATGCGGGGCGGACGATGATGGGATAGCCGATGGTTTGGGCAAAGGCCAGAGCACCCTCTAAATCCTCTGTTACCACAGAGGGGATCACCGGCTGGTGGATTGCCGCCATGGCGTCCTTAAAAAGCTGCCGATCCTCCGCTTTGTCAATGGTGTCCGGCCGTGCACCCAGCAGCCGCACCCCATATTCCTCCAAGAAGCCTTCCTTGGCCAGCTGCATGGCCAGGGTAAGCCCTGTTTGCCCGCCAAGGGTTGGCAGGATGCTGTCCGGCTGCTCTTTTTTGAAGATGCTCTTTAGTATGGGCAGCGTCAGCGGCTCAAGGTAAATATGGTCCGCCATGTGGGCGTCCGTCATGATGGTAGCGGGGTTGGAATTGACCAGGATGACCTCCACACCTTCCGCTTTTAAAGCCTGGCACGCCTGGGTGCCTGCATAATCAAACTCCGCAGCCTGGCCGATCACAATAGGGCCGGAACCGATCACCAGCGTGCGCTTGATGGATTTATCCAATGGCATGGATGACGCCTCCTTCCATCAAATCGATAAATTGGTCAAATAAAAAGCTGGTATCCAAAGGCCCTGCGCAGGCTTCCGGATGGAACTGCACGGAAAATGCCGGGAAGCGCTGGTACGCCACGCCCTCACAGGTGCCATCGTTGGCGTTGATGTAGGTCATTTGCGCGCCAGCGCCCAAACTTTCGCCTACTACGCAATAACCATGGTTTTGGCTGGTGATAAATACGCGGCCAGTTTGGGTGTTTTGCGCGGGCTGGTTGGCGCCACGGTGGCCGTATTTCATTTTACGGGTTTTGCCGCCATAGGCCAGAGCCATGAGCTGATGCCCCAGGCAAATGCCGAACATGGGAATGCCAGTATCAAATAAAAAGCGCAGCTGCTGAATGATTTTGCTGTTTTCCGCCGGATCTCCAGGGCCGTTGGAAAGCATAATGCCCTGAGGATTGAGCGCTAGGATTTCTGCAGCCGGGGTGTTGCCGGGCACTGTGATGACCTGGCAGCCCCGTTGCAACAACATCCGGCGGATGTTGTGCTTTGCGCCAAAGTCCCATAATACCACACGCCGGCCTGCGCCCTCAGAGAAACTATGTTGGCAGGTCACGCTTTGCACCGCGCTGGTTACGGCATAGCCCTGCAATGCGGCCTGCTCCTCTGGTGTTAATTGGGGTTTGCTTTTGATCATGGCGTTCATTACGCCCCGCTCCCGTACGATACGGGTGAGCTGGCGGGTATCCACTCCCATAAGCCCTGGAATTCCCTGGGCTTTCAGATATGCATCCAGCGCTCCGGAAGAACGGAAGTTGCTTGGGGCATCGCAAAACTCTCGGGCTACATAAGCCCGTACAAAAGAACGGCCGCTTTCGAAATCCTCTGGGATTACCCCGTAATTTCCTATGAGGGGAAATGTCTGCATGACGATCTGGCCATAGTAGCTGGGGTCTGTCAGGGTTTCCAGATACCCGGTCATGCCGGTGGTAAACACCAGCTCCCCCAACGCATCCTGCTCCATCGCCCCGCAGCGTTCACCGGAAAATATCTGGCCGGTCTCCAGTATGAGATATCCCTTTTGCATGCGGCCCTCCTGTTTGATTTGCAAAATTTTTTATAATTATACATATATTACGAATAAAAATAAAGCATGAGTTTCGAAAAAAATCAAAATTTTTTCGGGCACTCATGCTAAGAAGAGAAATAATATTCAAGATATTTCGAACGTTTTATTTTCACAACAAAACAACATCCCCGGTTTATGAGAATCATTGCGTAATTTGTACCTCCTTGCCATCGCTGGACAAACGGATGTCTCCCTGACGCGTTTCATACACCGCCAAGGCGGTTTGCAGGGATAAAAGGGCCGAAAGCTCTGCATCCGGCGGGTTTTTGTCCGAGCAGGTAATCCACACATTTTGGGGTTGTGTGTATTGCAACAGCATTTCGCTTGTATCATTATACCTGCCATGATGTGGAATTTTCAAGAGTTGATATGGCCCTTGGGAAATTTGTTTGCCTATCAGCTCCTGCGTACGGGCAGCCATGGCGTCGCCAGTAAAGAGCATACGCACGGCTCCGTGCTCCACCAGGATACAAAGGCTGTTATCATTGTCATTGTCATGCTGTGCAAGGGGGGGATAAATGGTTACGGTGGCGTCCCCTAACGTAACGGCCTGTTGCTGGGTAACCACCTGGGGCGTTATCCCCTGGGCTGCCAAAGCATCCAGATAGGCCTGATATCGTTTACCGGTTTTTTCATAACCGGGCTGCAGCACTTGGGTTACCGGCATCTGGGAAAGCACGGTTTGCGCGCTGCCGATATGGTCCTTATCAAAATGGGTGATCACCAGCGTTTGGATTTGGTGGATGCCTTCTGCCCCGAGGTTTTCCAGGATTTCCGCTCCGTCATCTTCTTCACCCAGGTCGATTACCATGGTTTCCCCATCGCAGGTGAGGATAAAGCAGTCCGCCGCTCCAATTTTAGGCGCCCGTACCACAAGGGGAGAGAAGGGGGCAGGCGATGTGCCTGCACAGGCACAAAGGCCGCCGCATAGGGTTACACAAAGCAATAAGGCAACGAGTTTGATCATGGTAAATCCTCCTTCGGGGGGAATGGAGCTTCCGACTTGCTGCAGCTGCGCAGCCGCTTTACGGCGGGAAGCAACACTGGCAGGCAAATCAAAAACGCCAGTGCATCCGCAGCTGCCTGGGTGAGCAACAAGCCGTCCAGGCCCCAGATTTGTGGCAGGATGAGGACCAGGGGGATAAAGCATAGCCCCTGGCGGGCCATAGCCAGCACAAGGGAAGGAACGGAACGCCCGGTGGACTGAAACAGCATGGTGGCAATCATGACGGTGGCCATCAGCGGAAGGGTGACCGCCTGGTAGCGGAGAGTAGCCGCGCCTACCTGGATGACATAAGGGTCATCCCGAAACAGGCTTACCAGCCAAGGTGCGGTACACAGAAAGAGAACGCCGCACAACGTAACAAAGCCCAGCGCGGTCCACAACGTGAAATGAAAGGCCTGGTATACCCGGCTGGATTTCCCAGCCCCGTGATTGTAGCCGGAAATAGGCTGATAGCCCTGCCCATACCCAACCACCACAGCGTTAACGATCCACATGATGCGGTTTACCACAGAGAATGCGGCGATTACGGCGTCCCCATAGGGGGCTGCTCCGTTGTTGAGCAATATGGAAGCAAAGCTGGCCAACCCCTGCCGGAAGAAGGAGGGGATGCCAATGCGCAGCAGCTCGTAATACATGGGCCAGGTGGGGGTAAAGAGACGGAACTTCAGCGACAGCGCGCTGCCGCCCAGCAGATAAAAGGAGAGCAGCAACAAAAAACTGACGGCCTGCCCAATTGCGGTGGCAAGGCCTGCGCCCCCTACTCCCATATGAAACGTAAAGATGCAGATGGGGTCCAGAATGATATTGAGCACAGCCCCTGCGGACATGCCGATGAGCGCTTTGACAGCGCTGCCTTCTGCGCGCAGCGCATTGTTCATCACATAGGAGCCTGCAAACAGTGGGGAAGCGGCATAAATATAACAGGCATACTGCTTTGCATAGGGGAGGATGGTTTCCGTAGCGCCGAAGAGGCGAAGCACACCATCAAAAAACAGCAGCCCAAAAGCGCCGTATATGGCCCCCATGAGCATGGCGGAAAACAGCGCAGTGGTCATGGTGCGGGAGGCGGTTTCCACATCGTCCCGCCCCAGCAGGCGGGAAATATAGCTGGTGGCCCCATGGGCGAAAACAAAGGACAATGCCTGCAACAGCGTGGTAATGGGAAACACGATCCCCACGGCGCCTGTAGCGGAATTGCCCAGCTGGCCCACAAACAGTGTATCCGCCATGTTGTAAATCGCGCCTACCAGCATGCTGATGATGGATGGCAGCGCAACGGAGGGGATAAGCCGGCCCATGGGGTCGTTGAGCATATGGGTGCGGCGGGCGGCCTGGTCGATGGCTTGCATAAGAAAAAGATCCCCCTGTTTTCAGATCACCATTGGTTCAGTGGAAATCCGCAAATAAATCCTCCAGCAGCTTGTTAGCCCGGTGAAACAGCAGGCGGCTGCCGCCGCTGAGCAGGTTGGCTACCCGGGTACGGGGCTGCGCTTCCAACGCGCACAAGGCTTGAAACAGCAGCAAACCATGGTCGGAAGCCAGATCTCCCCCTGGAAGGTAAGCTGCCTGGGGGCCCATGGCGTCAAATATCCGTTTGGCCTGTGTCCAAAGGGAAACGGGGCCTGCCTGAAGGCTGATGCGGTAGGCTTCGGCGCTGGGGCATTGGGCACGCAGCTTGAGAGAGACGGAAAACAGCGCTGCATCCGCCGCGTCATCGCCTGCTTTGGGGGAAAGGGAACCAAAGGGCGCAATCCCATAATAGCCAGCGGTGACGATACGGGTGCGGGGATCCCGCTGCGGCGAGCCAAAGGCGCCAAACTGCCGGAGGGCCAGCCCGCTCAGCCCGGTTTCCTCCTCCAGCTCCCTGGCTGCTGCTGCGCTCAAATCTTCATCCATATTGACAAAGCCGCCCGGCAAAGCCCAAGTGCCAATAAAGGGATGATTTTTGCGGCGGATCAGCAATACCCCCAGAGAATATTCCCCCGCGCAGGGCGGGGCTGGGATTTCGCCGGTATATAGCATGGTAAACACCACAATATCCGCCGTTACCGAGGGGCGGCGATATTTTGTTTCATCATAGGCGGCCAGAAATTCTTGCAACGTCTGGCCTTGTTCATTGCGAGGTTCTTCCATGGGGCATTGGCTCCTTTCCTGTGTTGTGTATATAGGCAATTGCGTTTTTTTGCTGCCGGATGGGCCATTTGGTAAGCAAGGACGCAGCAGCGGTTGCCGCTGCGTTTCCCTGGCGTTATAAGGCCGTGGATGTTTTTGCAAAGAAAATACCATGAAGCTATTGCTTTGGCCGCATTAATAAACCGGCCAGCCAGCGACATAAGCTGCCAAGTATAACACCTGGAGCACAAACAGCAGAATGGTGAACAGGCTGTTGACCCATCGCCTTTTTGTGTTAAGGGCCAATGCCAGTGCAAGGGGGGCGGCACAGGTCAAATACCTGGGTGCGGAAAGCAGCCAGGTTGCCCCCATGCTGAAAAAGTAATACACCAGGTAGTAAACCGCATAGCTGGCCCGTAAATGGGGCGTGCAGGCGGAACCGGCCTCACCGGTCGGGGCTTGTCGGGCATTTTCGGGGGGGATAAGAGCAGGCAACACCACCGCCAGCCCGCCGAATAAAAACAACAGGTTGGGAACCCATAACCCAAGGGCTACTGAGGGCTCAGCCACAGCCTTTTCCAGCAGCAGGTCCGTCTGATAGGCAGCGGTATTGAAAAACCAGGATAGGGACTGGGACCAGTGCTCTTTTTGATAGATCATAAACTGGAGGGGATTGCCTGTGACCTGGTAGTTAATCCAAAGGTACAAAAGCACGCCTGCCGGGATAAGCATCAGGCAGGAAAACCGGCGAATTTGCTTCCACACAAAAGCCTTGCCGCAGCTGCCCTGCTTACGCTGGCGAAGGAGCATGCCGATGAGTTCCACCAGCACAGGGGCCAGCAGCAGCACGCCCTGCATGCGGCAAAAGGCGCTCAAACCACCCAATAAGCAGGCGATGAGAATATGGTTTTTGCGCAGGGCATACAGGCAGAGGATGGAAAGCAACAAAAACAGGCTGTCGCTCATGGGTGCGCACAGCAAAAAGGCGGCGGGCAAAAGAAATTGATACTTTACCGCTCTTTTGGCGCAGGCCCGGTCCATATCCAGCAACGCAAGTTCATAGAGCGCGTATCCCGCGGCAACAGCGGCCAGGTTGGAAACAAAAAGCCCTGAGGCAAAGTAACTCTGCAACAATGGCTGCAACAGCCGCACCAGGATGGGATACAGGGGGAAGAACACGATATGGAAGCGGGCATCGCCCTGGGTAACATACCAGTTTTCCGCCAAACCCATGTAGTGGGGCGCATCGCCTTTGAGCCACAGGCCTATGGTGTCGATAAATCCCCCCTGATAGCCCTGTTGCCAGGAGAGGATAGCATACGCCAACACATAAACCGCCAGACGGGAAAGCAAAATGGCCAGGCACATGCCCAACACAGGGTGGCGCACGCTGGGCCGCAGGCTGCGGCGCCCTAAATTTGCCCCATGGACAGGCTCCGGCTCGCCGTTCCAAAAATGGCAGACCAGCTGAATGCAGCGTAGGCCGCACCAGCCAAATAATACGCAAATGACCGCGCTGGCCGCGGCGGAGGCCACAGACAACGCGGTGATTTGAAAGGCCCATATGCCATATGCGGCGGCCAACAATCCGAAGAATACCGCCGAAAGGATGGTTTCACATTTTTTCATTTGATTTTGTAAAGCATTCCCATGTCGTGGAAGGGTTACCTGCGCAAGGCTTTGGGCTTGCCCAGAATTTCGCTGTAAAGCAGCCCGCTGACAACGCTGCTCTGGTCAAAAGCCAGGTGCAGCGCTCCCACCTGCATGCGGGGCGCCGCTTCTTGCTGCGGCTGCCGCTGGCGCAAAACTGCGGGCGGGCAGGCTTCCTCCCTACCGTTATCGATGCTGCTCTCGGTATGGGCGTGCCCGGTGATGCTGGAGGCTTCCAGGACATGGCGGCGGCCAACCGGGGTTTGCATACGGTCCCCCACTTGCTGGGAGATGCTCTCGCCAACCGCTTGCATAACGGTTTGCTGGGCTCGGGGTGCAGGTGCGGGCTGCTGTTTGGAAACTGCGGCGGCCTGCGCCTGTTGCCGGGGGCGCTGCTGTGCTGCTGCCCCCTGGTTACGGGCCAACTCTGCAGCATCAATGTCTGGGAAACGGGGATCCAGGGGCGGGCGGGAAGCTTGCACTGGCGTTACCGGAGGAAACCGCGGGTCTGCAGTCGGGGTGGAAGGTTCCCGATCCCAGGGAAAACGGGTATCAGCCGCTGCAGGCTCTGCCTGGCCGCTGGGCTGGGCTGCCCGTGCCGCCTGAGCCCGGCGTCTGGCCTCTTCCTCTTTTTGCTTCTTCTTTTTGGCGTTGCTTACCACCAGCAGGATAATGCCGATGAGAATTAAAATATCCATATGCTCTCCCAGCGTGTCAATAAATATCCAAGCTCATTCCGGAAATGAAAGGCTTCCGGGGATACGGCAAGGGGTTGTGCGGCAGCATTGCGCTGTAGCCGCCTTCCCCAGAGCCCCTGAGGCTTCAGGGGCCTTTGCGAAGGGGCCGTTCCCACACTTGCCTTCCTGCTTTGCCGGGAACCCGGCAAAAGCAGATTGGGCCTTACCTTTAGGAAGGCCCAACCAAATAACAGCGTTTATTTTTTATCCTTATCCGGCGCGGGGGTGGCGTTTTTGGAGATCGCATTGCGCATTTCGGTATCGGAAATTACGTTTTGCATGTTGTAATAATCCATGACGCCCAGTTTGCCTTCCCGGAATGCAGCGGCGATGGCCCGGGGCACTTCTGCCTCCGCCTCGATTACCTTGGCGCGCATGCCCTGCACTTCCGCCACGTTTTCCTGCTCTTGCGCTACAGCCATGGCGCGACGCTCTTCCGCCTTTTCCTGGGCAATGCGCTTGTCTGCCTCGGCCTGGTCAATCTGCAATTGTGCGCCTACGTTGCGGCCCACGTCTACGTCAGCGATGTCAATGGAGAGAATTTCAAACGCGGTGCCGGCGTCCAACCCCTTGGACAATACGGTGCGGGAGATGCTGTCGGGGTTTTCCAGCACTTCCTTATGGCTCAGCGCGGAACCTACGGTGGTAACAATACCTTCGCCGATACGGGCGATGATGGTTTCTTCCCCTGCGCCGCCTACCAGGCGGTCGATGTTGGCCCGCACGGTAACCCGGGCTTTGGCCCGCAGCTCGATGCCGTCTTTTGCGATGGCAGCGATAACAGGGGTTTCAATGACCTTGGGATTTACGCTCATCTGCACTGCGTTCAACACATCCCGGCCTGCCAGGTCAATGGCGCAAGCCCGCTCAAAATCCAGTGGAATGCCTGCGCGCTGGGCGGCGATGAGAGCGTTGACCACCCGGTCCACGTTACCGCCAGCCAGGTAGTGGGCTTCCAGCTTGTTGATAGGGAGGCTCAGGCCCGCTTTGGTTGCCTTGATCATGGGGTTCACAATGCGGGAGGGCACGACTTTGCGGATACGCATGCCGATGAGCTGGCCAATGCTGACCTTGACGCCAGACGCCAATGCGGAAATCCACAACCGCAGTGGCACAAAGCTGAAAAAGATGGCCAGGAAGATGATCACCGCGACGATGACAATGATGGGCAGGATGAAATCCTCAAAATACATAGAAAACTCCTTTCTGAGCCCCGACCCTGGGGAAAATCATTTAGATTACCAGCTCCGCGCTGTAAGTTAACGGGACAAAAGCTGCATCACGTAATAGATGCCGTAGAGCAGGCCGATGAGGGCCGGCACGCCAATGCAGATGCCAATCCAGCTGCGCTGCCGCTGACGAGAGGCTTCCGCTTCGGAAAGGGAGGCGGGGCGCACCGCTTCCGGCTGTTCTTCCAGAATTTGTTTTTCATTGCACTTGGGGCACACGCCCAGGCTTTTGGGATAAAAAGTGCCACAGATTTTGCAAAATGGCATGGATTATTCCTCCGGGCTTGCGGCTTTCACTAAAATGCGCAGGCCCTCCACTGCGGTTACCTGAATTTCCCGGCCTTTGAGAATAAACTCACCGCTGGTTACCACATCAAAAAGTTTCCCTTCAATCAAAGCTTTGCCTGCAGGGCGCAATACCGTATCCGCTACCCCTGTTTTCCCTACCAATTGTTGATAACTCGGTTGTTCCAGGCCGGTGGAGTCTCCCTGAATGCTGTCGCTGAGCACCAGTTTGGACCGGTCAAACTTGCCTTTAGTGCCCAAACGCAGGAAAATAAGCAACGCTACCGCCACCAAGAACAGCACCAGGGCGATCATAAACAGGATGCCCACAGGATTGCCGATTTGCAACAGCACTGCTCCCAACAATGCCAACAGGCCCAATAGGCCCGCGGCACCCAAGCCGGGCGTAAAGATTTCCACAATCAGCAAAACGATGCCCACGCCCAGGCAAATTAAGGTTGGAATCATGGTTTCCATTTGCGTTCCTTCCTCATGGCGTCCACAACCATGTCAGTTTGCATATAGTATATCACATCGAGGCGGTTATAAAAGTGAAATAATTGTTTCGCCCCCTGGAATCTTCGGATTTAGGGATGTTTTTACAATCTGCCATGCCAGAGCCTGCATCTTTTGCCAGCTGGCTGCTCCGGGAGGCGTTTTTCGGGAATAAACCGGGATTTTTTGTGAATTTGCATTCCGTTCGAGGCATGCTATAATGAAAAACGGAGGCTTGTCCTGAGGCTGGGTTTGCCCAGGCCTGGGGCGGGTCAGGGACTTTTTAAAGGAACAGGGAGAGCAATTATTATGGATTTTTCCAATATAGATTGGATGGAGGAGGTTGCCCGGCAGCTGAAAAGCGATTGCCAGGTGACGTTGGCGGAGGCAACCGTGCCTCAGCTGCACACCGCGCTTAGCGATGTGGTGATGCGCGCCATTGCAGATAACTGGTATGAAAGCCGGCATGCCCACGATAAAGGACGGAGGGCCTATTATTTCAGCGCAGAGTATCTGATGGGCCGGATGGTTTACAACAATCTGTATGCCTTAGGCATTCTGGAGAGGGTTCGGGAGGCTTTTGCCAACGCCGGGCTGGATTTGGCATGCCTGGAGGATATTGAGGACGCGGCTTTGGGCAACGGCGGATTAGGCCGTTTGGCAGCCTGCTTTCTGGACAGCGCCGCCACACTGGATCTGCCGCTGGATGGCTATGGCATCCGCTACAAATACGGGCTGTTTAAGCAAAGCTTCCGGGATGGATGGCAGGTAGAATCCGCTGACGACTGGCAGCGGCAGGGCGATCCCTGGAGCCGCCGCCGGGATACCCACGCGGTAAGCGTGCGCTTTGCAGGGCAGACCGTGCGGGCAGTCCCGTACGATATGCCCATTCTGGGCTATCACACCAGCAACATCGGCACGTTGCGCCTTTGGCAGGCGGAGCCGCTGGAGGAATTTGATTTTGCCGCCTTTAACGAGCAGCAATACGCCCTGGCAGTGCAGGAAAAGAATGCGGTGGAGGATATTACCCGGGTGCTTTACCCCAATGACAGCACCGTAGAGGGGAAAAAGCTGCGCCTAAAACAGCAATACTTCCTTTCCAGCGCAAGTTTGCAGGATATTCTGTATAATTTCCGCCGGGATCATGGGGAGGATTTGACCCTGCTCAAGGAATATGTGGCCATTCAGCTGAACGACACCCACCCTACTGTCAGCATCCCGGAGCTGATCCGCCTGCTGATGGAAAGCGGCCTGGATTTTGACCAGGCGTTTGATACGGCCAGCCAGGTATTTTCCTATACCAATCATACCATCATGGCGGAAGCGCTGGAAAAATGGGACGTGGGCCTCTTTCAATCCGTGCTGCCGGAAATTTTTGATATCATTTACCGCATCAACGCCAAATTCTGCGGCGAATTGATGCAGAAGGGATTTCCACGCATCGGTGAGGTTTCCATCATCCAGGGCAACCTGATTCATATGGCGAACCTGGCGGTGTATTGCGGCCGCTATGTCAACGGCGTGGCGCGCATTCACACGGATATTTTGAAAAACCAGGTGCTCAAGGACTTTTACGGCCTGTATCCGGAACGGTTTCAGAATAAAACCAACGGCATTACCCAACGCCGCTGGTTAGGCCTGTGCAATCCTGAGTTAGCTGATTTTATTACCCAGCGCATTGGGGATGGATGGGAGACGGACCTTTGCCGGCTGCAAGAGCTCAAAAACAACATGGCGGACGGGGATATCGCTGCGTTTCAGGCTGTTAAGCTGGAGAAAAAACGCCAGTTAAGCCGCTTTGTGGAGAAGCATGACGGCGTAACGCTGCCGCCGGAGTTCCTGTTTGACGTGCAGGTCAAACGCATGCACGAATATAAGCGGCAACTGCTAAACGCTTTTGCTATAATGGATCTTTACTTTGGCCTCAAAGAAGGGAGTATTCAGAACTTTACGCCCACTGCCTTCCTCTTTGGCGCAAAAGCGGCTCCAGGCTATGTCCGGGCAAAAACCATCATCAAGTACATCAACGATATCGCTGATTTGATCAATCATGATCCTGACATGCAGGATCGGATGCGGGTGGTGTTTGTGGCCAACTATAACTGCTCCTATGCAGAGCGCATCATCCCTGCGGCGGATGTGTCCGAGCAGATCTCCCCGGCGGGCACAGAGGCGTCCGGCACTGGAAACATGAAGCTCATGCTCAACGGCGCGGTTACCCTGGGCACCTATGATGGCGCCACAGTGGAGATCGTGGAGGAGGCAGGGGCACAAAACAACTATATCTTTGGGAAAACCGTGGCAGAGCTCAACGCCATCCGGCCTACTTACCAACCCAGGGAGATTTACGACAGGGAGCCGCGGGTGAAGCGGGTGCTGGACACCCTGATAGATGGCACGGTACCCCAGATGCCTGCATACCGGGAGCTATACGATAGCCTGCTCAATGGAGCGAGCTGGCATGGGGCAGACCAGTATTTTGTGCTGCTGGAGCTGCTGCCCTATATCCAGCGCAAGCTGGACGCGAACCGGGACTATCAGGACCGGCTGGCTTTTGGACGCAAATGCCTGATGAATGTGGCAAGCGCAGGCAAATTCTCTTCGGACAGGACCATTGCGCAATACGCGCAAGAGATTTGGCATATCACCAAACTGTAAGGAATAGGGCAAGGGCGCAATCCTCCGGCGGCACGCCGGGCCTGCGCCCTTTTGATCTATCAGGGGGGATCATACCCATGGCTTTGGCCTGGACGGGCTTACCCTTGCCCCCCTATAGACGCCCTTTGCAGGAAAAAGGAGGAAAGACGTGAAAAAGCCGTATACTTTGGTTTCCACAGTGGCAACGGTATTGCTGTTGTTTGCTACGCTGTTTTTTTCCATTTCGCTGGTGATCAGCCGCCCGGCATTTTTTGAAAAGGAATATACCAAACTGGGAAATGCACAGGCCATGGGCATGTCGGTGGAAGACCTGACTGCGGCTACTGCCCAAATGGTAGCTTACATGGATGGCAGCGCACAGAGCATCGACCTGGAGGTTACTGTGAACGGAGAGCGGGTTTCCATGTTCAACGACCGGGAGCGGGCGCATATGGTGGATGTGCGGGCCTTGTATCAGGGCATCCAAAAGGTGGCCATTGCCGCCCTGGTGATTTCCGGCATTGCCATACTGGGCTTGCGCATGCTCAGCCGCAAGAAAAAGGAGGTCATCCAACAGCAATATTTGGGCGTTTTCTGGGGCAGTGGTGCTTGCTTTATGCTGATATTGGCCTTTGGGCTTTGGGTACTGGTGGATTTCAACAGTTTTTGGACGGCGTTTCACCACCTGTTTTTTACAAACGACCTATGGTTGCTGGACCCTGCTACCAGCCGCATGATCAATATGATGCCGTGGGAGCTTTTTTACGATATCGTGGTGCATAGCGGACTCTGTTTCCTGATTATTTGGGCAATGCTGTTCTTTGCTTCTCTAGTACAGTATAAGCGGGGGTGTAAAGAGGAAAAAGCCGCGCTGGAGAAAGCCGGGGATCAGCAGGGCCACGCGGGAGGGAAAGCATGAAAAGGGAAGCGATGAAATATGACCAGATGGCGGCGGCAAAAGCCGCCGCTTTGCAAGCGGCAGGGCAGGCTACCATTTTGGCCATCGAAAGCTCCTGTGATGAAACCGCAGCCGCGGTTGTGCAAAACGGCAGAGGGGTACTGGGCAATGCAGTGTATACCCAAATTCCCATCCACAGGCAGTATGGCGGCGTGGTGCCCGAGATTGCCAGCCGCAACCATGTGGATCAATTAGGGCCTACGGTTCAGGCGGCGCTGGAACAGGCGGGGATAGGCTTTTCCCAGCTGGACGCCATTGCCGTCACCGCAGGGCCGGGGCTGATTGGCGCCCTGCTCACCGGCGTAAGCTATGCCAAAGGCCTGGCCTATTCCCTGGGGTTGCCCTTGGTGGGGGTGGACCATATCGCGGGACATATTGCGGCCAACTACATTACCCACCCGGATTTACAGCCTCCGTTTTGCTGCCTGGTGGCTTCGGGAGGGCATAGCCATATTCTGCTGGTGGAAGACTATTGCAGCTTTCGCCTTTTAGGGCATACCCGGGACGACGCGGCCGGGGAGGCCTTTGACAAAGTAGCCCGTGTGCTGGGGCTGCCATACCCGGGAGGGCCGGCACTGGAACAGCTGGCCAGGGAAGGAAACCCGGAAGCATTCTACTTCCCGGCAGGCTTTAATGCCTCGCGGGATACGCTGGATTTCAGTTTTTCCGGGCTAAAAACCGCTGTGATTAACGCCCTGCACAACGCAAAGCAAAAAGGGGAGGCATATCATCCAGCGGATGTAGCTGCCAGCTTTCAACACAATATCATATCCGTGCTGTGCGAGCGTGGGGTGCGGGGCGCAAAGCAGGCAGGGATGGAAACCCTGGCTTTGGCAGGCGGGGTTTCCGCTAATCAGGCCCTGTGCGCCGCTTTGGAAATGGCCTGCAAGGAGGCGGGACTGCGGTTTTGCAAGCCGGAATTTCGCTATTGCACGGACAATGCCGCCATGATCGGCTGCGCGGGATTTTATGCGCTGATGGCAGGGGAACGGGCCGGGCTGGATTTGAATGGAGAGGCGCGTCCCCTGGGGCATTGGGGGGAAGGCTAAAAGCGCCGGATCAGATGAAAAAGAAAATCAGGCTGCCGAAAAACCTTGGGATTGTCAAGGGGCGCACCCCTTGACATAAAATCCGGCTTCGGCGGCGTGTACGCCGAAACGGATGAAAACTTTGTGTTTTCGTACTTTGCAGGTTTTGCCGCCCGGCGAAGCGCAGCGGAGTAGGCAAAACCTGCAATCTCAAAAAAGTCCAATTGGACTTTTTTGACACACGAAGCTGCCGCAAGATATCTTGCGGCAGCCTGTGGTTGTACCTGTTTTGCTGCAACGCCCATTGAAAAAGCATGGGTGGATTGCAGCAGGGCAAGGGGTTATCCCCGCATGTACTTGAGATACTGGGCAAATGCGATGCCGGGCTCTTCCAGCGTCAAATCCCAGCGCTTCACCCATTCCAGGCAATAATAGCCCTGATAGCCCGCGTCTTGCAGGCAAATTACCGCGTTTCGCACAGGCACATCGCCCTGGCCCATAATGCGGTAGCGCACCTGCTCCGCTTCCATCACCGAATCCTTGCAGTGGACGTGCTTGATAAAATCCCCCAGCGTTTCCACGGTTTGGGCCGGTGGTTCATGGAAAAAGCGGAAGGTGTGATGAATATCCCACAAAGCGGCTACGGCAGGATGGGCGATGCGGTCCAGCAGGGCTCTGAGCCGGCGGCTGTCGGAAAAGGCGCCGTTGGTTTCAATGAGCAGGGTGACGCCCTGCTCCTGGGCATATGCTGCAACACAAAGCGCGTTTTCCTGCAGCAGGCGGTCGTCCACCACGTTGCCGGGGGCGATGACGTCATCTCCCAGCACTCGCACATAGGGCACATTCAAAGCGTGCGCCGTGTCGATATACTGGCGGATATGGGGCAACTCCTCAGCCTGGCTGAGGCGGCAGCCCGCAGTGATGCAGGGAATTTCCAGATCCATACGGGCAAGCTGCTCCCGGGTGCTCTGGATATGGGAAGGCCGCAGCTCCCGGATGCGGGGAACATCCGTCTCCTGTTGGATGCCTCTTAGTTCCACACCCTGAAAACCCAAGTCCTTTGCAGTGGCCAAAATATCCCCCCAGCTCCAGCCGGGGCAGCCCAATGTGGAAAACGCTAGCTTCATATCGTTGGTACCCTGATCCTTTCTCCGGGAAGGTTATTCCCAGTCGATGGCGCCAATGCTGTCCAGATATTCCTCGTTGTAGTCCAAATAATCTTCTACCAGCCGCATAGCATACATTTTGTAGTCCGGATAGGCTGCCTGCATGGCCGCAAACAGCTCGTCATATGCGGCATCGTCGTCATAAGGTTCCCCTTCATCCACCTTGGTGCGGGCCATAAAGGCCTGGTCCAGATCGATGAGCTTTTGCACCATCTCTGGCAGCATCCCTTCGGGCAGGAAGGAAAAATCCCCCTGCTCTACAAATTGATTGAGGATAAACGCCCGGGCATTCTCCTGTTCCATTTGCTACACGCTCCTTTACAGCAATTCTTTCAAATCCTGAATGCTTTGGTCAAACACATCCAACGCAGAGAGCACGCAGGCCGGCTGCGTTAAATCCACGCCTGCAATCTTCAGCAGTTCAATGGGGTAATCGCTGCCGCCGCTTTGCAGGAACCTGAGATAATCCTCCGGCCCCTTGCCCTCCAAAATTTCCCGCGCAATGGCCACCGCAGCGGAAAAGCCGGTGGCATATTGGTACACATAGAAGGCGTTGTAGAAATGAGGGATGCGCATCCACTCGATGTGAATTTGCTCGTCAATGTGCACGCCCTGATAATACAACTCGTTGAGCTTCCGATAAACAGCACTCAGGCTCTCTACCGTGAGCGGCTCGCCTGCTTCGGCCATTTCATGGGCGATTTTTTCAAATTCCGCAAACATGGTTTGCCGGTATACGGTGGTGCGGAACTGTTCCAAAAAGTGGTTGAGCAGGTATGCCCGCCGGGCCTGGTCGGTTTCCTTGGCCAGCAGATGCTTCAGCAGCAGCACCTCGTTTACCGTGGAGGCAACCTCCGCCGCCATGATTTTATACTGGGCGTTGGGGTATTCCTGCGCTTCGTCGGAAAAATAGGTGTGCATGGAATGGCCTAATTCATGGGCCAAAGTGAAGGAATAATCCACATTGGGCTGATAGTTAAGCAGCACGTAAGGATGGGTGCCGTATGCCCCCCAGGAGAAGGCGCCTGTGGTTTTGCCACGGTTTTCATAAACATCAATCCAGCGGCCGGCATAGGCCTGCTCCAGAAGATCCTGATACCGTTGGCCCAGAGGCGCCAACGCTTCCTTTACCAAAGCCTGGGCCTCCAGATAGGTAAGGGGCATTTCCACTTCCGGCACCATGGGCACATACAGGTCGTACATATGCAGTTCTTCCACGCCCAGAGCCTTACGGCGCAACTCTAGATACCGGCCCATGGCAGGCAGGCGCTGGTGCACTGCGTCAATGAGTCCATCATACACGGAAAGGGGTACGTTGCTACCGGACAGGGCAGCGGCCAGGCTGGAGTCGTAATGCCGGGCCCGGGCGGCGAACACATCCCCTTTGACGCTGGCGGCATAGGCTGCGGCATAGGTGTTGGTGAGTTTCTGGTAGGCGGCATAGTAAGCGGTGAAGGCCTCCTTGCGCACCTCCCGGTTGCGGCACTCCAGAAAATTGCGGAAATTGCCGTGGGTAAGCTCTTCTTGCTCCCCATCCTGGTTGGTGACCTCGCCAAAGCGCAGATCTACGCTGTCCAGCATGGTAAAAATGTTGTCAGCCCCGTTTAGCGGCTCACTTGCCAGCGCCAACAGCCGTTCCTCCGGAGCGCTTAGCACATGCTTGCGCTTGCGGTTTAAGGATGTCAAACCGTGCCGGTAGGTTTTCAGCAGCGGCAGCTGCGCCCAGGCCAACAGCTCCTGCTCCGGAATCTGCAAAATTTCCGGGGTGAGGAAGGCGGTTCTTGCCCCAAAATCCACGCTTAACTGCATGGCCCGGTCCGTCATGCCCTGGTATTTGGGGTTGCCGTTGTCCTCATCCCGGCGCATGTGGGCGTATACATACAGCCGTTCCAGCATCAACTCCACGTTGTCGCTTTGCTGCAGGGCACAGAGCAGCCCTTCCGGGGAGGTGATGGTGCCCTGATAGGCGGGGGCATAGGCGGCGATGGCCGCCTGGGCTGCCTGGAATTCCTGCTCCCAGGCCGCGTCTGAAGGGAAAATATCCTCCAGCTTCCAGGTGAAGTTGGGATCTTGTTGTGATCTTGTGATAGGGGCCATGTCGATTACCTCCGATGGTGTGATGAATATTGAGCTTTATTCCCTAGGATACCCTAAAAAGGCATTTAGTTACGCAGGCTGTGGATGGGCGCGGGGATGCGGCCACCCCGTTGGATAAACGCTTCCGCGCTGAATTTGTTCACAGGCATGATAGGGGCATAGCCTAAGAGTCCCCCAAATTCTACCGTATCGCCTACGGATTTGCCGGGCACCGGGATGATGCGCACGGCTGTGGTTTTGTTGTTGATCATGCCAATGGCCGCTTCATCTGCAATGATGGCGGAGATGGTGCCGGCGCTTACGTCCCCGGGGACCGCAATCATGTCCAACCCCACAGAGCACACGCAAGTCATGGCTTCCAGCTTTTCCAGCGTCAGCGCCCCTTTTTCCACGGCCTCAATCATGCCCGCATCTTCGCTGACCGGTATAAAGGCGCCGGAAAGGCCGCCTACATGGGAGGAGGCCATCACGCCGCCTTTTTTAACGGCGTCATTTAACAGCGCCAAAGCCGCTGTAGTGCCGGGGGCGCCAGCAGCTTCCAGCCCCATTTCTTCCAATATGCGGGCTACGCTGTCCCCTTGGGCGGGGGTAGGAGCCAGGGACAAATCCACAATGCCGAAAGGCACGCCAAGGCGGCGGGAGGCTTCCTGGGCTACCAGCTGCCCCATACGGGTGATGCGGAAGGCGGTTTTTTTAATGGTTTCCGCCACCACGTCAAAGGGGGCGCCGGGCACCTGCTCCAGGGCGGATTTTACTACCCCGGGGCCGCTGACCCCAACGTTGATGCAGCACTCCGGCTCGCCTGCGCCATGGAACGCCCCGGCCATAAAGGGGTTATCTTCCACAGCGTTGCAAAACACCACCAGCTTGGCACAACCCAGGCCGTCCGCATGAGCAGTGAGCTGGGCGGTTTTCTTCACGGTTTCGCCCATTTGCTTTACCGCGTCCATATTGATGCCTGCTTTGGTGGAGCCTACGTTAACGCTGGCGCATACCCGTTCGGTAAGGGCCAGCGCTTCGGGGATGCTGCGAATGAGCCGTTCGTCCCCCATCGTCGCTCCTTTGTGTACCAGCGCGGAGAACCCGCCGATAAAGTTTACGCCTACCGCTTTTGCAGCCGCATCCATTGCCTGGGCAAAGGGGGCATAATCCTGGGTTTCGCTGGCGCCCGCCACAAAAGAAATAGGAGTCACGCTGATGCGTTTGTTCACGATGGGGATGCCGAACTCGGTTTCGATGGCCTCCCCGGTTTCCACCAGGCGTTCCGCCCGGCTGGCAATCTTATCATATACCTTGCGGCAGGCCGTTTTCGCATCGGGATGAGGGCAATCCAGCAGCGAAATGCCCATGGTGATGGTGCGGATATCCAGATGCTGCTGTTCGATCATACGCACGGTATCCAGAATTTGCTGTTGATCAATCATTGGCTTACCCTACCGCATGCATAGCGTTGAAAATGTCCTGATGCTGGATGCGAATGCTTAGCCCCATTTCGTTACCCAGGGCGGCAAGCGCCTGCTGCAGGGTGGGAAATTCCTCCGCACAAGCGGAAACATCGGTGAGCATCACCATGGTGAAGTACTCGCCCATTACGGTCTGGCTGATGTCCAAGATATTTACGCTGCGCTGAGCCAGCAACGCGCTTACCCGGGCAATGATGCCCACCCGGTCATGGCCCACCACGGTTACAATCGCTTTTGTCATAAGTGAGAAACTCCTTCCCGGATTACGCTATACGCCCTGGGGGCCCTGGGACGGCGGCTCTTCCTGCCCAGGCTGCGGCTGCTCCCAGGAAGGCTGCTCCGGCTGGGAGCATTGGCCGTTTTGCTGAGAACCGTCGCAAGGGGGATTGCAGGAAGGCTGTTCCGGCTGATCGTACAGCCGTTGGTTATAAACCGGCTGGGCGGCGCTGGGCGCATCCTGAGGCAGGGGTTGTGCGGGATCAAAAACCGGCCCTTCCGGCTCCCGGGCAGCTGCATCGTAATACAGTGCAGTATGCAAGGCCAGCGTATAAGGCGTGGAAAGCAACTGCGCGATCAACGCCCCTGCAAACATCGCTATCATCCCGCCTGCCATGCCGGAAAGATCCGGCGTGGAACTTTGGATGGACTGGAACAGGGGCACAAACATCATCAGCATGCCAGGCAGGCAAAGCAGCAAACCAATTACCACCCAAATCAGGCTGTTGAGCAAAGACACGCCCAACACCCTGCCAAAGCGCCTGCCCACCAGCCGGAAGCTGCGGCCCACGGCATGAAAATGGCGCTTGTTTTCGTTTACCGCCACAGGATACACAAACGAGAGAAACATGGTGGCAATCACGGAAATTACCAGCACTACTGCCACCATCAGCACGATGGCGAGAATAAAGCCGGCGCCAAAAGAGCCGTAAGGGGATATAGAGCCAAAAGCTGCGCCAAAGATTACCACCGCAGCCACCAGCCAAATCACAATGCTCAGTGCGATGCCCATGCCGATTTCCACCAGCAAGTTGGCCAAGTAAGTGGTGTAATACCGGGTTAACCCCTTGCCGCAGCTTTGAAACAGGCCACCCAGGGAAAGCCGCCCGCCCCGCATACGCCGGCTATATTCCGCATTGGCGGCGCCCAGGTACATGGGGTTGAGGAGAAAAGCGGCTACCAGACTCAACAGGGTGCTCACCCCGGCGATGGACAGCATGTCGAACATCAACTCCACGGCAGGGCCCTGATAATCAAATCCGGGCTCCATATACTGGCCGGTGGACAGGGAGAGGAGAGAGGCCATGCTGCCGCCATAGCTCAAAAAGGCCACCAGGGAAACCAGCCCCGTCAGCACCAGCGTCAATAACAGCATAGGCCAAAAGCCCCGCCGGAAAATTTGCCAGGCAATGCCAAACACGCCCCTCACCTTGAGCGGGCAGAGGGGAAATGGCTCGTATTGTTTTGCTTGTTGTTCCATATGTTTCAAAACCTCCGGTTACAAATTTCAATTTTCCCAAATGCAGTGGGGGATTTCGCGTTCCGGCTGCAAGCGGTGTTAAAAAGTCCTGTTGGGATTTTTTAAAAGCCGGGAAATTTTCCTTCTCCGCCATATTAAGGAAAAAACGGAAAAGGGCTACCCTGGCGGCCTTGATCCGCTTCAGCCTGCGTCTACCTGGTTGCAACAAAGGGCAGGCTTGTTGCCTTTCTGAAGGCTATTATAGCACGGTTTCAATGGTTTTCCAAAAAGGCATCCACAATGGCGTAAGCCGCATGGAAGGAGAGGGGCTGCCCCGCCGCTGCCCGGTCAATGCAGGCGTTTTGTATGCTTTCAAAGTCCACATCCAAACCCTCCCGCAGCAATAATTGCTGCACCAGATCAATAAAATCTTTGATTTGCGGGTCTTTCAGGGTCACGGTGAGAGGGAAGAAGGGGTCGAACCCCTTTTTTGCCGCGGCAATCACCAGCACATTGTCCGGCTGTAGCCCGCCCCTACGCAGGGTTGCCCGCAGGGCAGGGAAAGACGCAGCCTGCAAATCCAGATCATCCAGAAAAATCAGAAAACGGAACGGCTGGGCACAAAGCTGAGGCAGTACCCCCGCAATGGCAGCGGGCCCTACCCCTTCCGCCAATACCAGGCGCACTTCCGGCAGCTCCCGGGTGAGGGAAAGCATCTGGGTGGTTTTGCCGGTGCCGGATGCTCCGGTAATCAGCATGTTTTGTGCCCGTTCCCCCTGCATAAAGCGGATCACGTTTTTTACAATCAGTTCCCGCTCCTGATCGTAGAGGGTGATGGCGTCCTCCTGGGGCAAAGCGTCGGCAGGCAGGCCTGCAAGGGCGCCGGTTTCTTCCAGCCGGAATACCCGGCAGGCAAGAAAAGAGCTGCCAGCGCCATAAGTATTATGAAAATTCCAGATGTCGTCCAACAACAATCCCCAATCCTGGGTATGAAGGAGCCTATGATACATTTCTTCCAAAGCCTGGTCTGCCACATAAGACCCAGGCAGCCCGTCGGCTACATAACGCCAGCTTAACCATTCGTTTTCATCCAGGCTTGCAGGCAGGGCAGGGGTGGCAGGGGCAACTTCCGTATCCCCCGGCCGGGGGAGCGGACGGGAAGCGCCCCCAGACCATACTGCGCTGGACAGGGTGGAAATTGCATCCCTGTTTTGCCGGGGCTTGGAGCGCAACTCCCGCAGCCGTTCGCCGATCCAGCGCTTGAGCGTGACGCTGTTGAGCTGGCTTAAGCGGCTGATATGGGTCAGGTCGTACCGCATGGCTGCGCTTAACGGCTCTTCCCACTGGCCTGCAGCCGCCTTTTGAGAAAAAGAGTTGGGCTGTTCCAATAGTATGTGCAACAAAAAATCGCAGAACAAATCCCCGCTGACTCTGCGGCAATTTGCTTCCAGCAGGGCTGCCGTGAGGGCATGGTACCGCTCTGCGGCCTGGGAAAGGTCGCCTCTGTCCAGCGTGTCCGCCAGCGCGCCCAGAGCGCGGATGGGGGGCGTATCCAGCAGAGGGCGTAACACCGTCAAGCGGGAGAGCGCTTCGTGAATGGCTACGATTCCTTCCCCGCAGGTCATGTCCTTATAAGCCAGCATGAGAAAGCCTCCTATTCGCATGGACCCGAAAGCCCAAGCTTGCTATTACTTATTATACTGGAATACCGGTTGCAGCACAATGAAAACCCGCTTACTCCACCGGGTTAGCCGGTTTCTCCACAGGCGGCGTGTTCTGGGCCGCAGGGGCAGCCGGTTCCTGGCGGGCCAATACCACCAGGTCCTCCGCCAGGCTGTCCAGCCGCTCCATGTGACGGGCCAAATTCCGGGAAAGCTTTTGAAAGTTCTCCTGGCTCATGTTTTGGGAGAGCAGCGCATCCGTCACAGCCCGTAAGGTGCGCTCCTTGCCTTTGAGCTGCTGGGATAAATCCAATATGGCGTCCCGCACGGCAATTTCCTGCCCCGGGGCCGGCGGCGGGGATTGTTTGGCGCTGCGGTAGGCCTGCCCCACGACCCTGGCCCTTCGGTAAGCGCGCCGCATGGTAAAACTGAGCCAAGCGCCACGAAACACCATGATGAACACCATAAAAGCCGTAAAGATGGCCCGCACCGCCACCTGGTCCTGGCTGCCCTGGTAGCCATAGCGCTGCAGAAGCGCCAGGCCTCTGGCAATCTGCGCCGGGTCCCGGGGCTGGCGCAGCGCGGCGATTGCCTGCTCCACATAATCCGGGGCATATTGCTCCATCACTGCGATGAGCTTTGCATCCTGCTCCAGCGCCCGGGCATCTATGCGCCGTTCAATCCAGCTGCCCAGCAGGAATACCCCTAATAGCAGCACCAATGTGGCTGCCAGCCACCGCCGGGGCGTTTCCCGGAAGGCATGCCGGTGTTTGTTTTTGTTCAATGGGTGGGCTTTTGCCATATGCGCTCGCTCCTGTTATTTTCGTGATAAGGCTGCCTTTAGTATAGTCCTTTGCGGCGCTGGTCTCAATCTGTTTGCGGTTTTGTGGACAGATGCGGCTCCTGGGGCGTATAATAGCACAGTAGGCGGAATGCCGCCGGGTATGAGATGAAGTAAAAAACGGGAGAGCGAAAGCCCGGAAGCGGGCGAACCCCGCAGGCGGGCCCCCGAGGCGGTGCAGAGGGGGAACGCATTAAGGCGCCAAGGGACGGCGCCGGTATTTCAATGATTTTGAGATATGAAAGAACAACATCCATGGGAGGAGTATAGGGGCATATGGCAAGGCTGGAAGATGTAAAACGGGTGCATTTAATCGGTATCGGCGGGTGCAGCATGAATGGGCTGGCCCAGATTTTGGCGGCAAAAGGGTATGAAGTGACCGGCTCGGACCGCTCCCCCTCCCCTTTTACCAAACGGCTGGAGGAATTGGGCATCCCCGTTACCATCGGCCACGATGGCAAAAACGTGGAAGGGGCTCAGCTTGTCATCTATTCTGCCGCCATCAAACCGGAAAATCCGGAGCGGGCCGCGGCGAAAGCCCTGGGCATACCGGAGATGGAGCGCTCGGTGGCGTTGGGGCAGATTTCTGCCCACTTCCATCATGTGGTAGGAATTGCCGGCTGCCATGGCAAAACCACCATTACCTCCATGCTGGCGCTGATTGCGGAGCAGGATGCGCTGGACGCTACCGTGCATGTAGGCGGCTTTGTGGACTTTTTGCAGGGCGGCACCCGGCTGGGCAAGGCGGACCTGTTTATCACAGAGGCCTGCGAATATGTGGAAAGCTTCCTGACTTTAAAGCCCACCATTGCGGTAATCAACAACATTGATGACGACCATCTGGATTATTATAAAGACATTGACCATATTACGGATGCATTCCGCAAGTTTTTGGCGTTGCTGCCTGAGGACGGGGTGTTTTTTGGCTGCGCCGACGATTTCAGGGTACGGGAGCTGATGGAAAAAGCCCAGGTGCGCACCCTGTCCTATGGCATGGCGGATGCCGACTATGTGCCGGCGGATATTCAGTATGACCAATGGGGCAACCCGGCGTTTGATGTGGTAAAGCAGGGAAAAGGCCTGGGGCGCATTGCCTTGCAGGTGCCGGGGAAGCATAATATCGTTAACGCCCTGGCTGCTACTGCCGTGGCGCTGGAACTGGGCGCTCCCTTTGGCCTGGTGGCCAAAGCGCTGGCCCAGTATACCCTGACCCGCCGCCGGTTTGAGTTTTTCGGGGAGCGGGATGGGATCAAGGTGTTTCACGACTATGCGCACCATCCTGCGGAAATCCGGGCCACACTGGATGCAGCCTCCCGCTATCCCCATAAAAAGCTGTGGTGCGTATTCCAGTGCAACAGCTATACCCGGGCCAAGACCCTGTTTACGGAGCATGTGGATTGCTTTCAGGATGCGGACGAGGTGCTGGTGCCGGACATCTACCCGGGGCGGGAAGTGGATACCGGCATGGTTCATGCCCGGGATATGGTGGCAGGCATTTGCGCTGCGGGCACAAAAGCGGAATATCTGGCAACTTTTGAGGAAATCCGGGCGTATCTGGATCAGCATGCCCAAAGCGGGGATGTGGTGGTAACGGTGGGTTCCGGGGATGTATATACCCAAACTCGCAAGCTCTTGTAAAGAAAGCAGGGGAAAGCGATGGAGCTGTTTGATACCCATGCCCACCTTCTGGACGAGCGGTTTGATGAGGACCGGGAGGCGGTCACGCAAAGTCTGCCCCAAAAGGGGGTGGCTTTGGCGGTAGAGGTGGCGTGCCATGTGGACGATGGGGAAAAAACGCTGGCGTTTTGCGAAGCGCACCCCTTCCTGTTTGCCGCTGTGGGTATGCACCCGCATGTGGCGGGGGAAACCACCCAGGCCCATTTGGACCAGCTCAAGCAGCAGTTATCCCATCAAAAGGCGGTGGCCCTGGGAGAGATCGGGTTGGACTACCATTACGATTTTGCGCCCCGGGAGGTACAGCGCAAGTGGTTTGCAGCCCAGTTGGAGCTGGCGCAGGAACTGGATCTCCCGGTGGTGATCCATAGCCGTGAGGCGTGCGCTGATTGCCTGGACGTGCTCAGGGCGCACAAAAACGGCCTCAAGGGGGAAATGCACTGCTTTTCCGGCTCATATGAAACGGCAAAAATTTGCCTGGATCTGGGGCTGTATATCGCCTTTGGCGGGGCGATTACCTTTAAAAAAGCGCCTAGGCAGCAGGAAGCGGCAGCCAAGCTGCCGTTAGATCGGCTGCTTATTGAAACCGATTGCCCTTATATGACCCCGGAGCCTTTCCGGGGCAAGCGCAACGATCCCACGCTGGTGGCGTTGGTATGCGAAAAACTGGCCCGGCTCAAAGGGGTTCCTCCGGAAACCGTAGCGGCGGTTACCATGGAAAACGGAAAGAAGCTTTTTGGGATCCGCCAGTAGTTGGCCATGGAAAAGGAGGCTGCTATGAGGCTTTTTTATCTGGACAATAGCGGGTTTGCCCTGGAAAAGGATGGGGCGCTGGTGGTGATGGACTGCTATAATCCCCGGGAGCATAGCATCCTCAGCAGGGAAAGCCTGAAGGGGTATGGTGCGGTGACGGTGCTTTCCAGCCATGCGCATTCCGATCATTTTACCCCTGAAATCTACCACTTGCCCTGCAAAGCTGCCTTTGTCAATGGCTTTGATATCCCAGCCTACCCGGGAGCAATTTCGTTAGAGCCGGGGGAGACACACCGGTTAAACGGCATGGAGATCCGGGCCTTTGGCAGCACCGATGAGGGCGTATCCTTTTTTCTCCAATGGCAGGATGGCTCTTCCCTGTTTCACGCTGGGGATCTGAACAACTGGCATTGGCAGGACGAAAGCGACAAAGCCTTTATCCAGCAGGCAGAACAGGATTTTTTCAGGGTGCTGCACAGTATGCAGCCGTATTTGGGAGATGGGGAGCTGCAGATCGCCCTCTTTCCCGTAGATCCCCGGATGGGGACGGATTATTACCGGGGCGCGGTGCAGTTTGCTGAAATGTTCCGTCCCAGGGTATTGATCCCCATGCACTTTGGGAGCAGGTTTCAGGCCCCCCAGGCCTTTTTTGAGGAGATGGTCCCCTATACTGAGGTTGCGCCGCCTGAAAAATCCGACGCACCTGTGCCGCTGCCCCATTGGGAAGACCTGCCCGGGTGATAAAATCCCCGCGAAATGTTGACAAACAGGCGGTTGACGGGTACAATCGAAACAATTGTATATGCGCGATGAAGGAAAGAGTAGATCGGATGTGTCATGCCAAGAGAGCCGGGCATTTGCTGCAAGCCTGGACATACCTTCCGGCCGAACATGGCTCCCGAGCGCCTGGGGCTGAACGCGTTTGCAAAACGCCTGAAGCCCAGCGGGCTGCGCCCGATACAGCGTGCGCTTATGAGCCGCTGGTGCCCTTTATGATGGAGCGCTGGCGGGAAGTAGGGTGGTACCACGGCAGGCTCGCGCTGTCGTCCCTAGGGACGGCAGCGTGTTTTTATGAGGTGGCCGCAGCGGCAGCTGTGGCATAGTATCGAAATGAAGTCCCCGAAGCCTAAGGGGTTCGGGGAAGAATATGAAAACAATGACGACGGTATAGAAAGGGCAATACAAGGAGGAAGGCATCATGGCAGAACGAAACACCTTTTACATTACAACCCCCATCTATTATCCCAGCGATAAGCTCCACATTGGCCACGCCTACTGCACCGTGGCGGCGGACGCCATCGCCCGCTATAAGCGGCAGAATGGGTATGATGTGTATTTCCTGACCGGCTCGGACGAGCATGGGCAGAAGATTGAGCGGGTAGCGGCAAAAAACGGGGAAACCCCCAAACAGTATGTGGACCGTATTGTAGATGGGTTCAAAGCTTTGTGGAAGCTGTTGGACATCTCCAATGACGGTTTTGTCCGTACCACAGACGATTACCATGAAAAAGCGGTGCAGAAAATCTTTAAAAAGCTATACGAACAGGGAGACATTTACAAATCCTCTTATACCGGGCATTACTGTACGCCCTGCGAAAGCTTTTGGCTGGAGCGCCAGCTAAAAGACGGTTGCTGCCCAGACTGCGGCAGGCCGGTGGAGCTGGTGGAGGAAGAGAGCTATTTCTTCAAAATGAGCAAGTATGCCGACCGCCTCATCCAGCACATCAAAGACCACCCCGAGTTTATCCAGCCCCCTTCCCGGGCCAATGAGATGCTGCAGAATTTCCTGCTGCCGGGGCTGGAGGACCTGTGCGTGTCCCGCACCAGCTTTAAATGGGGCATCCCGGTAGACTTTGACGACAAACATGTAGTATATGTCTGGCTGGACGCCCTGTCCAACTATATCACCAAACTGGGCTTTTATAGTGACGACGATAGTATGTACCGCAAATATTGGCCCGCAGACCTGCACCTGGTGGGCAAGGAAATCGTGCGCTTCCACACCATCATCTGGCCCATCATGCTGATGGCATTGGGCGAGCCGCTGCCCAAGCAGGTGTTCGGCCATGGCTGGCTGGTATTGGACGGGGGGAAAATGAGCAAATCCAAGGGCAACGTGGTGGATCCGGTAAAGCTGTGCCAGCGTTACGGCGTGGACGCCATCCGCTATTTCCTCCTGCGGGAAGTACCCTTTGGGGCGGACGGGGTGTTTTCCAACGAGGCCCTGATCAACCGCATCAACAGCGATCTTGCAAACGATTTGGGAAACCTGCTCTCCCGTACCGTTGCCATGATCGATAAATATCTGGGAGGCGTGATTGCTGCGCCTACCGCGCCGGACGCGGAGCAGGATGAAATGCTTCTGGGCCTGTGCAAAGGCTTGACCGCCGCCGTAGAAGCGCAGATGACGGAGCTGAAACTGCCGGAAGCGTTACAGGAAATCTGGAAAGTGGTAAGCGCCGCAAATAAATATATCGATGTGACCATGCCCTGGGTGCTGGCGAAAGACGAGGCCAACCGGGCGCGGCTGGAAACCGTGCTGTATCACCTGGCAGAAAGCCTGCGGTATGTGGCGGTGATGGTGCAGCCTTTCCTGACCTCTACCCCCAAAAAGATGTTCCAGCAGCTGGGGCTGGAGGGCAACAGCGCGCTGCAGGCGGTGGAGAGCCTGGAAACCTTTGGCGGCATCCCGGCAGGCACCCGGGTGTACAAAGGGGAGGCTCTGTTCCCCCGTATCGACGTGCAGAAAGAACTGGAAGCTTTGGAGGCGGAAACGCAGGCCGCAAAAGCTGCTGCAGAGGCTGCCGCAGCGCCGGCGCAGCCGCAAAAGGCGGAAGAAAAGGCCCCGAAAAAGCCGGAAATCGATTACGAGGATTTTGATAAGCTGGATTTGCGCCTGGCCAAGGTAATCGACTGCTGCGAGGTGAAACGCAGCAAAAAACTTTTGAAGTTTACCCTCAAAGTTGGCGATGAGGAACGCACGGTGGTGTCCGGCATCAAAGCCTGGTACAAACCGGAGGATTTGATTGGGAAAACCATGGTGTTGGTATATAATCTCAAGCCCGTTACCATCTGCGGGGTAGAGAGCCAGGGCATGCTGTTGTCCGCCTCCGATGCGGAAGACGTACACCTCTCCGCCCTCACCACCATGAGCGATATGCCCGATGGCATTACGGTGCGCTAATAACCGGCCCTGGGCAAAGAAAAACCATTTCTCAGCAGAAAAAAGCGGGGATTTTCCCCGCTTTTTTACAGTTCACACATTTTTTCGTTCCATTTTTACCGGGATGATAGTACACTGTACAAAGAATGATTGTATTTCATTCTTCCGAATCCGTGGGGATTCGGGATTTCAGCAAGGAGAATGTCAAGGCTTCTGGCTTTGACCACCATTTTCATTGCATTGCAAGGAGGAATACAGCCATGTGTGGTATCGTGGGATACACGGGTTCTCAACAGGCGGCGCCTATCCTGCTGGAAGGGCTATCCAAGCTGGAGTACCGGGGCTATGACTCCGCGGGCCTGGCGCTGGTAGGAGCCGATGGCATCCAGGTGAAAAAGGCCAGGGGCAGGCTGCAAGTGCTTAAGGATCTTACACAGGACGGTGCGACCGTGTCGGGGTTTACCGGCATTGGCCACACCCGCTGGGCGACCCATGGGGAGCCTTCCGATGTAAACGCGCATCCCCACCTTTCCCACAGCGGCCGGGTGGCGGTGGTGCATAACGGCATCGTGGAAAACTACATGGAGCTGAGGGATTTTCTGGCTGGACACGGATATACCTTTGTTTCGGATACGGATACGGAGATTGTGTCCCAACTAATGGATTATTGTTACCACGGTGATCCGGTGGCTGCCGCCCAGGAAGCGGTGAGCATGCTGGAAGGATCCTTTGCATTGGGCGTGCTGTTTCAGGATTATCCTTCCACCATCATCGCTGTGCGCAAAGACAGCCCTCTTATCGTGGGCTTGGGGGAAGGGGAAAACTTTATTGCCTCCGATGTGCCCGCCATATTAAAGCACACCCGCCAGGTGCTGCGCTTACAGGAGCGGGAGCTTGCGGTCATCACCAAGGAAAGCGTCACCATTTTCAACCGCCAGGGCGAACGGGTGGAGCGAGAGCCGGAAACCATTACCTGGGATGTGGCCTCTGCCGAAAAGGGCGGATATGAGCACTTTATGATCAAGGAGATCATGGAGCAGCCCAAAGCCATCCGGGACACCATCAGCCCCCGTATGCACAACGGCACCATCCAACTGGAGTTCAAGCATATTCCTTTGGAATTCCTCAAAACCATGGATAAGATTCATATCATTGCCTGTGGTTCCGCCTGGCATGTTGGCTGCATTGGGAAAGTGCTGCTGCAGGACTTGCTGCGCATCCCGGTGCAATGCGAGTTGGCGTCGGAATTCCGTTACAGCAACCCGCTGGTGGACGATAAGACCCTGTGCATTGTCATCAGCCAGAGCGGGGAAACCATAGACACTTTATTTGCCCTACGGGAAGCGAAAGCCAGAGGGGCCAGGGTGCTCTCCATTGTGAATGTAGTAGGCAGCGCCATCGCCAATGAAAGCGACGATGTGCTCTACACCTGGGCCGGCCCGGAAATCGCCGTGGCCACCACAAAGGCTTACAGCACCCAGCTGGCCATGCTGTATCTAATTACCTTGCAGCTGGGTTTGGTGCGGGGAAAATTATCCCCTCAAGGGCTGCAGAAATATCTGGCTGCGCTGGAACAATTGCCGGGGCAGATTGAAACGCTGCTCACAGACCGTTCTCACATCCAGCACCTGGCGTCCATGTATTTTAACCTGAAGGATGTGTTTTTCATCGGCAGGCATCTGGACTATGCCCTGGCGCTGGAAGGCTCGCTTAAGCTCAAGGAGATTTCTTATGTACACTCAGAGGCTTATGCAGCAGGGGAGCTCAAGCATGGCACTATTTCCCTAATTGAGCCGGGCACACTGGTGATCGCATTGTGCACCGAGGAACGGCTGCTGGAGAAGATGGTGTCCAACATCAAGGAGGTAAAGGCCCGGGGCGCGGTGGTAATCGCTTTGGCCCAACAGGGGGCGAAAGGCGTAGCGGAGGCGGCGGACCACATGGTTTGGCTGCCTGGCGGCAACGGCGGCTTTACCATGCCATCGCTGTCCGTAATCCCCTTGCAGCTGTTGGCTTATTATGTGGCCTCTCTCAAAGGGTGCGATATTGATAAGCCCCGCAACCTGGCCAAATCCGTAACCGTAGAATAATATTGAAGTTTACATAAGGAGAACCGAACCAAAGATGAATAAAGCCGTTGTTTTTGACATGGATGGCATTCTGTTTGATACAGAACGCCTGTTTATGGCTGGCTGGCAAATGGCGGGGAAAGCCCAGGGAATGGAAATATCCGAGGAACTGTTGTTCCAGATATTAGGCACCAATGCAGCGGAAACCCGTGCCATTATGCAACAAGGCATGGGGGACGCCTTTGATTATGACAGGGCGCTGGAGGATACCAACAGCCATGCCAAGGCGTATATGAGCCGCTGGGGCATTCCGGTAAAAATTGGCTTGTATGAGCTGCTGGATGACCTGGACAAAAAAGGATATGCAACCGCAGTCGCCACGTCCTCCGCCCGGCCGCGGATGGAGTATAGCCTAAAAGATGCGGGCATTATGGAACGCTTTGATGTGTTAATCAGCGGTGATATGATTGCGCGGGGCAAACCGGAGCCGGATATTTTTCTTAGGGCCTGCCAGGAGCTAGGAGTAGCCCCGGAAGATAGCTTTGTGCTGGAGGATTCCAAGCGGGGCATTCTGGCGTCTTACCGGGCAGGGGCGAAAACCATTATGGTGCCCGACTTGTTGCCCCCTACCCAGGAGGAACGAAACATGCTTTATGCCTGCGTGCCTTCCCTGTTGTCGGCTATGGCGGTTATTCCATAATCCAGCCCTCAAAACAGTTTGGCTCCCTTGGCTTTTGCCAAGGGAGCCTTTTGCTGTTAAAATCGGTTTGCCGTTATGGAGTGCCCGTAGCGCCTGACGTACCGGTGCCGGTGCCGGTGTTACCACCTGCTGTGCCCGTGCCGCCAGCGCCTGCCCCGCCGGTACCGGTATCGCCGCCTGCGGTGCCGGTGCCGCCAGCACCTGCTGCGCCATCTTCCAGGAAGCTGGCGTCAGGTCCCATGTATACGGTGGAGATGGTGCCGTCCTGTGCTTCGTATTCCACACTATAGGCCTGCCTGCCGTTGTGCATGGCATGGGTGATGCGGGTGATGGTAGCGCCTTCATAACGTTCCTGCAAAGCGGACTTGATTTCCGGCAGATCGCTTTGATCCACCTCAGTGCCTTCTGCAAAATCCGGAATGGTAGCAGCGCCCGTCAAATCGTTGCCGGAATTGGCACCCGTGCCGGGGGTAGTACCAGTTCCCGGGGTTGTTCCCGCGCCGTTGTCCGAGGGAAGGGCGGCAGAGGGCGAAGGGGAAGGGGTTGGTTCGTTGGTGCAACCTGCGGCCAGCGCCATCAGGGCCAGCGCCAAGGCGAGGAATAGCAGTATGCTCCGTTTCATAGGTTTGCCTCCTTAGATTTGCCCCCGTAGGCGTTGCGCTTTGGGAGCAGATTGTTCGAGCATAGTATACCCAAGGGAAAGCGCTCCATACATGGCGAGCCGGTTTCCCCTTTAAAAAATGATGGGGCCGCCTGAATGGCGCTGCCCATGCCGCTGTGAAAACGGCCAAAACATTGGCTCCGATATTTTTTTGGAACCCCGCCGCGTTTGCCTGCGTTAAAAGGGTAAGGAACCGTAAAAACGGCAAATGAGGAGGAAACACGGGTGAAACAATCAACGTTGCAAAAAGCGGCGGCCCTTGCCCTGGGGCTGTGCCTGCTGGGAGGGAGCGTGCTGGGCTGCACCCCGGTTTCCCAGCAGCTGCCCGCGCCCACCCAAACAGCCTTTGGCAATGGGCAGGCGGTGACACTGCTTGCCTTGCAGGACGCCCAGCCGTTGATCGCCCCGGAATATGGGGAAAAGGAGCAAAGCGCACAAGCCGCAGCAAAAGGCGCCAATGGGTTTGCATTCCGCTTTACCCGGGCTTTGCTGGAGAAAACGGGAGAGGCGGACAACCTGATTTGCTCGCCCTACTCCGTATGGCTGCCCCTGGCGGCCCTGCTAAACGCTACGGACGAGGCCTACCGCCCTGCACTGCTGGAAGCGCTGGGGGCGGCTGGGATTACCCCTGAGCAGATGAACCAGGCGGCTTCCCGTATGCTGTATGGCCTGACCAACCAGCGGGAGAAGGACTGGATGGCGGAGGAACAGGCGTCTGCCAAGGACGACCCGGCGTATGATGACAGCTGGTTCTACCAGGTGCATGACCCGCTGCAAATTGCCAACGCCGTATTTGTGGACCAGGATAAGGCGCTGAATCAGAGTTTTGCACAGGCCTTCCGGGATTATTACCGGGGAGAGGCGATGAATGTGGACTTTGACGACCCCGCCGCTGTGGATGCGGTGAACCAATGGGCCAGCCAGCATACCCAGGGATTGATTGAACACATTGTGCAGAAATTCCCCCCTGAAACCCTGGCTGCAATTGCGAACGCCATTTATTTTTCTGACCGGTGGGACTGGGAGTTTGATGCAAGCGAGACCCAAACGGGCATATTCCATAGCCCCGGGGGAGAGCAGCAGGCCCACTTTATGCTGCGGGAAGGGGACAACCTCACCTATTATGAGGACGACCTGCTGCAGGCCATGCCGCTGCGGTTTCAAACCGGCGGCGGGTTGATGATCCTTTTGCCCAAGGACGGGGATGCCAGGGCGCTGCTGCAGTCCATGACGGAAGGCTATTTTCAGGAAATCCGGCAGGACGCCATTTATGCCACCGGCACATTGAAGCTGCCCCGCTTTACCATAGAAAGTGACGCTATGGATCTGATGGACGCTCTTTCCGCTTTAGGAGTACCCTTGTTTGACCCGGAAACCCTGCCGCTTACCGGGCTGATCCAGGGCGAAAGCGCTTACCTGGCCCAGGCAGTACAAAAGGCCATGATCCGTGTGGACGAAAAAGGCACCACTGCCGCTGCAGTAACGGTGATGGCGGCGGCAGGGGCGGCTATGCCCCAGCCCACCGAGCCGTTTTCTATGATTTGCGACAGGCCTTTCGCCTTTGTGCTGTATGGAAACACCTATGACGGCGGCGATCAGGTGCTGTTTTGCGGTGTGGTGAACCAGGTGGCGGAGTAACCTCCTTTGCCTCTTTGCCGTGGAAGATATTCCCCCATTTGCCCTTCTGCATTTGTTCCTGTATAATGGAACCGGCAGCATATGTATTGCGTATAACAGATGGGAGAAGGGTAAATGCCAAAACGAGACTTCGATGCCCTCTATGAGGCGCATGCGAAAACCGTATATTGGGCGGCATACGGCGTATCCCGGGACGGGGAGGCGGCCAAGGAGGCCATGCAAAACGTGTTTTTGCGGGCATTCCAGCACATGGCTACCCTGGAAGAGATGACGGATGAGCAATGCCGTGCTTGGCTCTATCGGGCGGCGGTGAACAGCAGCATTGATGGGCTCAGGCGCAATAAGCGGCTGGTGCCTGTGGAGGATGCTGGCGCCACGGAGGCGGATGAGGCTCCTGGCCCGGAGCAAACCGCCATCCACGCTGAGGAACGCACGCTGGTGCGGCAATCGGTGGAGACGTTGCCGGAGAAGTACCGGCAGCCCATTTTGCTTTATTATTTCGCCGAAATGGACTACCACAGCATTGCTGAATTGCTGGGGATGTCCGAAGGCACCCTGAAATCCCGCATGGCCCGGGGCAGGGATCTGCTGAAAAAAACACTGGAGAAGGGAGGCGCGCTGCGTGAAGCTTGAACAGGAACAGCATTTTGACGAGTTGCTAAAATCCGCTGCCAAGGCGGAAAACGCGGCGCTGCCTTTTGATAGCTGGAAGGCGGAAATTTTAGAAAAAGCAGCCCAGGCGCCAGCCCATCCACAAGGGCTGCTGGAATTTGCATCTCCGCAGAAGGAGGAACGCCCGCGGCCCCTTTACCGCAAGCTGGCGCCCTATGCCTGTGCGGCTGCTGCACTGGTGGTGCTGGTGGTGGGGATGAAAATGCTAAACATTGGCTGGGGCGCAAACTCAGCCGCTCCCGCGGCAATGGAGGCTCCCGCGCAAGCGCCTGCCGCCGCGGCTTACTCCTTTGAGTCTTCCGCCGAAGAGGAAATTGGCCAGGAAGAAAGCGCTGTGGCCCGGGATGCGGCATTGCCGGAGGCTGCAATGGAGGAACCTGCCGCAGCGGATGTAATTGACCAGACGCCTATGGAAAGCAGCAGCCCGCAGACCGATTGCGTAACCAGCAGCAACAGCAGCGGCGCTGTAAGCGGCGCTGGTGGAGAAGAAAAGGCCGACATAGACAGCGGCGCAGCCGGTGGAAGCCTGGGCGATATGCCTTATGGGGAAGGCCCCCTGTTGGGGATGGCAGCCCCGGAAAATGCTTGTGGCCAGCAGGCGCTGGAGGCAGTGCTGGCAGCGCTGGAAATGGAGCAAGAGCAGGCGGTGCAGCCGCAAATGACCCTGGAGGAGGATGCATCCGTGGCGGTGCAGCCTTTGAAGGGCGGAACAGTAGCCGTGATTACCGGCGATTTATACCGGGTGACGCTGAATGCAGCGGATCCGGACAGCACTGCGTATTATGTGGATGCGGACACGTTTGAGGTGTATGGCAGCGCAGTCGGGTAACTGAATTTGGCCTTGCCGCCGGGGCGCTTTTTTCATAATGCTTTTTGCCCTGCCCACAGTGTGGGTGGGGCTTTTT
>JAEXFV010000087.1 GCA_023451115.1 Bacillota bacterium
GCGAACTCCTTCACGCCTTCCATGCCCCGCACGCCGGACAGGGCCAACGCCTTGAGGGCGCCAGGGGATTTATCATCGCTGACCCGGCGCAGCACCGCCTCGGTAACGCCGCCGGTAACACCAAAGATTACCCCCGCGCCGCTCATCATGCCAAAGGGCATGCTTACCGCTTCGGGCTCGATTTCATCAAACACAATGCCGCTTTCCCCGATCATCTGGACCAGCTCCTGGGTTGTGATCACGTAATCCACATAGGGGACGCCATCGGCATTTTGGAACTCATCCCGCGCCGCCTCAAATTTTTTCGCCGTACAGGGCATGACAGCCACAGACACTACCCGGCGGGAGGAATGGGAAAAATGCTCTTTGAGCACTGCCGCAAACATCTGCATGGGGGAACGGCAGGTGGAAATATTGGGCAAAAGCTCAGGGTACTTGCTCTCTGCATAACGCACCCAGGCAGGGCAGCAGGAGGTAAACAGGGGCAGCCGCTCGCCTTTGTTCAGGCGGTTTAAAAACTCATTGCTTTCCTCCAGCACCGTCAAATCCGCGCCGGTAGAGGTATCGAAAATCTCATCAAAGCCCATACGACGCAGGCTTGCAATGAGCTTGCCCATGGCCAGATTGCCATCCGGCTCTCCCAGGGCTTTTCCAACGCCTACCCGCACTGCGGGAGCAATTTGCACTACCACTTTTACGCCTTTATCCGCCAAGTCCTTCCAAAGGCGCTCGGTATCTTTTTTTACCACGATGGCCCCGGTGGGGCACACTGCCGCGCACTGGCCGCAGCCTACGCAGGCGGTTTCCCCGATGGGCCTGCCAAATGCCGGGGATACCTTCATTTTGGAGCCACGGAATGCAAAATCAATGGCCCCTACATGCTGCACCTCGTCGCATACCCGCACACAGTCACCACACAGGATGCATTTGCTGTGGTCGATGGTAATGCATTTGGAGGACGTATCCAGCTTGGGCTGTTGCTGCCCGTTGGGGAAGCGCACCCCAGTGATGTGGAAGCGCTTGGCCAACTCCTGGAGCTTACAGTCGTTGCTTTTTTCACAGGTGGTGCAATCCCGGCAATGGTTGGCCAACAACAGCTCCAGAATGTTCTTGCGGTATTTACGCAGTTTGGAGGTGTTGGTGTAAATCACCATGCCAGCCTTTGGCGGTGTGGAGCAGGCAGCCTGCATGTTGCCCCATTCATCCTCCACCATGCACATACGGCAGGCGCCATACACGGAAAGCTCCGAATAATAGCAGAATGTTGGCAGATCAATGCCGGAGGCGCGGATCACGTCCAGCAGGTTTTTTTCATCTCCGTGGAGTTCCACAGGGATATTATCAATGGTCATCCATGTTGAGCTCATACCTTACGCCTCCTGTTGAATGGCTTTGAACGTGCAATTTTCCACGCAAGCGCCGCATTTGATGCATTTATCCTGGTTGATGGTAAACTTCTCCCGAATTTTTCCTTCAATCGCGCCTGCCGGGCAGGAACGGGCGCACTTGGAACAGCCCCGGCACAGGTCATGGTCGATCACATAGCGCACCAGCTTTTTGCAGTTGCCGGTGGGGCATCGTTTATCCCGCACATGGGCCAAATATTCTTCCCGGAAATTGTTGATGGTGCTCACCACAGGGAAGCCCGCGGTTTTGCCCAGGCCGCAAAGCGCGGTGGCAGAAATAGTATCCGCCAGCTCCAGCAACAGGTCAATATCCGCTTCCTCGCCTTTGCCCGCCACAATACGCTCCAGCACTTCCAGCATACGCTTGGTGCCCTCCCGGCAAGGAACGCATTTGCCGCAGCTCTCATTTTGGGTGAAGTTCATAAAGAACCGGGCCACCTCTACCATGCAGGTGTGCTCATCCATCACCACCAGGCCGCCGGAACCAATCATGGCCCCTGCCTTCTTCAGCGAGTCAAAATCCAAAGGCAAATCCAGGTGTTTCTTGGTTAAGCAGCCACCGGAGGGCCCGCCGATCTGCACCGCTTTAAACTCCGCTCCGCCCCGCATGCCGCCGCCGATGTCAAAAATCACCTCGCGCAGCGTGGTACCCATGGGCACTTCGATCAGGCCGGTGTTGCTGATATTCCCTGTCAGGGCAAAGGCCTTGGTGCCGGGGCTTTTTCCCGTGCCGATCCCCTTAAACCAGCTTGCGCCGTTTTTGATAATGGAGGGGACATTGGCAAAGGTCTCTACATTGTTGAGCACAGTGGGTTTGGCAAACAAGCCCTGCTCCACTGTGCGGGGAGGCTTCACTCGGGGCATGCCCCGCTTGCCTTCGATGGAAGCGGTAAGCGCGCTGCCCTCGCCGCACACAAATGCGCCTGCGCCCCGGTTGATGTGCAGGTTGAAATCCTTGCCAGAGCCCAGAATATTTTTGCCCAGCAAGCCAGCTTCCAGATCCTGCTCAATGGCTCGCCTGAGCCTGCCCACTGCCAGCGGGTATTCTGCGCGCACGTAAATATATCCCTCTGTGGCGCCACAGGCAATGCCTGCAATCATCATGCCCTCCAGCATGCGGTGGGGATCTCCCTCCATAATGCTGCGGTCCATAAACGCGCCGGGGTCGCCCTCGTCGCCAATACATACAATATATTTCTGATCCGCCTGCTGCCGCGCCACCTGCGCCCATTTTCGGCCGGTGGGATAACCGCCGCCGCCCCGGCCCCGCAAAGCGCTTTCTTCGATTTCCCTGATGACATCCTGGGGCTGCATGTCAAACAACGCCTTTTCAAAGGCAGCATAACCGCCAATGGCCAGATATTCCTCCAACGATGTCGCATCGATATGGCCGCAGTGCTCCAGCACCAGACGGGTTTGCTTTTTATAAAAAGGAATGTCTTCCTGGCGTTTTACCACCTCGCCTTGTTTATGGTATCCCAGGCGTTGGATAAACTCTCCGCCAATTACGGTTTTCTCTACGATTTCCTCACAGTCATCCACCTTAACTTTGGTGTAAAGATATCCCCAAGGCTCAATCCGCACCAAAGGGCCCATTTCACAAAAGCCATGGCAGCCGCTTTTTTTCAAGGCAATGCCATCTCCATGGGAGTGGGGTTCTTTTTCCAAGCAAACCTGGCAGTTTAAGCCGCGGGCTTCTATCTGCTGCTGCAGGCGGGCGTAAATATCCAGAGAGCCGCCTGCCACACAGCCGGTACCGGCACAAACCAGGATTTTCACCTTCTGGCTTTCAAAAGCAGCTTCATACGTTTGGCGCAGAGCAGCCAATTCATTCCGGTCTTTGATCATGTCAGTGCTCCTCCTTCTCCCTCAAGGCAGCAATCAGGCTGCTGGCCTTATCCGGCGTCATGGACGGATAAACCTTGTCGTTTACGGTTAAAACCGGCGCCAGGCCGCAAGCGCCCAGGCAGCTTACCGTTTCTACGGTAAACATTTGGTCGTCTGTAGTAGCCTTGTCTTCGCTCAGCCCCAATTCCTGACGCAGGCGCTCCAGAATAGGAATGGATTTGCGCACATGACATGCCGTGCCGTCACATACTTTAATGACATAAGTGCCTTTGGGTTCCAACGAAAAGTTCTCGTAGAATGTAGCCACACTATACAAACGGGCTTCCCCTACGCCTAACTTTTTCGATAAATATGGAAATACTTCCTCCGGCAAATAGCGGTAGTGCTCCTGTACGTCCTGCAGGATTGCGATCATGTTTTGCGCTGCACAGCCGTGCTCCTGCAAGATGGCGTCTATCACGCCATAATCCAGCTTCTTACTCATGAAAACCTCCTCAACCCCTTAAATAATGGAAACCGTATTGATAATATTTTAACAAATTTTTCACAAAGCTAGTAATGTAAAAAAATAAATGGAAACATGTAATATTATATATGGATTGTAACATAAATGGGACAAAACGCAAGGATTTGACATGGGATATTGTCGAAACGGCGTCCATACGGGCGTTTCCAAGAAACGTTATTATGACTGCAATCTCTGTTTTTCTTGCCTTTTGCAAAAAGACCATATATAATGGGCACTCCTGGAACCGCAATTCCTTCTCGCCCTGACGAAACGGGAATAAGGAGAAGGCAGCCTTGGCCACCCTGATAACAAACACCCTGATAACACCCTGGCAACCCACAGGGCAAGCAGGGTCGCCGCATCATAACGTTTTGAAAGGATCATATCATATGGCACAGCATGTCGCAGGCGCCCCATCCCCCAAGGGAGACGGCCCCTACCTCCACTGGAAGCGGAATTTTTATACCATTGCTGCGGGGCAGGCATTTTCCCTCATCGGCAGCTCTGCAGCCCAGTTCGCCCTGATTTGGTGGCTTGCAAGCGAAACCGACTCCCCTATGGTATTGTCAATTGCAGGGCTGGTGGCTTTTTTGCCGCAGCTGTTGCTAGGCCCTTTTGCAGGCGTTTGGATTGACCGGATGAAGCGCAAATGGGTGATTATGGGGGCAGATCTGTTTATTGGCGCCGTAGCGGCAGTGTTTGCGCTGCTGTTTTTAGCGGGAACGCCCCCTTACTGGGCCGCCTATGTGGTGCTGGGGCTCCGGGCAGTAGGAGAACTGTTCCACCGCCCTGCAATACAGGCAGCGGTGCCCATGCTGGTGCCCCCGGAGCAACTGGTCCGGGTAAACGGGGTCAATCAGTTTTTACAATCCGGCTCCTTTATGCTGGGGCCTGTGCTGGGGGCGGCACTATACGCAGCCTTTCCTTTGCCAATTATCATGCTCAGCGATGTGGTGGGCGCCATTGCGGCCAGCGCTACGGTGGCGGCAACCCCCATCCCTGACCCCCCCAAACAAGCCCACCAAATTCCCCATTTTTTCCAGGAGATGAAAGAAGGGGCGAAAGTGTTTTTACGGGATCGGCCTTTGTGTGTGATTACTCTGGCGGCTACTTTCTCCATGCTGTTTTACCTGCCATTATCCTCTTTGTATCCCCTGATGACCACGGCGCTGTCCGGTACCGCCTGGCATGCCAGCATAATTGAGCTGGCTTACGCCGGGGGAATGATGCTGTGCGCAGGGCTGGTAAGCATCAGAGGAGAAATCAAATCCCAGTTTCGCACCATTCATCTGGCTTTGTTCGGCTTGGGGCTGACCAGCTTGTTATGTGGAATTTTGCCGCTGCATCTTTCCTGGTTTTGGGCATTTGCCCTGCTTTGCATGGGAATGGGGGCCAGCGGAAACCTATATAACATCCCGTATATGGCGTATCTGCAGCGCACCATTCCCCAGGAAGCCCAAGGACGGGCTTTTTCCCTTATATCCAGCCTGATGAGCTTTGCAATGCCCTTGGGTTTGCTGATGGCAGGGCCTGCCGCCCAGGCAGAGGGGGTGGCATACTGGTTCCTCGTTTCCGGCATTGCTATCATCGCGATTACAGCCATCAGCGCTATCATTGTGGCCAGGTTGAATAAACAGGAGTGTGATGAGAATAGATCAGAATAAGTACTATTTGTATGCATCTATTACTTGGATGGTATTTTATAACAATTCACAGCAATAGCTTGAATTGCAGTTATGGTAATCTGTATAAATTTCCCTTTTCCGAATAAACTGGTAAAGAAGAGGAAATTGGGAACGTTTGACATCTAGCTACGCAGTCGGTAAGGAAGCGTCCATAAAAACGCCTAGGTGGATAAAAATGAAAATAGATTACCGGGCAATCGGGCAGCGAATCAAACAAAAGCGAAAAGACGCCAGCCAAACGCAGGACATGCTGGCGGAAAAAATGGGTGTATCCGTAGGATATATCAGCCAGCTGGAGCGCGGCGTAACGAAAATCAATTTGGATACGCTGGCCCGTATCTCGGATGTATTGCACTGTGAGTTGACGGAGCTGATTACCGGCGTAACCCCGGTTCAAGAGGACTATATGCTTTGTGAGCTTTCCAATACCATCCAGAGCCTGGACGACAGACAGCGCCGGCTGCTGTTGGAAATTGCCCTTGCCATTAAAAAATACAAAAAGTAAGGCAGCCAACGCCCTGGGGATGGGGCATATCACATTTTCGCAATTCTGCTAGCTCCAAGTTTGCAAAGGGTGGCCAAGGCCAAACGCCATATAACCAAGGATGCAAAAGATAACGGAAATACCAAAAGCCTGGAGAAAAATCCCCCAGGCTTTTATTGTTGCCCACTCCCAGGCCTATGCCGCTTGCTCCGGATCCATGGCCTCCGGATCCACTTGGTCATTTTCCCCTTGCCGTTCTTCTGCCAATTCTGTTTCCGGCTGCTCCGTTTGCGGCACAGGCGTTGGGGCAGCTGGGGGCAGCAAATCGTAGAACGCCCTGGGCACCGCACTCTTGGGCACATGGGCCTGGGTAATGCCATAGCGTATGCACAGGATATACATTGCCTGCTGCAGTTGCTCCTGCGCGCTTTCGATCGCCCCTTCATCCAGGGCTTCATCCAAAATCCGATCTAAGGCATCCTGAGTCGCACCAGCGCTTGCTTTGCGCTGGGCTACATTGTTGGCGGCAGACATCGCAGCCGCCACATCCGCCACTTCCGCAGAATCTCCAGTATATGCCCCACTGGCGTCCACCTGCACCGAAAGGATGGATAGGAGATAATCCGCCCCCTCCACATAGGACAGGGCGGACTGGGCTGCCTTATCCGCCTTGACATAAGAGAGATCGTAGCGGGGGTTTGTTTTGATGTCGATACCAAAAACCTCTTTTACCAACTCTTCCAGCTTGCTGTTTTTGAGCACGTAGAAGGAGGCGTTATACACATCGTTCACATACGCCCCCTCCAACGTATGCCGGCGCAGATCCTGGGAATTCACATTCATAGCAAATACTGCCATAGCGGCAATTTGCTCGGAATTCAGGTTGGTATAGATTTTATCCTGCACGGAAGCATAGATTTTAGGAATATTCACCAACTGGTTTTTGCTTTTGAGCTGTTCAAATATGGCAAACAGCATGCGCTGCTGCCGATCCGCCCTGCCCACATCGGAATTTGCGCCTTTGCTGTTGGTGCCCGTAATATGTTTACGGGCACGGCAGTAATCCAGCACTTGCTGGCCGTCCAAGTGCTGATACCCTTCCTCCAGCACCCGGCCGTTGAGGGTGATCTTCACATCAACATCATAATCCACTCCGCCCATGGCATCCACCACTGCTTTGAGGCCGGACATATCCACCCCCGCATAATAATCGATGGGCACGCCCAGCAGGTCGCTCACGGTATGCATCGCATAAGCAAACCCATCTCCTTCGGCGCTGCCACCTTTGGCAAAAGCCGCGTTGATCTTCCAACGGCCTTTGGTATTATATATAGGCGCGTAGGTATCCCGGGGGATAGAAATCAAATCCACAGTTTTATCATCAAAATTCACGGTGAGCAGCATGATTACATCGGAACGGTAATTATTATTTTCGTCCCGGTATAATTCGCTGTCCTCATCCTCCCGTTCCGGGCTTTGGTCCCACCCCAGCATCAGGATGTTGACCCGGTTTTTCATAAAGGCCAGGTCCGCTTCCTGTTTGAGCAGTTCTTCCGGCGATAAGGTAGGCGTGGGCTCGGGAGTAGGCTCGCCTGGCTCCGGCGTTGGGGCAGGCGCAGTAGGGGTAACCACCGGTTTAGGCGTTTGGAAGGCGCTCATAGGGTCCCAAAACATCACATATAAATACCGCCCTGCTACCAACAGCAGTGCAACGCCCAACATAGCAAGGCCCCAGGCCCACCAGCGGCGCTTTTTTTTCGGTTTATTCTGATTGCCATTTTGTTCCGCATTCTGCGGTTTTTCACTCATGAATACAACCCCTCTTTTCCTGGGATGTTTCTAGTATGCCACAGTATTTTATATTGTCCAGAGCAGAGAAAAAAAATTTTGCCTTGCACCATATTCTATCTGGCAAAATCAGCATACCCATCGCCTTCATAAAAAATTAAAAATCCTCTTGCATGAAAAAAGGAGGGAATGCTATACTAGCAAGGGCACCCAATTTGGCAAGATGCGCCTCCTGCAGCAGGAGGCGTTTTTGTTTTTTATTTTTGACGGTTTGGAGGAGGAAACAATGACAAAGCTGGTATTCATTACAGGAGGCGTGGTATCATCCCTGGGCAAAGGGATTACGGCAGCGGGGCTGGGACGCCTGCTCAAAAGCCGGGGATATAGGGTATCCATCTGCAAGCTGGATCCTTATCTTAACGTAGACCCAGGCACCATGAACCCATATCAGCACGGCGAAGTATATGTAACGGACGATGGAGCGGAAACCGACCTGGATGTAGGCCATTATGAGCGGTTTATCAATGAACAGCTGGCCCGCATCAACAACACCACCACCGGCCAGGTATACTCTTCTGTAATCGAACGGGAACGTGCCGGCGGTTACCATGGTGGAACGGTGCAGGTAATTCCCCATATTACAGACGAAATCAAGGCCAGAGTACGCCGGGTGATGGAACGGCAGAAGCCCGATGTGTTGATTGTAGAAATTGGGGGCACCGTAGGCGACATCGAAAGTCAGCCCTTTTTAGAGGCTATCCGCCAGATGAAGGTGGAGAGCAAACCTGGAGACTGCGCTTTTGTTCATGTGACGTTAATCCCATATATTGCCGCAGCAGGGGAATTGAAATCCAAGCCTACCCAGCATTCGGTAAAAGAGTTATTGTCCATCGGCATCCAACCGGACGTTTTGGTTTGCCGGGCCGACCGGCCCGTATCGCCTGAAATTCGGCGGAAGATCGGCCTGTTTTGCAACATTGCGGAAAGCGATGTAATTGAAAACCTCAACGCCCGTTCTCTATATGAAGTACCGCTGATGCTGGAGCAAAACGGCCTGTGCAAAGCCGTATGCCGCCACCTGTTGCTGGAGGACAGGGTGCCGGACCTGACTGCATGGACTGCTATGGTGGAGCGGGAGCTGCACCCGGTGCACCAATGTGAGATTGCAATTGTAGGCAAATATGTGGAACTGCATGACGCATACTTATCCATCGTAGAGTCGTTACACCATGGCGGCATTGCCAACGAGGCCACAGTAGCCATCCGCTGGATTGCGGCGGAAGAGGTGGAGCGGCAGGGGGCCCAGACGCTGCTGCAGGGCGTACAGGGCATACTGGTGCCGGGCGGCTTTGGCGAACGGGGATTGGAAGGCAAGATGGCTGCTATTCATTACGCCCGGGCACGGGGCATCCCCTTCCTGGGAATTTGCCTGGGCATGCAGATGGCCGTAGTGGAATACGCAAGAAGCGTATTGGGCTGGAAGGACGCCCACTCCGCTGAAGTAACTCCTGGCACCACCCACCCCGTAGTGGATTTGATGCCAGACCAGATTAACAACCTGAACAAGCTGGGGGGCACGCTGCGCCTGGGGGGATACCCTTGTGAGCTCAAAGAGGGTTCTCTGGCGTACCGGCTTTATGGCAGGCGGGAAATCCGTGAGCGCCACCGCCACCGGTATGAAATCAACAACTTTTTTGTGCCGGATTTGGAGCAGGCTGGGCTACGCTTTACGGGCTGGAACAAAGAGCGGGGCCTGGCAGAAATCGTTGAGTTGCCCGGGCATCCTTTCTTTATCGGCGTACAGTTTCACCCCGAATTCACCTCCCGCCCAGACGCTGCCCACCCTGTGTTCCGTGGCTTTGTGGCTGCAGCGTTACAGCAAAAATAACGGCGGATAAGGAAGCTGCTTTGGCATAGAGTCATTTTGAAATCCCCAAAGCCAAAAGGTTCCAGGGAAAATCAAACAATCAGGGCTATGGAACATGCAGCCCATGTTCCATAGCCCTTTGTGAACGATAAGTTTCTTTGCTAAGGCAGATTACGCGCCGCATTCCCCCGCTACTTTTTCCCGATAAGCCTGCTGCAGGGCGCGGACCAACTCAGGCGCTTTGCCTCCTACGGGCTTGCCATCGATTTCTTTGGCCAGCAGGCCATGGGAAACGGTGTTGCTCACCATTACCTCGTCTGCTGTCATCATTTCTTCCAGGGTAAAAGCCTGCTCCAGTACCGGGATCTCCAGCTTTCGCGCCAGTTCCAACAGATGTTTGCGGGTGACTCCCGCCAGCAGCAGGTTGGACAATGGCGCGGTACGCAGCACCCCGTTTTCTACAATCAGCAAATTGGAAGATGCGCACTCCGTCACTACACCGTCCCGATGGAATATAGCCTCATAGCATCCCGCTTCCGCCGCCTTTTGACTGGCCAGTACGCTGGGGATCAGGTTAAGGGATTTGATATTGCAGTGCAGCCAACGGGTATCCGGCTGGGTAATAAGGGAAACGGGAACTTCCACATTCTCCAAGCCATGGTCGCAGGTGAACAACATCAGGTTTGCTTTCACATCCCGGGGCGGAAAAGCGTGTACTCTGGGATAAGTGCCCCGGGTGATCTGGAAATACAGCATAAACTCCTTTCCCTCTTCCCGTTGTGCAGCCTGATGAATCACCTCCGCCAGTTTTTCCCGTGACAGGGGAGCCGCAATGCGCATTTCATCCAGGCTGAGAAACAATCTGTCCAAATGGTCCTCTAGGGCAAAGGGAATGTGATTCCTCACATACAGGGCTTCGTATACCCCATCGCCAAAATAACAACCTCTGTCATCCATAGGGATGCCAAGCTGGTCCCGCTGGCCAAACTGGCCATTGTAGTAACCGATGTTTTTCATAGCGCTCTCCTTCCTGTTTTCCTTTTCATTGATTTGCCCGCAGAAAATACCCTTATTCCCCCAGCTGCTGCAACGCCACGCTGTGCCAAATTTAATGGAACACGCCGGTGCTGAGATAGCGTTCTCCCGTGTCCGGCAGCAGGGCCACAATGGTTTTGCCTGCATAGGCAGGGTCACACGCCAGCTGCAGCGCGGCCATACAGGCGGCGCCGCTGCTGATGCCGCAGAACAAACCCTCTTTGTGCATCAACATACGTACGCCATCATAGGCTTCCTCGCTGGAAACGGTCAGCACCCGGTCTACCAGAGCGCGATCCAGCACGCTTGTGATAAAGT
>JAEXFV010000156.1 GCA_023451115.1 Bacillota bacterium
CTTTTTCAAAGGTTAGCGTAACACCCATGCCCAGCACATCTTCTAGAACCATTGTACCTTTGGAAAGTGTGCCGTCACAATCAACGCCGCCTCCCTTTACATGGAAGCTATCACCCTCCAGTGTCCATTTGCCGTTGGCTGTTGTACCGTCAATATTTAGGGAGCATTTGCCTTTCTCTTTAAGCTCAATGCTAAATCCATTTGTCCAAAGGTCACTGACTTCCATTTCCATCCCCCACATTTCTGCGGTAGCCGCATTATAAATGCCGAGATTAGGGTCCCTGGAAGCCGATGCGCCATTATCCTTACCGGTAAGCACCAGGATCAAAACAACTGCCAATATTACCGCAAGCGCAGCGCCGCCGATGATAAACAATAGCTTTTTATTGACGGGCTTCTTTTCCTTCGGCGCTTTTGCTGCAGGAGCATAGGCCGGTTGAGCGGAATATCCCTGCGCGCCTGCTTGGGGCGCCTGATATCCGCCCGAAGCCTGATGGTTCTGTTGCTGTACAGGCGGGGTGTAGCTTTGCTGCTGTGCAGGCGGTGTATAGCTTTGCTGTTGCGCAGGCGGGGTGTAGCTCTGCTGCTGTGCAGGCGGTGTATAGCTTTGCTGCTGTGCAGGCGGTGTATAGCTTTGCTGTTGTGCAGGCGGTGTATAGCTCTGCTGCTGTGCAGGCGGGGTGTAGCTTTGCTGCTGCCCCCCCTGATAGGTACCCTGTGCGGGCGTGTAACTGCTCTGGACAGGTGTATTCCCCTGGCTAGGAATTTCCGATGCTTCGCCAGCAGATGCGGAAATAACTTGCTCTGGGGCTACAGGCATTTCCTGCACAAGCTTAGGGGCCTCAAATTTCGTTCCGCAGTTGGTGCAGAATTTTGATCCATCAGGAAGCTGTGCGCCGCAATTTGTACAAAAAGCCATAATCCTCCTCCTCTTCCTCCATTCACTTGTTCCTTAGTTGCTATGAAAACCGCAGCTGCGGGTTTCAACGGTTGTATTCTGGAATAAAGTTTTTGTCAGCATATTTGCTGGCTACGATTTCCTATCCCCAAAGGGCTTGCTATGCGCCTTTATAGAGAGAGAAGCTTGGAAACCAGGTATTCCAAACTGGTATCATAAAAAATAAAATCGCTGATTTGATTGCTGCGTTTTGCTGCAATGGCGGCCTCTACGCATTCCGTATCGCTTTCAGGGCACATGAGCAGCAGCTTGCATTCCGGGGTTTCTTTTTGCAGCCAGCCGCACAGGGCCAAGCAATAGTCCATACCATATTCTTCATTTTCGGCCACCTCGATCAGGGCACATTTGGCGCCGTAGCCACGGATGGCCATGTCCGCGTCCGCATAGTCCGGTTGGAAAAACAGCTGAATATCCTTTTCCTCCGCCATCAAGCGCATCAGGCTTTGAGCAAAAGACTTACGCTTCATGATTAAAACAATGGTTTGCATAACAAGCTTCCTCTCCTGGCAGATGAAAGGGAACAATCGTTTTTTGCCCTTAATTTATGGGGCAAGATTGCAATAAACGCAAGGTGAAACAAAACCTCTACTTTATAAAGTATAATAGCCTGGATATTTTTCGCATGGGCCACAGGGTATCAACTTAATAAAAAAGCAGGCCATTTTGGCCTGCTAAGGTGAGTGTTATGTAGTAGATCAATATTTGGGATTAATCCATCCGTTGGTAATCATGTAAAATGCCAGTTCTACCGAATTGGAAAATCCTGTTTTGGCCAACATATTTTCCACATGGCGTTTCACGGTACTTTCGCTGATGAATAATTCGGCGGCAATCTCCTTGCGGGATTTGTTTTTGCATAGCAGCAGCAGGATGTCCATCTCCCGGTCGGTTAACGGCGCCTCTCCTGTAGGCACAGGGATTTTGCGGGGCTCGGGGAAATAGGTGCCTCCTTCCATGACATCCCGGATGACCCGGCAAAAAAAGTCCAGTGTGCGGCTTTTGTACAGGAAAGCATCCGCGCCTGCGTCTTTGGCACGCTTAATATAGGAGATTTCATCAAAGCCCGTCATCACCACCACCTTGATGTTTGGGAAAACTTCCTTAAGCCGTGCTGTGGCTGCAAGGCCAGAGGACTCATTCTCAGTGCAAATATCTGTGAGGACGACATCTGGGCACAGCTTTCGGCAATAAAGTTCGGCCAGGCTGGCATTGGCAATGCTGCCCACCACCTGAAAACCTTCCATTTCCGCAAAGGCATGGGCAAATGAATCCCGCAGCGCGGTGTGGTCATCTACAATGAATAGCTTTATCATGGAAGCATCTCCTTATTAATAGCACATGATACCGTAAAGGGGGAAGCCGATTGAATGGCAAGCGTTCCGCCCAACGACTCAGCCCGGGCGCGCATCCCAGAAATGCCGCCCCCTTCGCAAACGGCAGCCGGCTCTTCTCCGTTGTTGGAAACCTGCATTTCAAAGGCGGCGTCGGTTTCCAGAAACGATGCGGTAATCTCCGTAGCAAATCCGTGGCGTACAGCGTTTGTAGAAGCTTCCTGCAAAATGCTGACGAACACTTGCGCAGCGGCGCTATTATCGGGCAGGCTGCCCTGCATCTGGATGGCCACGCCAATTTCCCGGAACGATTCCACAATGGTGGTCAACCGTTCTTCCTGCATAAGAGGGTGAACCTCACATAACTCCTCCACCATGCCGGAAACATAGGGCAACACGGTGCGATACTCAGCATCCCCGGAGCGCAGCTTCCGCTGCAATAAGGCGATCCGGTGCCCCAGCAGGTCATGCACTCGGCTTTTTTCGCTTAATACCGCTGCTTCATAGCTGCTCTCCACCAAATGTTCCAACAGGGCTTTCCATTCTTCGCTGCGCTTTTGGAGCGCCTCGTTTTCCTGGGCAAGCTGCTCGCTTAACTGCCACTGCTCGGTAATATCCGTTACTGTGAGCTGAACATAGGTGTGCCTGCGGTGAAACTGCAACTCCAGAAGGATTAAGTAGGCGGAGCCACTTTCAAGCCGGCAGATGAATTCCTCACGGGGATCCCCAGGTGTGGATAGGGAGGATACTGTCAACTGCTGGAGGCAGGCGTAAAATTCTTTGCCGTTTCGCATCTGTTTGCCGGAAACCTCTTCCATTATCGTGAGCATTCGGTGGTTGGCCAGATAAATATAGCCGCTTTCATCGCAGAACAAAATGCCTTGCTCCAACGTGTCGATGGCGTTTTTTACCGAAAGCAGGGAAAGGCTTTTGTGCAGCTGCCGCCAGCCGGTGATGCAGCCGGAAACGCCGCGCACCAGGTAAAACAGGATCGTCAGCCCATAGAGCAGAGAGAAAGCGCTGGTAAAGCCCAGCATGCCGGGGAGGGTGAAAAGCGAAACCATGGCGGATGCCAGCGGCGCAGCCCGGCGCTCCCGTTTGCTTATGATGAGGCTGCATACAACAATGCCGGCAATTGCGGCCAAATGCAGCGGCACGCAAACCGGGATAAAGGTATTCCCATTTGCAAGACTATACTGCGCCGTGCCGGATAGCATGGCAAGCAGTGCGATATGCAGCGTAAAACAGCACTCCCGGGCATCCCACAGCAGGGCATCCTTCTGGTACCACAGGGATAACCGGCACAGCAGCCGCGCCTCCTGGACGATAACGCATACCATTGAGAGCACGATGAATAACAGACGGAGAAATTCCGGCAGCAAAAGCAAATCAGTCATGGCGGCCTCCTTCCCGGCCAAACCAAAGGCTGACGCTGGTGGTATCCTCCAGGATTTTGCTGGTGATCGCCCCACCCAGGCTGAAAATGGAAGCATTCAGCTCGTTACCGGCCGCAAAGGGAAATGCGAATGTGGAGGGGATCAATGTGAACAGCAGCTCATCCCGGCAGGCGAGCTGCGCAATGATGGTAGAGCAGCCGCTGTCCAACGCCCACTCCAGGAATGCGAAAAAAAAGTCATACAGCGCCGTTGCCCGGGCCAACGGGACCCGGCCTGACGCAGCGCAGCGAATGAAGCAATTTAACTCTGCAAACTGGGCAAATTCGCCAGCCTCTTCCAGATAGAAGATTAGCTCTTCCCATTCCATGTCTTTAGCCTGCTTGCCCAGAAACATCAGGTTACAACGCCGCTTGATATACCCTGCCAGGAGGTTGATCCGGGCAGCAGCGCTTTTTGCCAGCGACGCTTCGTTGAGCTGCGGCAAAAGCAGCCGGATTTGCTCCAACTTTTTTCGGATCAGGTCGTCAAGTTCCTGAATAAGCCCTGCTCGGGCCTTTCGCGCTTCTCTCTCGCCCCGGATGGCCTTTTCCCGGGCAAGGGAAGCATTTGCCCGCCGCAAGCGCCGGGAGGTTTCCCGTAATTCCTCCTGCAGCGCATGGAGGGTGGACATGTCCTTTTCATACAGCGCAGCTCCCCCGGGAATGGGGTTTACGAACAATAGACGGTCCTGGGTGAGTGCATAGGGAGAGCGAAAATCCGGGCGGCAAATCAATGCCCGCAGGCTGTCATTGATGGGACGGGCCTTCGCGGAAAGCAACACAGGATTGCATGCGGCGTCCAAGATCTGCACATTGTTTAGAGAAGCAGTGGTAAACAACAGCCGGTAACGCGTGTTGATGGGGATCAGGCCGGTATGCAGAGCCACCTCATAGAAAAGCATGGTAAAGAAGCCTACCGTGATGACAAAATCGCCTTCCCAAACCAGCTGAAAACGCAGCACATAAGCCAGCCCATACGCTACCAGCAACACAAACACGCCGATTGGGAACAGAATGCCCTTGCGCCGGGGGCTGCTTTTACACTTTTTCAGCAGCAAAATCAGGCCCAGTACCATGGGAACCACTGTATCCAGCCATACCAGCACATACCCAAAGCCATAGCTGTAATCTCTGGACCAATTACCATTCAGGTCAAAAACAAACACCCATTGATGCAGGTCGTTGGTAAATACCAGGGCGTTAAAGAACACTGCAGCAAAAAGGAACCAGTACCACCACCTAGGAGGGCGAATATCCTGTTCCGGCTTTCCGATTACACAGGCAAGATACAAAAACACCAGCGGCAAACACAATTGGAATAAATAAAATCCATACCAGCAATAGCGGGTAAGTATACTGATTTCAAAAGTTTGATATTTAAAAGCGCGCAGCAATACCCAGCCTGCGATCAAGGCGCCGTTGCAGATTGCTGCCAGGCGCACGCCCCGGTGCATGGCGCGAAAGGCCACCAGGCCTGACCACAGGGTGAACAGGAAAATGGCCGATAGCGCCATCAAGTGGTGTTCCCTGTTATCGGCGGTAGAATAAATGCGGGAATGATTTACCTCCCGGCGCAAGCGGGCGGCAACGGTATGCCGCATGGTATTGAGGGAAGCAAAATCTGAAACCAGGGCTGCGCGGGCATATGCCGCATCGGAAGGATAGTAGCGTTCCAGGCAGCTCCCATCGGGAAGGCGCAGGCCAGCCTCAATGAGGGCCTGGCTGAAATCGGCGGGGAAGGAGAGGGGCTGCTGGGCAAGCAGGCCCCGGGTATAGGTCAGCGTACCTTCCACAGGGACGATGATTTCAACATTAGCGCCCGCTTTACGAAGCGCTGCCGCCTGATAATCAAACAAAATTCGGATAGGCGCATCGGCGTCATCCAGCTTCAAACGTTGCTCCTGTTTTAATTGGGCGAGAAACTGGATCCCCTGGTCAAGGGCAAAAGTCCCCCCGTCCAGCGCATAGGAAAGCGCGGCGCATATAAATTGGTTTTCCAACCCATCGCTACTGATGGACACATTGGCGGAACTGTTTCGTATATCACCATAGCCCGATATGGTTTGCGCCACCTGATCCCGGTCCACTAATAGTACTACGGTAGCCGTATATTGGGGATACCAGAACAGATTGCTGTGATGGCGAAGAAGGGGAAGGGCCTGGGCATCAAACGCTTCCACCGCGGTGTTGCCGCTCAATGCAAAAAGGGTTTGCTCCGCGGTCATATTCTCTATGGCATATGCGCCGGGTATGGCGCCTTTTAAGGCAAGGTGGTAAGGCGAGGCCGTATCGCAAATGGTGGTAGCTGCAGTTTGGGTGCATCCTACCAGCAGCAGCGCCACTATGATGAATGCCTGTAAAACGATACACCCAGTAAGCTTTCGTATATGCACAGGTTTTAACCCTTTCCAAATTTGCTGTGTATCTATCATAATAACGGATTGGAAGCGATTTGTCATGAACATTATATATTCCATTGGGGCTGGGATTGAGATAAACTCCGTTTATACCGCATTTTTTCCTGCAAATAAAAGAACAGGCTGGAGTTGGAAAATCAGGCCTGTTGGGGCTTCATTGACGCGCTCCGGGAACCCGCGGTATAATATTTTTATGGATATGATTTATTTCCTGCATGATTATGAGGAATGATAAAAAGGAGTAGCGATATGGCATTGTTGTTCGATACCCATGTGCAAAAAATGAAGTATAACGTGCTGCGGGAAGTGGCCAAGCTTGCCTATAACGATGAGCTGACGAGCGCCAAGCTGATGCAGGTGGCCACCACTATCATACCTGACGGCAAGCCCATGTTCCGTTGCTGCATTTATAAGGAGCGGGCAATCATTAATGAACGTGTCGGCATGGCTTTGGGCGGTGAAGAGGATGGAACGGTGGTGGGCGTATTGCCCATTGCCTGCGATGAATGCCCGGTGGATGGCATTCAGGTTTCTGCAGCATGCCGCGGCTGCCTGGCCCACCGTTGCCAGGATAGTTGCCCCAAAGGCGCTATTTCTATTGTAAACCATCATGCCTGTATCGATAAAAGCAAGTGCGTGGAATGCGGGCGCTGCATGGCAGTTTGCCCTTATTCAGCAATTGTAAAACATACCCGCCCCTGCGTAAATGCCTGCAAGCCTCAGGCAATTTACATTGATCCTGACACCCAAAAGGCAGTGATCGATAAAAGCAAATGCATTTCCTGCGGCGCATGTGTTTACCAGTGCCCATTTGGGGCAATTACGGACAAGTCCAGCATCACCCAGGTGATTGCGCTCATTCGCAATTCCCATGAAAACAAGGATTATCACGTATATGCTGTGGTAGCGCCCTCTATAGCCAGCCAATATCAAACGGCTGCGCCGGAGCAGGTCGTAGCTGCTATTCAGGCATTGGGCTTTCACGCTGTGGTGGAGGCGGCCTGGGGTGCTGATATGGTAGCCTGGATGGAGGCGCAGGAACTGGTGGAGAAAGGCTTTCTTACCTCTTCCTGCTGCCCGGCGTTCGTCAATTATATTGAAAAGAACTTTCCGGCGCTAGCGCCTCATATTTCCCATAATCTTTCCCCTATGGCGCAAATCGCCAAATGGCTCCATGAAACGGACCCCAGCTGCCATGTGGTGTTCATCGGCCCCTGCATTGCCAAGAAGGCGGAGACGAAGTACACCAAAACAAAAGAATTTGTGGATTACACCATTACGTTTGAAGAGATGCAGGCCATGTTTTCCGCCCGGGGGATTGATGTAACGCAAATGGGAAAAGCGGAACTGGACAATGCCTCGTTCTTTGGCCGCATTTTTGCCCGCAGCGGCGGCCTGGCAAGGGCTGTTGAACAGGCGCTCAAAGAGCAGGGGGTAACGCCGGAGCAGTTTGAGCTGAAGGCCGTTTCCTGCAACGGCATTGCGGAATGCCGCACAGCGCTTTTGAAAGCGCAAAAAGGCGTGCTGGCAGAGAATTTTGTGGAAGGCATGGCTTGCGAAAACGGCTGCATCGGCGGCCCGGCATGCCTGAGCCATAGCTCTAAAAATGCGGCGCAGGTGGATGCCTATGGGCGCTCATCCATGGAACAAACCATCTGTGATGCAATCCGTGTGCTACAACTGAACAAAAGCGCAACAAATTAGGAGGTTTTCCCATGACCACGATTTCCGTATGCATTGGCAGCGCATGCCACAAACGGGGTTCTTATGCCATTCTTCAGCGGCTCAAAGAGTTGGCCGCCCAAGAGAATGTGACCGAGAAGGTCAGCATTTTGCCCGTGTTTTGCCTGGGAGAATGTAAAAACGGCGTTTCTGTAAAGGTGGATGAGAAGCTATTTTTAGGCGTTACGGTGGAAACGGCGGAAACCCTGTTTCGAACCAGCATCCTACCTAAGATCGGTTAAAGGGGACGGGAGCATATGGGCATCCTTCAATTTGAAAGCATTAACTGTAAGGACTGCTGCAAGTGTATCGGCGTATGTCCCGTAAAGGCCATTGAGGTAAAAAATCACCGGGCCATGGTGGTGGAACGGGATTGCATCCTCTGCGGCAATTGCACGGTGGTATGTCCTCAAAATACCAAACACGATGTAAACGATGTTGCAGGCATCCGCACCCTGATTCATCAGGGGCGTAAGGTGGTTGCAAGCGTGGCCCCGTCATATGCTGCCTATTTTGGCAGCTGCGGGCTTGCCGCTTTCCGGGCTGCGCTTCAATCGCTGGGGTTTGCGGACGTGCGGGAAACCGCGGAAGGGGCATATCTGGTAAAAACCGAATATGAGCGCCTGCTGCGGGAAAAACGCATGACCACAATGATTTCTTCCTGCTGCGCTACAGTAAACGACTATGTGCGCAAACACTGCCCGGAGGCCATACCATACCTTGCCCCGGTGCTTACGCCCATGCAGTCCCATGCCCGGCTCATCCGCCAGGAAGATCCGGAGGCAGTGCCGGTATTTATCGGGCCTTGCATCTCCAAAAAGGCGGAATGCCAGGAGGAAGCTTCACAATTGGCCTATGCAATCACCTTTGGGGATCTGGAGCAGTGGATGCGGGAAGCAAATGTAAGCCTTGCAGCGACGCCCCAGCAGGAGCATCGCCTTTCCCGTTTCTTCCCCGTTGCAGGCGGGATTTTAAAAACCATGGAAAAGTCCCAAGAGTATACTTACCTTTCGGTGGACGGGCCGGAAAACTGTATGCGCGCCCTGCAGGATGTAGTTGCCGGAAAATTGCAGAATTGCTTTATTGAAATGAATTTTTGCACGGGCTCCTGCGTAGGTGGCCCGGCATTCCGCAAACGGGAGCTTTCCCTGGCCGTGTCTACGTTGCGGGTAGCGCAGGATGCAGCTGGCTGCCATGCGGCCCCCAACGCCCCGGATTATGCTTTTGATAAGCCGGGGGACCTTGGCACAGCTTTTCGGGATCAACAGGTCTGTTATGCCATGCCTACGGAAAAGCAGATTGCAGCGGTGTTCAAAAAAATGGGCAAGGAAAGCCCGGCGGATGAGCTGAACTGCGGCATGTGCGGCTACCCTTCCTGCCGGGATAAGGCCATTGCGGTGCTGATGGGCCGGGCGGAGATCACCATGTGCATGCCATATATGAAAAAGCGTGCCGAGTCCTTCTCGGATAAAATCCTCAGCATTACGCCGGATGCTATTTTAGCCGTGGATCTGGATTTAAAGGTGCAGCAAATCAACCATGCAGCCTGCCAGATCTTCGGTGTGGAACCTGGAGATATTCTGGGCCAGCCTGTGAGCCGGCTCATCGATGAGTTTGATTTTGTGGAGATGATCGCAAACGGGGATGCGCAAAAGGAAAAGTTTACGTTCCTGGCAGAATACAACCTTTATCTGAAACAGGCCTTTTTTTACGATGCGCCCAGCGGAATTGTGATTTGCATCATGAAGAACATAACGAAAGAAAAGCAAAAGCAAAACCAGCTTATGCGCCACAAAACACAGGTTGCCAGCATGGCGGACGACATTGTGGAAAAACAGCTTCGCATTGTCCATGAAATTGCGTCCCTGCTGGGGGAATCCGCGGCGGAAACCAAGGTGGCTGTTTCCGAATTGAAGGAAGCGGTTATGATGGAAAACGAGGAGCAATAGTACCATGGAGAACCTCTTTATCGAATGCGGGCATGCCAGCGTCAATAAACAGGGGGAAACCCTCTGCGGGGATTCCTATTGCATCAAAAAGGCGGGGGATAAGCTTACCATTGTCCTTTCCGATGGACTCGGCAGCGGCGTAAAAGCCAATATTTTGTCTACCCTCACAGCCACAATTCTGTCCACGCTAATGTCCCGCAAGCTTCCGGTGGAAGAATGCATTGAGACTATGGCTTCCACCCTGCCTATGTGCCGGGAGCGCAAGCTGGCATATTCCACTTTTACCATGGCCCAGATCGAAGGCTCGCAGGCGCGCCTGGTACAATATGATAACCCCCATGCCATTTTGCTCAGAAATGGGAAAAATGTGGAGTATTCCACCAATGTGCATTTTATTGGGGAAAAAGAGATTCACGAAAGTAGCTTTTGCCTACAGGAAAACGACATTCTGGTGCTCATGACGGATGGCGTAACCAATGCAGGTATTGGCAAGGTAATGCCAAATGGCTGGCCCCGGGCGGATATCATCGCCTGCCTGGAGCGCTGGTATACGCCGGACAGTTCGCCCCAGCATCTGGCGGCGATGTTGGTAGACGCCTGCCTATCCCTCTGCCTGGACGCTCCAGATGATGACATCACCGCCCTGGTGTGCCAGGTGCGGCAGCGGCAGGCTGTAAACGTTATGATTGGCCCGCCGGCCGATCCTGCCGATGATGAAAGGGTGCTCAGACTGTTCTTTGCCAAAGAGGGGAGGCATATTGTCTGCGGCGGCACCACGGCGCACACGGTAAGCCGGTTTTTACGCAAGCCCATCTGCCCGGTAGCGGGCAGCGGCAGCGATACCGTACCGGCCATTGCTGCCATTGAAGGGGTGGACTTGGTGACAGAAGGCGTAATCACCCTCCAGCAAGTGGCGGAGCTGGCGGAGAAATATGTTTCAGACAACCGGGTTTCCCTGGATATCAGCAAAAAAAACGACGGCGTGTCCCGGCTGGCATCCTTTTTGTTTGAGCAAGCCACGGACATTACCATTTTTCACGGCCAGGCCGCCAATGAAGCCCATGACCAGCTTGATATCGGCTTTGACTCGAAGGCGGCGCTGATTAAGCGGCTGGTCAACAGCCTGACGCAGATGGGGAAAAACGTAAAAGTCAGCCGTTGTTAGAAACCGGTGTTTTTACAGGCATGGTTGACTTCCCAAATTACAATAGATAAAGTGAATAATAAGCCGAAGAAAAAATCGCTTTGCAGATATACAAAGCGGATGCATATGGTACGGCAACAGAATACGAGGAGGAACCGAGTGTGAAAAAGCAGATACTGGTGATTTCAGCCAGCCCGCGTAAGGGCGGCAATTCCGACACGTTGTGCGATGAGTTTATCAAGGGTGTGCAGGATGCCGGCAACCAGGCGGAAAAAATTTTTTTGCGGGATAAGAAGATTGGCTATTGCATGGCCTGTGATGGATGTAAGCGCAATCCCGGTGTTTGCGTGCAAAAAGACGATATGGCGGATATCCTGAACAAGATGATAGCAGCCGATGCCATTGTGTTGGCTACGCCGGTGTATTTTTACACGATGGACGCGCAGCTGAAAACGCTGATCGACCGCTGCGTAGCCCGCTATAAGGAAATGGAAAACAAAGATATTTATTTTATCGCCACAGCCGCGGCAGGAAAAGAAGCCATGGAGCGCACCATGGAAAGCCTGCGCGGATTTACGGCATGCCTCAAAGGCGCGGTAGAAAAGGGAGCCATTTATGGAGCCGAAGTTTGGGAAAAGGGCGCCGTTCTTTCCAGCCCTGCCATGCAACAGGCTTATGATATGGGCAGGAGCGCATAATCCATGAAGGATATTGAACGGGCAAAGGGGTTGTTTGCTTCCGGCGCATACACCTGCGTGCTGGCAAAAGGGGAGGAAACCCTTGTAAGCGGCCGTGGAGGGATTGCCCCCATGATGGGCTGGCTGCAGGAGGGCAGGCAAATCGAGGGATTTTCCTGCGCGGACAAAATTGTGGGAAAAGCGGCGGCTCTTTTATTTGTATTGGGAGGGATACGGGAAGTCTATGCAACGGTGATGAGTGAATCAGCCGCTGAGGTGCTTTCCCATCATCAAATTGCCTTTTCCTATCATGGGTTGACGAAGACGATTGTCAATCGTACCGGAACTGGCCAATGCCCCATGGAAGAAACTGTGGCAGGCATTGATAACCCCCAACAGGCTTATCTTGCCTTGCAAAACAAATTGCGTGCTTTGCAGGCGGCAAAACCGTAATGCTGAAAAAAGAGCCGTAATTACGGCTCTTTTTTCATTACATCACAACAGATTGGGGAGCTGGACTGGATATCAGCCGGCTAATTCTGCATCATCTTTAATACGAAGCTGGCGGTACGCTCTAGGTCTGCAATGGCAATATGCTCGTTTACGCCATGCGCCTTATCCATGCCGGTTCCTA
>JAEXFV010000023.1 GCA_023451115.1 Bacillota bacterium
GTGTTTAAATTAGTGACGCTTACGGCAGCATTGCGATATTTACCAGGAGTGGAAACCCGGACATTTCATTGCGATGGCCCTCTGGCGTTTGATCCGGAAACAGGAAGGTATTTAGAAAGCGTGCATATTACGCCGGAACAGGATGAGCAGGCCCAACAGGAGGCAGAGGGAGACAGCGCCGGCCTAAGCGGAAAGTATAGCGTGATCCGAGATTATAACGGGCAGTACCATGGGGAAATTACTTTAAAAGAGGCGTTTCAAAAATCCTGTAACCATGTGTTTGCTCAGCTGGCAATTGAGATTGGTGCTGACCGCATGGCGCGGGTGGCAAAGGAACTGGGAATAGGAGCCGATTTTCTGTTTAGCGATTTGGTAGCGTATGCCAGCTCTTATGAGAAATCTTCCACTCAGCTGGAGCTGGGATGGTCGGGGGTAGGGCAATATAAAGATATTGTGACGCCGCTGCATATGTGCATGCTGGCGGGCGCCGTGGGCAATGGAGGGACTATGATGGAGCCCAAACTGCTCAAAGCGGTGATGAAATCCAATGGCACACTCACCAATACGATTAAGAGTGAAAGCTACAAAAAGGTCTTTTCCGAAAGTGAGCTGGCAACCATACGGGAGTATATGGTCGCCACAGTAGAAAGCGGAACCGGGCGTAACGCCAAAGTCTCCGGCTATGATGTGGGCGGGAAAACCGGTACGGCGGAAGTGTCAGGCAAGGATAAGCCCAACGCTTGGTTCATTGGGTTTGTGGATGACCCAGAACATCCCCTATGTATCAGCGTGGTGTTGGAAAAGGGAGGAAGCGGCGGCAGCAATGCGGCGCCTATCGCGGGGAAGGTTTTGAAAAAGGCCATTGGCTTAGGATACTAGAAATCGGAATAATCTGGGAAACAAACAGGGCATGCTAGAAAAAGCACGCCCTGTTTTTATATGGGCATTTGGGGGAGGAAATTATATGCCGGTTTGGCTTTGGCTGTTGCTGGGGGTGATTGCGGCTATTCTGCTGCTGCTGTGCTGCCCGGTTCGCGTCCGGCTAAACGGGCATGCGGCACTGCCGGCAGGGGGGATGATTACGCTGGAAATAAAGGCGGTTTTCGGCCTGCTTTTTCAGGATTACCGTTTTTCTCTGCACTTGTTGCGTTCCCCCTATATATCCTTGTTATGGCATAAACGTACCGGAGAGGTTAGAGTGGTATGGGATCTGGGCCACACCCTGCTGCCAAAGAACAGAACCGGCAGATGGAGCAAGTTGATTTTAAAATCCGTTGGCAGGCATTTGCATTTAAAAAAGTTTCGGGTTACAGGGCAGGTAGGCATCCGGGAGGATGCATTCTGGACAGCAATGCTAACAGGAGCCATTGGCCAGGCCATCTATGGCTATTTTTTGTATCTGTTTAACGAGAGACAGCAGCCTGCGGTGGAGGTAGCGCTTTTGCCAAACTATACCACCACATGTTTTAGGTTGAATTTGGAAGGCATAGGGAACTGGATACCGATACAAATTATAAGCGCCGTTTTATTTCGGCGATTACTCCATAAGAAGGGTGAGAAAACAGCATGTCACATCCCATTGAAAACATCATGAAGACCACCATGGAACAACTAAAACAAATGGTGGATGTCAACACCATCATCGGAAACCCCGTTATGGCGGGAGGAGATACGGTGATCGTTCCAGTTTCCCGCGTTTGCCTGGGATTTTTGTCCGGCGGTGGGGAATATGGCCGGCCCGAACCCGTGCGGCGTAGCGGGGAGGAGGCGGCGGGGGAAGAACAGCGCCATCCTTTTGCCGGCACCAGTGTGGCCGGCTTGAATTTAACCCCTATGGCCTTTTTAGCCATCAATCAGGGGAATGTTAAGGTGCTGCCGGCCCATTATAACTGTACGCTGGATCGGATTATTGAAATGGTCCCCCAGTCTATTCAGGAAGTGGAACGCATTGTAAAGGATGCCTGCGGCCAGAAAAAGCAGGGGCAGCAGGGGCAGCAGGGACAGCAGGGACAGCAAACCGGCAATACAACGCAAAACGACGAAATGCAGTGAAACGTGCCTTTTGAGCAGGAGGTATGCCATGAGAAAAATGGCGGCGCGTGTGTTGGCCCTTTGCACAGGGGCAATGCTATGCTTTACGCCCGTTTCATCCAGGGCAGAGGGCCTGCCGGCGGGTCCAACGACCAGCGCGGCAGGCGCTGTGCTGATGGATGTGGATACTACGCGGGTACTGGCGGCCAGCAATGCCCATCAGAAGCTGCCTATGGCCAGCACGACCAAAGTGATGACCGCATTGCTGGCGGTAGAGCATGGCGATCTGGACAGGCTGGTGACAGTGCCAGAGGAAGCATATGGCATAGAAGGTTCCAGCATGTATTTAAACAACGGAGAAAAGCTTTCCCTGCGGGATCTGGTATATGGGCTGATGCTGGTTTCCGGCAATGATGCGGCAGTGACCATTGCAAAACACGTTGGTGGATCCGTAGAGGGGTTTATCCGCATGATGAACAGCCGTGCCCGGGAGCTAGGGTGTGCAAACACCAACTTTGTAACACCCAATGGCCTCCCGGATCCGGATCATTACACCACGGCATACGATTTGGGGCTCATTTCCGCTGCCGCAATGAAAAACAAGGATTTTAGGGAAATAGTGGCAGCGCAGTACCATCAGACAACCACCGGAGATATCAAACGCACATTGAAAAACAAAAATAAAATTCTCTGGCAGTATGAAGGCGGAAATGGCGTCAAAACAGGGTTTACCAAGTCGGCAGGGCGTTGCCTGGTATTTTCAGCCCAACGTGACGGGCATACCATCGTTGGCGTAGTCCTCAACGCGCCGGATATGTGGAATGACGCCATATCCTACCTCGATAGTGGATTTTCCAGCTATGAATGGAAAGAAATGGTGCAATCCGGAGAAACAATACAAGAAGTCCAAGTGCTGCATGGCATGAAAAACAGCTTTTCTGCAGTGGCAAAAAGGGCTATACTGTTACCTGTAGCCATAAAGGAAGGGCAACAGCCTCAGCTGCGGGTACAATGTATCCAGCAGATGGAAGCGCCGGTTCTTGCGGGACAGGCGGTGGGCACATTGGAGGCCTGGTTGGATGGACGGATGCTGGCATCTACCCCCCTTGTGGCGCAGGAAACGGTATTAAGAAAAGAATATCCCTACTATGTGTGGCAATTGATTCAGCAATGGACGGCCTAGCGTGGTGGGGAAGGTTGGGGGAAAACCATGCGGTTGCAAAAATACCTGGCGGAGGCGGGCTATGGCTCCAGACGCAGTTGCGAGGCCTTGATAGAAGCGGGGCGAGTTGAAGTGAATGGGGAAACCGCCAAGTTGGGATGCGTTATTGACGAGCATACGGATGTGGTGGCTTTGGATGGCCAACGGATAAAGGCTGTACAGGGCAGGATGATTATCCTGTTTAACAAGCCCAGAGGGGTGGTTTGCACCAGCGATGACCCGCAGGGCAGGAAAACCGTGCAGGATTTTTTTCGGGAGCTCCCCGTACGCCTGTACAATGTCGGCAGGTTAGACGTGAACTCGGAAGGACTGCTGATTATGACCAATGATGGAGAACTGGCTTACCGCATGACCCATCCAAAGTTTAAGCAGCCGAAAACCTATTATGCGGTTTGCGATGGCACGCTGACCCAGCAGGAGGCGGCCTGTTTGCGAAAAGGAGTAGAGTTAGAGGATGGATTGACTGCACCGGCAAAGGTGGAGCGCATCCGGCCTACCCGTACCGGCGGAACTTGTTTTTCCATTACCATCCGGGAAGGGCGTAACCGCCAGATCAGGCGCATGTTGGCTGCAGTGGGGCATAAAACACTGCTGTTGCGCCGGGAACAAATCGGGCCGTTGCTGCTGGGGAGCATAGCGCCCGGGGAATGGCGGTACGTAACCCAGGAAGAATTGGCTGCTCTGGAAGAATTGAAATTGGTAGATGATAAGCAATAATTATAACAAGAAATGTGCATATAGGAAAAATAACGGGCTGGTTCTGATACAACCGGCCCGTTTTTGTTAAAAAATTAGCTTGCTATGTATCATAACAAAGTGTAAAATGATTATTAATAAAATGCGGGCAAATGCGACATGGCCACGTAGGTATTGCAAAATGATATAATACTATCTATATATCCATTTGCCACATATAATTATTTTTTATGAGTTGGAGGTGAACAAATTGGACGGAGCACAGATGAATGGTTGGTTTGTAATGCTATTGGGCATGGGAACGGTCTTTGTAGGCCTGATCTGCTTGATTTACATCACGAAGCTTATGAGTCTTGTATGTAAGTCCGGCAAAGGGGCCAAGGCGGAAGCTGCTGCAGCACCTGCGCCACAGGCTGCTCCTCCGGTAGCGAGCGCTGCGCCTGCGGCAATCCCAAACCGGGCACAGTTTGTGGCCGCAATATCGGCGGCAATTGCAATGGAAATGGGCACCGAGCCCCAGGGGCTCCGCATTCATTCCATTCGCCCGGCAGGTAGCCCACAAAGCGACCGGGGCCAGTTTGTGGCGGCGGTATCTGCTGCGATCGCTACACAAATGGGAACGGATGTTTCGGGTTTGCGGATCCATTCTATCCAGCCCAGATAAAACTCAGGTAATTTTTAAAATACATTTGGTGAAAGATCAATAGAGGAGGCAAATCTATGCGTAAGTTTCTGGTAAATGTAAATGGCGCTTCTTATGAAGTGATGGTGGAAGAGATTAACGGCGCTGCCGCTCCTGTTGCAGCCCCTGCTCCGGTTGCCGCTGCGCCTGCTGCCGCGCCGGTTGCTGCTGCTCCGGCCGCTGCGCCTGTTGCCGCTGCCGCTGGGCAGGAGAGCGTAGAAAGCCCTATGCCGGGCAACATCCTGGCCATTAACGTAAAAGCCGGCGATGCTGTGAAAAAAGGCGCGGTGCTGATGATCCTGGAAGCGATGAAGATGGAAAACGAAATCATGGCTCCACGGGATGGCGTTGTGGCGGCGGTAAACGTACAGAAGGGCGCTACTGTCAATACAGGAGATGTTCTCTGCGTGATCGGCTAATGTTGCATCAAACAAAGAAGGGTGGATGATGCAATGCAAGCGATTTTAGATTTTCTCGCCAGCACGGGGTTTGCACAAATTGCAAATGATTGGCGGGTTTTAGTAATGCTGCTGGTTGCCTGCGTATTGTTATACCTGGCAATCGTAAAGAAATTTGAGCCCTTGCTGCTCTTACCCATTGCTTTTGGCATGTTGCTGACCAACCTGCCTGGAGCGGGGCTTTATCATGGTGAGTTGTTTGCCGGCGGCCATGTGCATTGGGAGGTTTTTGACCAGACGGCGGGATTGATCGACTATCTTTACTTAGGCGTAAAGCTGGGAATTTATCCCTCGTTGATCTTCATGGGCGTGGGCGCAATGACGGACTTCGGTCCTTTGATTGCCAACCCCAAGAGCCTGCTTCTGGGTGCAGCTGCCCAGTTTGGCATTTTTGTGGCGTTCCTGGGCGCATTGGCATTGGGGTTTGATGCGAATGCTGCGGCCTCCATCGGCATTATTGGCGGCGCTGACGGCCCTACGGCCATTTATGTAACGACCCAGCTCAAGCCGGAGTTGTTAGGCCCTATTGCGGTGGCGGCATACTCGTATATGGCATTGGTGCCTGTCATACAGCCCCCTATTATGAAGCTGATGACAACCAAGAAAGAGCGGCAGATCGTCATGGAACAGTTGCGTCCCGTATCCCATACGGAGAAAGTGATATTCCCCATCGTGGTTACGGTGTTCGTTTCCCTGTTGTTGCCCTCCGCTGCGCCGTTGATCGGCTTCTTAATGCTGGGCAACCTGTTCCGGGAGAGTGGCGTAACAGAGCGTTTGTCCAAGACTGCTCAGAACGAATTGATCAATATCGTTACCATTTTCTTGGGCGTGTCGGTAGGCGCTACCGCTACTGCAGAGGCATTCCTGAATTGGGATACCATTAAAATCCTCATTATGGGTGTTGCTGCCTTTGCCTTTGGCACATTTGGCGGTTTGCTGCTGGCCAAGATTATGAATTTGTTTACCAAGAAGAAGATCAATCCGTTGATTGGTTCTGCGGGCGTATCCGCTGTTCCTATGGCGGCTCGTGTTTCTCAGGTGGTAGGCCAGAAAGAAAATCCCAGGAATTTCTTGCTGATGCATGCCATGGGCCCCAATGTGGCGGGCGTTATCGGCTCCGCTATTGCTGCGGGTGTATTTCTGTCCCTGTTTAAGTAAACTAAACCATTAACCAAACTTCCATGAAAGGAGGAATTACATTGGCACATAAATTAATGATCACCGATACCATTTTGCGCGATGCGCACCAGTCCCAAGCTGCAACGCGTATGCGTGTTGAGGATATGCTGCCTGCTTGCGAAATCCTGGACAGCATTGGATACTGGTCTTTGGAGTGCTGGGGTGGCGCAACCTTTGATAGCTGCCTGCGTTTCCTCAATGAGGATCCCTGGGAGAGGCTGAGAAAGTTAAAAAAAGCCCTGCCCAATACCAAGCTGCAAATGTTGTTCCGTGGCCAGAATATTTTAGGCTACAAGCATTATGCTGACGATGTCGTGGAACAGTTTTGCCGTAAGGCCATTGAAAACGGTATTGATGTAATCCGCATTTTTGATGCTTTGAACGATACCCGCAACCTGGAGGCCGCAATTAAGTACACCAAAAAGTACGGCGGCATCTGCGAGCCCGCCATCAGCTATACCATTAGCCCCGTGCACAACGAGGATTATTTTGTAAAGCTGGCGAAAGAGCTGGTTCAGATGGGAGCGGACGTGATCTGCATTAAGGACATGGCAAACCTGCTGTTGCCCTATGAGGCCTATTCCCTCATCAAACGGCTGAAACAGGAGGTTAACGTCCCCATCCATCTCCACACCCATAACACCACTGGCACTGGCGATATGACCTACTTAAAGGCAATGGAAGCCGGCGTGGATATCGTGGATTGCGCCCTGTCTCCGCTGGGCAATGGCACGGCGCAGCCTGCAACCGAGTCTCTGGTGGCTACGCTGAAAGGCACGGAGTATGATACCGGGCTTGACCTGATGAAGCTCTCTGAAGCGGCTAAGCATTTCCGCAAGGTGGCGGAACGCCTTACCAAAGAAGGATTTTTGGATCCCAAGGTGCTCAAGGTGGATACCAACACTTTGCTTTACCAGGTACCCGGCGGCATGCTGTCCAACCTGATTTCTCAGCTGAAGCAGGCCAATGCAGAGGACAAATATTATCAAGTGTTGGAAGAGGTTCCGCGGGTAAGGGAAGACTTTGGGTACCCGCCCCTGGTTACGCCTACCAGCCAGATTGTAGGCTCCCAGGCTGTGCTTAACGTGCTTTCCGGCGAACGCTATAAGATGTTTACCAAGGAGTCCAAAGCACTGCTCCACGGCGAGTATGGCGCTTTGCCCGGCAAGGTAAACGAGGATGTGCGTAAGAAGGCCATTGGCGATGAGAAAGTGATTACCTGCCGCCCAGCTGACTTGCTCTCTCCTGAACTGGATAAATACCGGGAGGAAATCAAGGACATGATGGAGCAGGAAGAGGATGTGCTCAGTTACGCCTTGTTCCCCCAGGTAGCAATGAAATTCTTTGAGGCCCGTAAGGCAGCAAAAGAGCCGGTTGCCGCCAGTGCGCCTGCCTCTGTTGCAGCTGCTCCAGCGCCTAAAGCGGCTAATACAGATGGCGTTACTACATTATATGTAGAGGATCTTTCCATCTAATTCCATGGATTTGCCAGCATCAAGGCGGAGAATTTAGCTCCGCCTTGATTTTATCTTTGAGGGATTGGGAAAAAATTATGAAGATTTCCGTAAAAAGGACCTAAGGTTTGCGTAAACTGATAAAATGCAGTAGCCCTTTCAGAGGGAATGCGCTATAATAAGGTTCGTGTAGAAATTTGGATGGAAGTAGAAGGAAGGTTATGCGGCATATACCAAACATATTATCTATACTGCGTCTGTTAATGATCGGTGTATTCGTTTGCTTTTTTCAGCAATCGAAATATTACGCTGCCTTGGGGATTTATGTGCTGGCAGTACTAACGGATTTGTTGGATGGATATTTGGCGCGGCGCAATAACTGGATTTCCAATTTGGGCAAGGTGCTGGATCCGTTGGCGGACAAGCTGATGCTGATTACAGCGCTGTTTTGCTTTTATTCCAAGGGTTGGATTCCGTTGATATTGGTTCTGATTGTGGCCGGCAAAGAGTTTATTATGATTGTGGGCGGCGCGCTGCTGTGGAAGAAAAACGTAGTGGTATATGCGGACTGGTTTGGAAAATCCGCCACCGCTTGTTTTAACGCAGGTGTTGTAGCTACTCTTTGTAAGAATTTTTGGCCCTGGATCGGCATTTGGAATATTGTTTTATTGTGTATTGCTGCCATGTTAGCGTTGGTTGCCATGTTCCATTACGCAAAGAAAAATGTTTTTGTTAAGAACGGGCACCAGCAAAGTGATGATTAAACATTCGATAAACGTCCCCCAGGGGACGGCAGGTAGGGATAAGACCAGGATGCCATAGCCTTGGCCACAATACGCGATCATTTCATCGTATTTTTGCTTTGCGATCAGCGCTTTATAGATTTCACTAACAACATCATAGGGCGGCGCATTTCATCTGCCATTCCAGGAAGATTCATCATATTTGCAGGAGGTGTTGCTTCTTGGACGGCTTCCAGTTGAAACCCGTTTTGCAATAGCGTATTCAATATTTGCGTTAGGGTATGGTGCTGCTTTATTACCTTTTCTCCCAAAAAGTCCACTTCTCTTTTTCCAGGGGAGTAATAGTTATCAATGGCCCAATACAATGGAGTCCCATTTTCATCATAAACCCAGTCCTGCTGTCTGCCTGCGGTAAAGATTGGATGCTCGATATTGAAAAGAAAACATCCCCCTTTTTTCAATGTTTGATATACGTTGCGATACACTTTTTCCAGGTCCTCAATATAATGTAATACAAGATTTGAAATAACCAAATCATAGGTGTTGCATGGATAAGCGAATTCATCCAGTCTGCATACTTTGTATTTTATTTTTTCATCTGAATTTTCACTTATAGCACGGTCAATCATCTTTTTGCTGCTATCGATACCCAAAACATCAGATGCGCCCATTTGAACAACATATTTACAATGCCAGCCGTAACCGCATCCTAAATCCAGTACGCTTTTCCCATTGACATCCGGAAATAAAGGTTGGAGTTGGTGCCATTCACCAGCACACTTTAATCCGCCTTTGCTTCGTTGCATATTTGCATAGGCCTTAAAAAACCGATCGTTATCATAAATGCTATTCAAAATAATTGTTCCTTTCCAATCATACCCACCAAATCCCTTAAAACTGGGGGACTTCAGTAAACAACAACGCCAAAGCTTGCGGCTGAATGAACACCATGGCGTATGTAAAATTTATTGTATCATGCTGTATAACGCCCAACAAGCCTGCATTGATAAAGGCCGTATTGTAGCGTTGTGCAAAAAAATACAGCAGCGTGATATTCTTGCTGCTGTATTTTTTAATGATCGGCCAAAGCGTCCTGTGCTTTTGGTTGTGATATGGCCGGATTATTTTACGGTGGTAATATCCTTGCCAAACCACTTGTTGGAGATTTCCGCAAGGGTGCCATCTTCCGCCATTGCCAAAAGCTGTTTTTCAATTTCAGCTACCAGCGCGGTAGAACCTTTCCGGCAGCCGATGCCGTATTCTTCGTCTGAAAGAGACTCATCCAATACCCGGTATTGAGGCATATCGGAGCTGATATGGTAATTGGCTACGATTTCATCCATCAGCACGGCATCGCATCCGCCTACCTCTAAATCCAATAGAGCCTTTAAATTGTCGTCAAACTCGATGGGTTCGCCGCCAGCAATGGTGGCTTTGAAATCAGCAGCGCCTTCCAGGGCGTCGGCAGCGGTAGAACCCGCTTGAAGTGCTACTTTTTTGCCTGCCAAATCCGCTAAGGATTGATAGGAACTGTCTGCCATTACCACCATGACCTGACGGTTTTTCATGTAGGCAATGGTCATTTCAACGGCTGCTTTACGCTCTTCGGTAATGGTATATCCATTCCAGATCACATCGATATTTCCGCTGTTCAGCTCGTTTTCCTTCTGCGACCATTTAATCGGTGTGGGAACCAGTTCTACCCCCATGCGGGCAGCCACTTCGGTGGCTACGTCAACATCAAATCCCACCAGGTTGTCATTTTCATCCCGGAATCCCATGGGCGGAAACGCGTCGTCCATGCCCTGCACTAAAGTGCCTTTGGCCAGGACATCAGACAGTGAGGTATCTTCTTCTTGTGTGGGTGCAGGACTTTCTGCAGCGGAAGTTGCTTCAGCAGGTTGTTGGGCGCCTTCAGGCGCGGGAGAATTCTGGGCAGGATTAGCTGCTTGTTGCTGCGCACAACCGAATACACTGAGTAAGAGAAGCATTGCCAGTACTGCCACAAAAATCTTTTTCATTTTATTTCCTCCTAATTGTTGAAACATGCTTCTGAGAGGCATGTTCAATTGCTTCTATATAGTAACGCATTATCATACTAAAGTAAAGAGGGAAATAAATAAAATTTTTAACAGGGAGGATGAAATGAGTAAAGGTGTCAAAAAATTACGGCTGATAACCATAGCATTGGGGACTTTATAAAGCGATGTATGCGTGCTTGGGTTGATGCAGGTCACCAGAGTTCATATTTTAATGAGCTCCCCGAAATCAAAAGATTTCGGGGAGCAGTTTCCGGGCTTATAATGCTGCAACAAATAGATACAAAAAAATCCGTAAACTATTTCTTTTTTCTGCACCAATCCAGTACTTGCCTGCAAGCGGTTTCACACCGGCGCCTTATGCCGCAACGTAAAACCCGGAATATTCCCCACATGCCGGATTCGATATCCCATTTCAATGAGCCCGAACGATATTGATAATCTCCTGGGTTGGGTGAGGCGCCTTTATCCAACGCAATGGTATAGGATCCGCCCACGCTGACAGCTCCCTGGACGGAAATCGTGTTGGACAGTGGGTTGTCAGGCTGCGCCTTCCAGGTATGACCATGCAATACAAAGCCAATATTTCGTGGTTTATCTGCGGGCATCAACAACCGCATAATTACCCGCTCTCCACAAAAAGCCTTAAAAACCGGGGTTGCGGGGTCTCCGTGCACTTTGGAATCAAACACTTTATGGATGGCGGGATTTCGTTTTAAACGGTTAAAAAAGCGTTCTGAACGGTAGTTGTAGCCTTTTTCTCCCGTATCTTCATGATCCGGCGCACCATGGCCACCGTCCTGCTCTATTTCAGTGGTTTTAATCAAATGGCCATCACGGTCCAGCAACCGGATACCATTGTGAGCAAAGAGGACAAATTCGCGAAAGGAATCTTCCCCTGGAGGAGCAATAACGGCCTGCTCCTGATGGCTTTGCTCCACCGGACAGGGGCCGCTATAAAATTTTGATCCAGCCGGCTCAATAACAGCCGCCCCAAATAAGCCGTGGTGCCTGTGGTTGCGCAGGTCTCCGAAGGAGTTAAGCAGGCACCCGCCATATTCTTTATCCGCATGCCACAGATAGGTGATGCACTCGCCCGGGGCTGCAGTCTGCTCCACATCGTTAAAGCCCACATTGATCCCGGAGGAATAAACGGGGTGATATTGCAAAAACTGCGGGTTGAGAGAAACGCAGTTGGATGGCGTATGGGGAAAATCCAGTGGAACGGAAGGGTAGGCGTTATATTGAACAGGGTTTAGGGGATCGATGAGGTTATGCAGGGTAACTTCAATCCAATCGCCTGCATTCGCCCGCAAAATCAGGGGGCTGTAGTTGCAGCATTTGTGTTTCTTTGCTTCCGGGAAAGGAACAAACAACAGGCCTTCCGGATCGTGGTCGCCATAGCCATTGTATGGGATGTCGGCCTGTATAGCTGCCAATTCAAATTTTCGAACCACCGCTCCCTTAGGTGGAGTCAGCGGCTGTGGTACGGGGGCAGTATGGCCTTTGCACAGCGAAGGCAAGTGCTTTTGGGGGCTGTGATAAGCACGCAGAATGCCCCATAGCCCCAGCCACAGATCGTCGATACCGCCAAAGTAATAGAGATAGTCCCCGGCCTGATAATCGCGGTCCAACCGAATATTAAACGCTTCGGAAATTCCCAAGGTCTGCTGCTGTACAACCGGGGAGCGGGGATTTGTTATTTCCTTTTTCCAGGACAGCCCGGTAATGTTAAAAGCGTGCTGTTCCTCGTGAGCGCCGTCTAACAATCGGATCACCACCGGTTCTCCCGGATAGGTCTCCAATATGGGAGTAGCGGGATCGCCATAGTATAGGGAGCTAAAAATATGGGCCGGATCCTCCCGCTTTTTCAGCCGCTCTATCATAGGCTCACAACGGTAATTGATGCCCATTACGCCTGGATCATCATCAGAACCAGGGTGCTCTGGTGGATTGAGCGGTTTTCCATCACAATCAAAGAGCAGGGCAAAGTCGTGCACAAATAAAGCGAACTCTCGATGTGTTTCTCCATTGGCTTGGCGAATAACGGCACGGCTTCCATGCCGAAGCACATGGCCGGTCGCTGGATCCAGGAACTCAGCGCCCGCAGGTTCTACGAGTAACGCACCAAATAAGCCGTGCTGCTGATGTGAGTTTGCAAACAAGTGATCATGGAAGAAAACCGTGTGCAGTTCCTCATTGGCATAGAAACGCTCAATTAACGTTTCATACTGCCGGGCGCCCGCAATATTATTCCATCCGTTGGCCGCGCCATCGGACACTATGGTATCGAATTTTACCAGATGAATATGATAGCCCACAATATCAGTAAGTGTGCGCAATTGGAATGCGCTTTCTTTGATAAATTCCGGTAGCAGATTTGTCATGCGGATTTCAATACAGTCGCCTGCATTGGCCCGAATCACCAGTGGTTCTGGCCGTATCGTTCCGCATTCTACCTGTTGAATGTAAGCCTCCAGCGTCCCATGCTGTGCGATCTCTTCTTTCAGCACAAAAAAACGTCCTTGGGGATCATGCCAGCCGTGGCTGTTGTAACACAGCTTTGCTTGAACGGCGGCAATTTCAAACACTCTGATTCGCTCCGGCATATCGCAGGGGCAAGTCTTGCTATACAACGCACCCGGAGCAAAGCCCGGCACAAAGTTCGCCTGCTCTAATGGGGTGGGGGAGATCTTGTTATTTCCCGTTTCAGAGAGAATACCAAGGGGGGGCTGTAAAGGCCGTTTGCCGAATTGTCCGTTGATAAAACCAGGATATCCAGGGTGCTGGGCATCTGCTGGAGGGGGAAGCGGACGATCCGCAAGCGGCTGAAGTTTTGCGATTGGGGAGCCATCCGGATAAACCCCATTGCCGTCCTGCAGCCGGTCAAACACACGCCACAGAGTCCACATTCCTTCATGAAAATGCGGGTATAAATGGCAGTGAAAAATGGCATCCCCAATCATGCCGTTCAGGCTTCCTGCGCCATACAGGATATCCAATGTGTAGCTTTCCTGTGGGCTAATGGAAATCGAATCGATGATTGTAGATTGTGCATCATCCTGTTCCAAGCGCCACTGGTGGTTGTGAAGATGAAACACATGCGTTTCCTTTATTCCCCCATGAATGAGCCTAATTTTTGTGGGGTCTCCCACATATGCTGTTGGGATAAAGGGGGCCGGATCCCCATAAGCCCAGGAACTCATGGAAATATCTTCATCTGTTACGCTATGGTCAGCGTTGGGATCCAGCGGTGGCCGGTTTCGCATGGGTTCAGCACGATAGCTGATAGCGGTAGTGCCGCTGGGTAGCCCGGTATGGGGGTCTACAGGAGGCAATCCATCCTTGTTTTTGATTTCGAGCTCATCATGGAAGAAAACAGCATATTCCCGGAAAGCCGGCTCTGAAGGATGGTAAATATCCGCAAACAGGCCGCATTTGAGCGGCTCGCCAGTAATCGGGCTTTTCCATGATGAACCCGCCTTTTCAATGATAATTGCGCCAAAGAGTCCATGCACATTGGTTCCAAGCTCGTTGCCCCTGGTATCAGCCATGTCCGAAAAAAGGTAAATGCCCTCTTTCTCTGCCGTCCAGGTGTAGCGAATGAAATCGCTTGTTGTGGTGTCCGGGTTAAAACCAATGCTGGCCCCATCTGCAGTTAAAACATCATATTGCAGGCCTTGTACATGAATGGACGCACGACGATTTAAACGGTTATAAAAATTGATCTGAATGATATCCCCAACATTTGCCCGCAGCACCAGTGGCTGGACTTCTTCGCAGGGCTGAGGAGGAGAAAGTTGAAAATGCTCACGCGCCCTCTGCTCTATCCGATCCGCATCTTCATTCAACACATAAAGCAAGCCGTTTGGGTCATGATCCCCATATTTATTATACACAATGGGCAATGAAATTGCCGCAATATCAAAGCTTCTAATAATATGAGGGTTGGAACAATCACATATTGGATTCATATTTCCAATTCCTCTCTTTCTCTATTATGAGAGTGATCCTCTCACTTCACTAATATGAAAGAGGCTGGCTTGGAGTTCAAGCATGGTACGTAACACTGCCATATAACATATTATAATCATGACTGGATGCATATGGCTGCATTCTATCATATGAAAAAAGGAGGAGAAATGTATGGATCATACTCATCAATATATCGCATCCTCCCTGGAATTGCATTTGTTCTTTGCGAGAATTATGAAAGAACACGCGCTGTTCCTGGAGGCTGGCTTTACACCGGTAAATACATCGTTCGCACAGGAAGCGGACCAACTTAAGATGCAATTTGAAGCATTGCTGCTTGAGGCTGTTCGTTTGGCAAATGGCCTTATTCGCCCTAAGGTATTGCGTTCAGGGGAGATCGTAACGGAATTTACCGCTAAGGCAGAGCAGCAAACGCAGCGCCTCACCGGCATTGCAATTAACCAAGAGATCACAGCGCTGGAAACAGCACTCACCGGTGGCGCCGATGTTTGCCCCAGACCAGAGCTCGTACGCCAGGTAAGGCAGATAAACCAGATTGCACTCCGGCTTGTGGGAAGGCTGATTCATTTAAAGGAGCGTATCATTGCTGCTGTGGCCGAATGCCAGATGTTTACCATGAATTATCCATTGCTGGTAAAACATATTTTGCGCGAAGCCAGGTTATATCAAAGCTATCTCATGCAATTGGAAGGCGGGGGAGCATTACCGGATCGCTTCATGCGGCAAACGGAACAATTCTGGAATCAGATTATGATGGAGCATGCCCTGTTTATTCGGGGGCTTCTGGATCCTACGGAAGAAGCACTCATCAAAGCCTCGGATGATTTTGCCAAGGACTATAGCAGGCTGCTGGCAACGTCTAATATGCGTAACACACTGGCAACACGGGAGCAGACCGACAGCGCTTTGCGCGAGACGTTGCGGTTCCGTGACTTTAAAGCGGCAGGTGCGAAAGGGATTATCAATTGCGACATACAGTCTGTGATTTTGCCTTTGCTGGCTGACCACGTGCTGCGAGAGGCAAATCACTATATCCGATTGCTAAGTGAATGAGCAGGCGGTTAGTGAACCGAAAAGTGAGTGGAAGAGCGCGGAACGTCTGTCCTGCCTGTATATTGCATGCCCCATTGTCCAACCTCATATCGGGGTAAATGCCCGCGATGCATTCAGATTTGAACAAAAGGTCATGAAACATGACTTTCCGGATAACAGCTTGGTGTATGAGTCGCAGAGAAAAACATGCTGGGCTGTAAAAAACGGCGGACAGGCGTTTTGCAGGAACGAATAGCAGAAATAATGAAACAAACCGAACAAATGATGGAACTTACAAAAACATTTTTAACACAGCATTGAAAACTTCGGGGCCTATGGAAACCGTTGACATATTTTGCTATAATCAAAATAGAGCATATATAAATACATCCCCGGGGGTCTGATATGCGAATCTTAATTTCTCCCGCAAAAAAGATGAAGGCGGATAACGAGTTTTTGCCGCATACGGCGCTTCCTCGATTTCTTTCAGAAGCGGAAGCGATACAGCGTTCTCTGCGGGCCATGACGAACGCTGAGTTGCAAAAGCTTTGGAAATGCAACGACGCAATTGCCAAGGTGAATACGGAAAGATTGCGTTCCACGGACTTGAAATGCAATCTTTCCCCTGCTATTTTTGCTTATGAAGGCATTCAGTACCAGCACATTGCGCCGGCTATATTGGAAAATTTCCACTTGAGGTTTGTTCAAGAACATTTGCGAATTTTGTCGGGCTTATATGGTTTATTGCGTCCCTTTGACGGCGTTGTTCCTTATCGCCTTGAAATGCAGGCAAGGCTTTCCGTGAATGGAAAGAAAAATTTATATGATTTCTGGGGCGATAAGCTGGCAAATCAGCTCGCCTGTGAAACAGACTTCATACTTAACCTTGCGTCCCGTGAATACAGCAAAGCTGTTTTGCCCTATTTGCCAGAGAGCGTAAGGGTGCTTACCTGTACATTTGGAGAGCGGAAAGAGGATACTGTAATTGAAAAAGGAACCCTTTGCAAGATTGCAAGAGGGGGTATGGTACGATTTTTGGCGCAGCGGAATATCACAGATGCGGAAGATTTAAAATGCTTTTGCGACTTTGGTTATCAATATGATGAGCATTTTTCTAGGCCAGATCATTATGTTTTTACCATGAGCAGCAAATAACATGTAAAAATATGGAGAAACAGAGCTTATTTTAAGATAGAATAGGCGGCCATAAGACACTATAGTATCCTTATCAGGAGAAGAACAGGAGGTTTCCAATGTTAAAAGAGGGCACAAAAGCGCCAAACTTCACCTTGCCGGATCAGAACGGCGATATGGTATCCCTGTCAGATTTTATTGGCAAAAAAGTAGTATTATATTTTTATCCCAGGGATAATACGCCCGGCTGCACACGGCAGGCCTGCGCCTTTGCTGCGAATTATCAGGCGTTTCAATCCAAGGATATGGTTGTGATTGGTATTAGCAAGGATAGCACCGCATCCCACCGAAAATTTGCAGAGAAGAACAATTTGCCCTTTATCCTTATTTCTGATCCCGAGCGGGTCGCTATTGAGGCTTATGATGTATGGCAGGAAAAGAAGCTCTATGGAAAAGTGAGCATGGGCGTTGTGCGCAGCACCTACATCATAGATGAAAGCGGTATGATCCAAAAGGCTATGGAAAAAGTCAAGCCGGATACCAATGCATCAGAAATATTAAAGTGGTTGGAGGGATAAGGGCTATCGGATACCCATAAGAACAACATAGGTATCGTAAAGCTGCCTGTATCGATAGTGCGTGTATTGCAGGTGATGGGATGGACAGTTGGCATCACATCAAGAAATTCCTACTTGCGTTCTTCGTTGCAATAGCTATTCCTCCAGGCTGCTTTATGCAATTGTACTAATTTTTGTGTAAACCCTGTTTTGAGCTTAAGGAGATGTAGCAACAACGGGGCCGGGCAGAGTGAAAAAACGGCCCGTTCAGGCGAGACACTCGGATATTCGCATAAATATCTGAATTCAGAAAAGAAACTGCTTTCTATAGAGGGCTGCCACGGAATGGTGGCGGCTCTCATTTTATTATAGGGAAGAAGGTCGACACGGCTTAAGGGTATGAGGTAATATATAAGCGAGGTGATGGATGTGCTGCATATCGCAATTTGCGATGATGATATTGAAAATTTGAGTGCCGTAATCGAATTGGTGAATGAATATCGTGCAGAACAAAACAGGGCGCTGCATTACGTTGCTTTTGAAAGCCCGTTTGAATTGATTACGGCAATCGAGAAAGGCCTGCGCTTTGATATGCTGCTGCTGGATGTGGTTATGCCCGGATTAAATGGGATTGAGGCCGCGAGGGAAATCAGAGAATATGATACCAATGTGCGTATCATCTTTCTCACCAACTCGTCGGAATTTGCCGTGCAGTCCTACGCAGTGGGAGCATATTTTTATCAATTGAAACCCATCTGGCGGGAGAGCTTTTTTCGCCTGATGGACATGGTATTCTCCGAATATGCCCGGGAGCAGACGGACAGTATCATCATGAAATGTAAAATGGGTATCACGCGCATCCCGCTTCGTACGTTAGAATACTGCGAAGTAATCAATAAAACGGTGATCTTTCATCTGGAAAATGGCAAGGCGTTGGAAAGCATGGGGAACATGGCGGATGTGAGCGAAAAGCTTCTGCAATATGAAGCGTTTATACGGCCACACCGCTCATATGTGGTCAATATGGATTATATTGAGAGCATATCCTATCGCGCTATCATAATGGCCTGCCTTGCAGAGATACCGATCCCCAGGGGAAAATACGAGGAAATAAAGAACGCTTTTTTGCGCCATGCCTTCCAAGAAACGGAGGAAAAGGCTTGATTGACATATTAAATTATATTGCCGTTTGTATCTATGGCTGCGTATTGTCTGCAACCTTTTGCGATATGGGTAAAACGGCCAGAAGCCGTTGGACCATCGTGGGGATCACCGCGGCAATGCTAGCGATACAGGGGGGCGTTTTGATTGTTTTTGAAGTGGAAGTTCTGCGGGCTTGGTATCCACTGATTACCCACCTGCCGCTGATTTTATCCCTTTGGATATGTCATAAACGGCTCATATGGTCATTCGGCTCCGTTATGACGGCGTATCTTTGCTGCCAGCTGCGCCGCTGGTTTGGATTGCTGATCGTGGCGGTGGCGGGCGGGGGAGATAGGACGCTTGACGTGGTGGAGCTGGTACTTACCCTGCCTTTGCTCGCGCTGCTGGTACGCTTTGTGGCTCCGCCAGTAAGCCGATTTGGAGAACAGGCTACATCTGCACAATATTCGTTTCTCCTGATACCAACAATTTATTATTTATTCGATTATGTGGCGATCGTCTACACAGACTGGCTTTATAGTGGCGTAGCCGCCGTGGTGGAGTTCATGCCCTTTGTTTGCTGTGCTGCCTATCTGTGGTATGTGCTGTATATATCGGAAAAGGAAAAGGAGCACCTTTTGCTCACGGCGGATCGAAATAATTTGAATTTACAAATCACACAGTCTGTGCGGGAATTATCAGCGCTGCGGGAATCCCAACAGCAAGCGGCAGCATATCGCCATGACCTGCACCACCATTTACAGTATCTTTCCGCATGCATTGAAAACGGGGAACTCCCTAAGGCGCAGGCGTATATCCATGATATCAATGAAGAGATCGCGGCACAGAAAGTTGTTCCTTATTGCGAGAACGAAGCGGTTAACCTTATGTTATCTTCCTATGCCGCCCGTGCGGCTCAGGCTGGGGTGGAAATGGACATTCAGGTGACGTTTGCCCCTATTCTCGGAGTAGCCACGAGCGACTTATGTGTGGTGCTGGGAAACGGCCTGGAAAACGCACTGCATGCCTGCACCGGGTTGCCTGCGGGAAAAATGAAGAAACGCATTCAGGTACGGGGACACGAGAAGGGTGGAAAAATATTAATCCAAATCATCAATCCCTGCGCCGGTGAAGTCCACTTTGAAAATAGCCTGCCAACCGCAACCCAACAGGGACATGGTATTGGGGTGCGCAGCATCCAGGCCATTGCCAAGCGATATGGTGGGCTGTGCTCATTTCAAGTTGACAACGGCAATTTTATATTGCGTATTTTTCTGTGAACATTGCACCGGCAAAGCCGCACAGCCCATTCATATGGGCATATGCAAATATGCAGGGGGTATTGAGCAGATTTTGCTTATGCTCGTTTGTTGTGCATGGGTTTTATGTATCGCCGCCGATTGTTATCAACACCGCGAGTATCGTACCCGAATACGAGATGCTCAGAGAAACGTCGCCCTTTTTGAGCATCGTTCCCACGGAT
>JAEXFV010000041.1 GCA_023451115.1 Bacillota bacterium
ATCCCGCCCAGCACAAGGCAGCATTTATTTTCTCCAAACGTCCGGCATACCGCCCGATAATGTTGCCGTGCCAATATTTCTGTAGGCGCCATCATAACCGCCTGGTATCCATTTTCCAGCGCAACTGCCATAGCAAACAGAGCCAACACGGTTTTGCCTGAACCCACGTCCCCCTGAATCAGGCGATTCATAGGAAACGGCCGGGCCATATCTTCGCCAATCTCGTTTATCAGTCGCTGCTGTCCTTGCGTAAGAGAGAATGGCAACGTACGCACCAAATGCTCTCTTGCCTTTCCAGATTGGAAGGAAATCCCTCCGCGCTGGCTCCTCTCCTGTCGCAACATAGCAACAGCCAGCATGTACTGCAGCATATCCTCAAAGGAAAGCCTGCGCCTTGCCTGCTCCAATGCCGTCCAGTCCTTAGGCTGATGCAGATTTTCCAAAGCAAAGTTCAACTCACAGAGCTGGTAACTTTGTCGGAACGCCTGGGGCAACGTTTCTTTGCAGTTCCCCAGCGCCATTCTCAGCGCCTGGGCTACAGCGCTGCGAACCTGTGTCTGATTTAAGCCCTGCACCAGGGGATATACGGCCAAAATCCCCGGCAATTCACCAGCCACCATCGGATTTACCAGTTTAACACCCCGGTTTTTGTCTACCCTGCCACAAAAAAAGCAGTTTTCTCCATTATGGACTTGGTTTTTGCGGTATGGCTGATTGAACCAAACAAGCTGCGCTTTTCCCGTTTCATCCTGCACCGTTGCGGTTACCATTTGCAGACCGCCTCTAGGCCGCAACAACTTTGCATCCCCTAAGACGCGGCCCTGCACTGCTGCAAGCTGGCCATGCTCCAAAGCACAAACCGGCGTGCAGCGGGAAAAATCCTGATACTCCCTTGGCATCAGCAAAAGTAGCTCCCGTATCGTTGTTGCTCCCAGCTTTTCCAGCAGCGCAGCCCGGGCAGCTCCAATTCCCTTCAATGCAATTACCGGCGTATCCAGCATATTCTTCCCCCTTGCTTACCGAAAAATGGGCTTGCCCTAGAGAATGGCAAGCCCACACAAATCAAATTATAATAGGATTATTCCACAGAGAAGTAGTAATAATACAGGGGCTGACCACCATTTTCCACAATGAACTCAACTTCCGGCCAATCCTTTTGCAGTTCTTCCACCAAGGCGTTGGCATTTTCCTCATCCAACCCCTCCCCGTAGAAAGCCGTTACAATGGCGTCATCCTGGCCATTTTTCTCCAGCATTTTTCGCACCAGGCCTACCGCCGCTTCATCCACATTGCGGCCCACCGCCACGATTGCTTTATCCATCATGCCAATGATATCGCCCTTTTGGATGTTTGTTCCATTCATGTGCGTATCCCGCACCGCATAGGTAACAGCGCCGGAAATGACGCCGGCAAACGCTTCTGTCATCCGCCGGGTATTATCCTCTACGGAAAGATCCGGATGGAACGCCATAGCCGCAGCAATCCCCTGGGGAATTGTCTTGGTAGGAATAACCACCACGTTGCAATCCATCAATTCCGCAGCTTGCTGGGCTGCTAAAATAATATTGGAATTATTGGGCAGAACAAACACATTGCGGGCATTGACCTTGCGGATGGCTTTTGCGATGCTCTCGATACTGGGGTTCATGGTTTGTCCGCCCTGAATAAGCGCATCCACCGTTAAATCCGTAAACACCCTGCCAATGCCCTCTCCAGTAGAGATGGCAATCATGGCAAATTCCTTTTCGTTGCGCTTACGCTGCTCCATCAAATCCCGGTTTTGCTGGCGCATGTTTTCGATTTTAACTTTGTCAACCTCGCCAAGGCGCAAGGCCAATTGCAAAATTTTCCCAGGAGAATTGGAGTGGACGTGCACTTTCACCATCCCCACATCATGGGCCACCACCACCGAGTCGCCGATGCGCATCAATTTTTCCCGGAATTTATCCAAATCATCTTCTTGAAACGCATCGGATAAATGGGTGATAAAAAATTCAGTACAATAGCCAAATTTAATATCGCTAACATCATCCCGGCTCAGGTTATCTTCTTCGGCCGGGGCCGCTATAGGCTGTTCTTCTTCGTAGTCTTCCAGCTCTTCCCCGTCAATGGCCATTTTAAAGCCACGGTAAATGGTTAATAACCCTTTTCCGCCGGAGTCTACCACGCCAGCCTCTTTGAGCACAGGCAAAAGCTCCGGCGTAATGGCCAGCGCCTTTTCCCCGCTCTCCACCATTACATCAATCACCCGGTAAACGTTACCGCCCTGCTCTACCACTTCCTGCGCCGCCTGGGAAATCATGCGCGACACCGTCAGCATCGTGCCCTCTTGTGGCTTCATAACCGCCTTATACGCGCTTTCCATGCCCATTTTCAGCGCTTGGGCCAGCATGGCGCCATCCATTTCCTCCGCGTCCTTCAGCGCCCGGGAAAACCCCCTGAACAGCTGGGAAAGGATTACGCCAGAGTTCCCCCGCGCGCCCTTGAGAGCGCCAAGACTGGCTGCATCCGCCACGCAGGTAACAGTAGTGCAGTCCGCTGCGCGCACCTCTTTGATGGCACTTTGCATGGTCATAGACATGTTAGTGCCCGTGTCCCCATCCGGCACGGGAAATACATTCAAAGAGTCGATCTGCGTCTTGTTCTTCTCCAGCAGCGCAGCGCCTGTTACCAGCATATCCTTTAACATTGCGCCGCTAATCGTCAAACCATTCAACTTTGTTTCCTCCTGTCCGGGCTGCCCAAGTTCCCCTTGCAGTGCCCCGGCATTCGATGATACTCAGCCGCAAAACGCGGGCATGGCAAAACGCGCCAAGCAGAGCCGCCCAGCGCAGCAATCATATTATACGCGGATGCTCTCCACGTGAATATTTACGTTTCGCACGGTTAACCCCGTCATCTCCTGGATACGATAGCGCACGTTATCCCTGGCATTCTGTGCCACTGCGGGCAGGCTTACGCCGTATTCCAGCGTAACAAACAGGTCGATATCCACCTCGGCATCTCCAACGGAGGTTACTTTAATTCCCCGTTTCAGGTTATCTTTTTTAATCAGCTCAATAAACGTATCCGAAGCCTTTTTGGCGCTCATGCCTACAATCCCATAGTTTTCGCCCGCAGCATATCCCGCGATCGCCGCTACCAAGTCTTCCGGCATTACAATCTTGCCCAGTTCATTCCTGATTTCAGCCATGATGGTCCCTCCTTTTCATTTCCAGTGCATATTCAAACCCTGCGCTCTTTCAAAGCCCATGGTAATTGGGTATGTTGGTAAGTATATTCTATCGCAATCAGCCTATTCTATCAACCTTCCTTTTTTTACAGAATGTGGCCTCTTTGTGAAGAAAACGCCGTGCATCCCGGCGTTTTGCGTGCTATGCTATGAACATGGACAAAAAACAAGCCTTTTATACTTATATCTTATATTGCGGGGATGGCAGCTTATATACCGGCTATACCCCCGATTTAGATCGCCGCTTACAGGCCCATAATGCCGGCCAGGGTGCAAAATACACCAGATCGCGCCTGCCTGTGCGCCTGGCATATGCTGAAGTTTTCCCCAACCGGGGAGAAGCCATGTCCCGGGAAGCAGCCATTAAACGCCTTTCCCGCAAAGAAAAGCTGGCCCTGATTGCTTCCCAAAAGCAGCCCCAGCTACAACCTGATGCAGTCAATACGCTTTCGGACTAAGCCTGGGGTGTTGGAGAAGCGGCCGGCTCTTCTTGCGGCTGCTTTGATTGCTGGTCCCCCTGAAGCAACGCAGCGCCTTGTCCCAACAAATCTGCAGCGCCTTGCTTGATACCGGAATCCTCCAGGAACTGGCCCACATCGTCTACCGCCTGCTTGCCCGCGTCTTTTAAATCGTCCAGTATCGCGTTGGGTGAGTTATCCTCCCGGTTTTCCAAATATGCCAGCACCAGCAGCAGCAACAATGCCACTACCGCAAATATAACAACAACTTTTAAAATCAGTCTCATGGTTCCTCCGTCGGTTCTGCTGCTTGTGCGCCAATTCCATAAGCGCCGGTTGTGTATTTGCGCAACGACTCCATAGGCAATACAAAACAAGGGAATTCAGCCTGATACGTCGTAATTTCATACGGACGGTATAACAGCACAATGTTCCCCCCCTCGATCAGGTAAAAAAGCTGATCGTCCTGTACAGGGGGCACCTCATTTAACAGGGTGATCCCTCTGGCTATGGCGGCATCGGATACCAAATCCGCCAACACGCCCCGCCAAGTGGTGTCGTCTGTTATAAAAAAGTCCGAAAGCCGGCATTGCGCCCCCGTCTGGCAGTCCAGCGTAATGGGCCGCATGGCCATATTGCCCTGCTGATCCTGCGCCTCAATCAATATGGAAACCACCGTGTCGCTTTGATACATGCAGCAATAGGTAATAAAGGCGGTATCCACATCAATCTGGCCCTGTTCCAGCACGGACTGTTCGCAATCCTGCAACTGTTTTTGTATTTTACCCCAAACTTCGCCGGAAGGTTCCTGCTGAATATTTTCCCAAAACCCTTCGGAAACAGACGCCTGCGCTTCGCACGCTACCTCTTGCGTATCCGCAGGCAATACCATGGTTAAATGGTCCGGTACTTCGGTAGCCTGCACCCGATTATTTGCGACCGACGCTGCAGCGCTTTCCAGCAAAGCCTGGCTGGGCAATGGGGTGAATGCGTCCGGTGCGTTCTGCCCTGCTGTACAACCTAGGAAAAGGAAGCAGGCTATGGACATCAGCGCCGCAACCATTCGACGCATTTGCACCACCGCCTTTCTCCTGCTTTTTTGTGTGTCTTTTCCCGTATTGTATCACGCAATATTCCCAGCTTGTATGAATATTATGTAAATCACGCGTTGGGCGTTACCAGCAAAAGCTGGGTATTTTCCCGCGCCTTTTGAATCATCTCTGTAAAATCCACCAAAGCTTCGCTCTCCCGGAGCTTGTCCACCTTAGGCTTGGTTACAGGATGATTGGGAACGAATACTGTGCAGCAATCCTCATAAGGGAGAATTGAGGTATCATACGTACCAATGGCCTTGGCACGCTCCACAATTTCTTCTTTATCAAAGCCAATCAACGGGCGAAATACGGGCAATTCCACCGCATCATCCGTTACTGCCAGGCTTTCCATGGTCTGGCTTGCCACCTGCCCGATGGACTCACCGGTTACGAGAGCCTGCGCCCCATCCTCCCGGGCAATATCCTGGGCAATGCGCATCATCAGGCGACGCATCAGCACAGTGGTTTGGCTTGCAGGGCATTTCTCATAAATTGCCAGCTGAATATCCGTAAATGGCACCAAATGCAGCCGGATTTCTCCGGCAAAGCCCGAAACGATGCGGGTTAGCTCCACCACTTTGTCCCTGGCCCGCTCGCTGGTGTAGGGATAGCTGTAAAAGTGCACTGCGCTGAGCGCTACTCCCCGCTTGGCAATCATGTATCCAGCCACCGGGCTGTCGATCCCTCCGGAAATGAGCAAAGCTGCTCTGCCATTGCTGCCAACCGGCATGCCGCCTGCGCAAGGCGTCTCGTGTATATAAACGAAGGCCTTTTCCCGCACTTCCACGCCCACTTTAATCTGCGGGGTATGCACATCCACTTTGAGCTGCGGGAAGCGTTTGAGCAAAACTTCACCTAATAAAGGATTCATCTGCTCTGTCCGTAAGGGGAAACGCTTGTCCGCCCGGCGGGCAAACACTTTAAACGTAGCATGCTCCTTATCCGCCAATTCCTGCTCCATCAACTGGCAGGCTGCCGCGCATATCTTATCCCAATCCACTTCCAACGCCACCGCAGGGCTTACCGAATGCACGCCAAACACTTTTTGCAGTTTTGCAACGGCTGCTTCCACCTGTTCTTCCTGCAGACCATATACAAAAATACGGCTTTGCGCCCGTTCTACCCGTGCGCCCATGCCCTTGAGTGCATTGCGGATTGCCTCAACCAGCAAGCGCTCAAAAAAAGGCCGGTTTTGCCCTTTTAAATGAATCTCTGCATAACGTACCAACAATACTGGCTCCATTTACTTTCTCCCATCTTTTCATCCAAACAAAGTCTGGCGCGCATTGTGCAATACCAACGCTTTTATCTTTTTTTATGGGGGAAGCGATTTCTTGCTCCCCCATGTTTTCTCTTTTCTTACCGTCTGTTACCTTCGTTGAAAGCGACGTAAAAACGCCACGTTTTCAGCAATTGCATCCGCCGCCTGATCCATCTCCTGCACCGTATTGAAGGGACACAGGCTAAATCGTATGGCACCTTCCTGGCGGGGGCCAATCACTCCCATGGCGTTCAGCACCCGGTTTTTTCCTTTTTTATGCGCCGAGCAAGCTGAACCTGTGGACACATAAATTTCCTTTTGCTCCAGCGCGTGCAGCAGCACTTCTCCACGAACGCCTAAGAACGACACATTCAGAATATGCGGCGCTCCCTGCTGCGGCCCCGGCCCATTGATGATGGTGTCCGGAATGGTTAGCAGCCGCTGAGCAAGCTGCACTTTACACGAGCGCATATATGCTGCCCAATCTTGTTGGCGCAGGCTATACTCTCCCAGCGCCGCATCCATACCCAATATACCCGGGGTATTGGTGGTGCCGGAGCGCCTGCCCATTTCCTGGCCGCCGCCAATTTGCCCTCCGGCCCAGCGTACGCCATTTCTAACATAAAGGGCTCCCACGCCCTTTGGCGCATGGAATTTGTGGCCGCTGATGGAGTAAAGGTCGCAGGGAACCTTTCCAAAAGGCAGCTTACAAAAAGCCTGCACGCCGTCGACATGCAGCAGCGCTTGTGGCGCCCAACGCCGAATCATGGAATAAGCCTGGCCAATGTCATTGATTGCACCCGTTTCGTTATTCACATGCATCATAGAGACCAGCTGCACCTTATCGTTGAGCAGTGGGGCCAGTTCTTCCATTTTAACACGTCCCTGGTCGTCCACCCCCAAGTAGGCCACTTCATAGCCGGCATCTGCCAGCATATGAAACACTTCATACACGGAGGGATGCTCCACCTGGGTAGCAATAATGCGGCCCTTTCCCCTGCTTGCCCGCAAAGTGCCTAAAATAGCTGCGTTATTCGATTCTGTGCCGCCTGAGGTATAAATGATTTCCTGAGGGCTTGCGCCCAAAGCGCGGCCCAGGCGGCCCCTGGCTTCTTCCACTTTGCGTTCCGCCGCTACAGCAGGGCCATAGGCGCTGGATGGGTTGAAAAAAGCCTCGTTCAAGCAGTAGTCTACCGCCTCTACCGCCACTTTGAGCGGCTTTGTAGTAGCGCTGTTATCCAAATAGATCATAATGCTTCACTCCAAGCTTATGGAAATGTGACGCCCAAATGCTCGCGCACGAGCGCACGTATCCTTAAAATAATAGGTTGCCGTGTTATTGAGCATTGCAACCCTCTCTTTATCATATGAAAAAAACACCATTTTGGTATTTGCCGCGGCTATTATACCATAACTGCCGCATTGGGGCAATGCGCTACTTTTCCACAAAAATTCCTTATAAACCATGACAAAACTGTAAATATGCGCCCGCTGCAGCCATAGGATGCACTTTTACCCTTTACACTTGCAGCGTGAATTGGCTATAATTGATGTGGGTTAGCAGGATAAAAACCGTGGGTGCGGCTGCTGCTGCCCATAAACCACACAATAATTAGGAGGATTACCATATGGTTTGCAGGGAATGCGGCGCATACAATGAAGATCATTTGGAATATTGCAAGGTATGCGCGGCCCCGCTTCATGAGGAGCCCGCCAGCAAAGCGCAGTATGTTGCGCCTGCCGCTGCGGAACCTGTGCCGGCCCCGCCTTCCGCTCCTGCTCAAGGAGATGTGGAGCGCTCCTCTTGGGGGTTTGTTCGAGCGCCGCGCTGGCCCCAACCCAATTTTGACATGAACGCAGTGGATGAATTGGAGCAGCCCCAGGATACACCTGGCTACCAATCGCCGGCCTATTCACAGCCAAATGTTTCGCCTGAGTTTCATCAGCCTGACTACGGTGCGCCAAGCTATCGCAACCCAAGCTATGGCCAGCAGCCCGCGTATCAGCCTGAGGATTATTCCGGCCGGCCTGAGGACGGCTATGTACAACCAGACGGCCAGGGATATTCTGCGCCTCAGTATCCTTCCCAGGGTTACGAGCAGCAATATCAGCCTGCTTCCAGCTTCCGCGGCGCCAACCGGTTTGAGCCACAGCCCATGTATCATAACGATGCGCCTCCAGTGGAACCCATTGCCAGCGTAGGCGGTTATGAGGATGGAATGGGATATCAGGGCGGATTTGGCCGTGCGCCCCAGCGCGCTGCGGTTTACAGCATGGACGACCAGGAGGACGCCTCCTTTGCACCTCCCAGAAAGAAGCGGCCTGCGCCCACCGTCACCCATCCTGCCGGCAAAAGTAAAAATCGCGGCAAACGCGGCGGCGGCAATAAGAACCTTCTCTTCTTTGGTGCGATTGGCCTGCTGGTGGTGCTCATACTGGTGTTTGGCGTGATCATCATCAACAACAATTATGGCAGCATAGGCAACTTTTTCTCCACGGTATTTGGCGGCAATCCTGTTATCAAAGATCCTGAAACCCGGGAAGGGCTTAATGAAGCTGGGCAGGAGTGTTACATCGTCACCATCCATGCGCAACCGGGCAATACTGTAAAAACCCGGGTGGGCGACCAGGAAATATCCGGCACAGTGGGCTCCAAGCGTTATCTTGACGTTACCATACCGAAAACTCTGCTGGTGCCTACAGAGCCTGTCGATGGTGCAACCGCAGACCTTGCGCCGGAAGTCCAGGTCATTACCCAGGATGGGGAAGTTATCGATTTGGAAATCCCGCCCTTTACCGTAGCAGTACCTGCGTTGAATTTGAATGTAACCCAGCCCCAAGGCGGCTCTGTTACTGTGAGCAATGGCATTGTGCATTTTGAGGGCACCGTAGACGACAGCAGCGTAGAGGTTCTGGTGGAGGGCACAGCGCTTACCGTCAACGCAGACGGCACCTTCAGCGGGGATTATACCCTGCCTGATCTGGGGATTTATACGCTCACATTGGAAGCACGCAAAGCTGGCTACCAGATTGCCCGGCAAACGGTACAGGTTGATTACACCCAGGCCCAGGCCAATGTTGAGTTTGATCTATCCACGCTTCGCGCAGGCGCTGATGGCGTGGCCACCGTAAAGGGTACCACCGATCCGGGTGCAACGGTAACGGTTTCTGGCCCCAGCGGCGTTACCCTGGGAACCCCCAACGTAAATGCCGCTACTGGTATCTTCTCCTTTACTGCGCAGTTTGCTGCTGAAAAGGGGCATTATGAATTAGAGGTTACCGTCACAAAAGACGGCGTGTCCGGAACCATCCCTGTGGTAGTGGAACGAGCGCCGGATTATGCCACCTACACCAGCTCCGTTTACGCTCTGGCTTATAGCCGCATGATAAACGAAACCGGCCACACCGCAGCTTACAAATGCCCCGGCACGGTAGTAGAAGTGTTGCAGGCAGACCCGTATGTTATCGCGGTATTGGAAACCACAGACGGCAAGCTGGTGTTTGAATACCATAATCCCAAATACCCCATCACGGAAGGGATGAAGATCAACGTATTCGGCGATTATGAGGGGATGGACGAAAGCCAGGGGTTGCCCAAAGTTTATGGTTGGTTCTATACGGATCAATAAACGATGTGTCTTTCCGTAATATACCGTATGGCGCGGCATGGGTCGCGCCATACGGCTGTATACTCTTACTTTCTCTTCAAATCTCCCCAAATGGCTGGGTAGGTTGTGGAAAAGTAGCGATACATGCTGATAGGTTTCACAATAAGTAGCCAAGGACTATTCTTTGGCATGGCACCTGCATAAATTTCCCGGAGCCCAAGGGGTTCAGGGATATGATCGTAAGGAGAACCGCTATGAAAGTTTGGGGATTGCTGCGCAACCACCACAAAATTGCAAAGGACGTCGTGCAAGAGTTTAATACGGACGGCCGCCCTAACAGCCTGGAGAGCTGGACCCCTGTGATAGGCGAACTGTGCCAGGCCCTGGATTTAAGCCGTCCCGTGATTTTGCAAAAGCATATTGATGAACTGGCGCGTTTTTCCAGGACTACCTTTCGGCCTGCTGACTTTATGGAGCCCGTCCATTTTCAACGTTTTGAAATAGAAATTTTCCCTGAACCCAAGAAAAATGAAATGTAATCACAAAGGCCTCTGGGCACAAACGCCGCAGAGGCCTTTTCCGTCTTTTCTTACTACTATCCCCACATCACCGACAGCATGGGAACCACCTGTTTTTTCCGGGAAATCACTTTCGGCAGGAACACCGTGTTGCCCGTAGTGTCCACGTTAAAAGCCTGGCGTATAATATCCGCATCCCCTAAAAACAGCAGCTGGGTGCCTTCCCGCAGCACGTCGGTTAACATCAGCAAAATCAGGTCATATCCCCGCTGCTTTCTTTCCTGGGCCATGGCCTGCAGCAGCGCTTCCTGCCGCTCCAGTACCGCCTGAGAATCCAGGCAGGTAATTTGCCCAATCCCCAGCGTGTGTCCGGCGATATGGAACTCCTTAAAGTCTGATAGCAGCATATCCTCCGCACTTTTTTCCATCGATGAGGAGGCTGCAAAAATGTCGTGCCCCAAGTCCTCCAATGACAGTCTGGCGATCCGTGCCATACGCTCTGCAACCCGCTTATCCCGTTCAGTACATGTTGGGGATTTAAACATAATGGTATCCGACACAATGGCTGCTGCCAGCAAACCAGCCATATGCTCCGAAGGCATAATTCCTTTTTCCTGGAACATGCCGGCAATGATGGTGGCGGTACTGCCTACCGGCTCGTTACGGAAATAGATGGGCGATCCCGTTTGCACATCCGCGAGGCGGTGATGATCAATAATTTCAACAATCTCCGCCTGCTCCAGCCCGGGTATGGACTGCGCCGCCTCATTATGGTCCACCAGCACAACCCGTTTACGCTTAGGCCTGATCAAATGAAACCGGGAAATCGTGCCCACCACATTTTCCTTTTCATCCAGCACAGGATAGGAGCGGTAACGGCTTTGCAGCATGCTTTCCTTTACGTCGTCCAAATAATCATCCAGGTGAAAATGCACTACATCCCCGTGATGGCATACCCGAGCTACCGGAATGGACTGATAAATCATCCGAGCCGCCCGATATGCGTCATAAGGCGTACTGATGATGCATGTGCCCTTTCCCTGCATGGGGCTGTTGCGCAATTCTGCGGGCATCTCCGCCCCGCAGATAATAACGCAGGCTGCCTGGCGCTCCATCGCAATCCGAATGACTTCCGGCTGATCGCCGCATATCAAAATAGTGGTGTCTGATACCACTTCTTCAACGCAAGGCACCTGGGGTAGGGCAATGAGCACTTCTCCCGAAATCCCATCTACCCCTTGGGGTTCGTTCATCAGTTGCCCTTCCAGGGAACTGAGCAGGTTGAATAAAGGGATGCCCTCCACCCGGGCATTGGCAATGGAGCGCATATCATAGGCGGCGATATCCCCTGCGGATAGCATGCCGTAAAGCTTCCCGTCTTCATCCACTACCGGCAGAGCCATAATCCGTGTATCTTCCTGCAAAATGCTCCAGGCATGGCTCAAGGTTACCGCTGTGCTGATGGCCGGCGGCGTATCAAAAGCAAGGTCGCGCACTTGGGTGCGCACGGTGTATAACCGCATGGGCGGGTCAAACCCAAAGCGCTCCAGCACCATCTTGGATTCATCGTTCAATTCCCCCAAGCGCGCCGGCATAAATTCACGGTCGCCCAGGGCATTGCGCAACGCCGCATATGCCATGGCGGATACAATGCTGTCCGTGTCCGGGTTTCGATGGCCGGTTACGTATATCTGCGTCATAGGCCTTCTCCTTGTTTCCGGCTTGTCCCAAAGACAAGCCCCTCGTATCTGATATTATATTCCCCTCCGACTCATCGTATCAAAATCAATGGCGGGAAACAAGCTTTCTTTACTCCATTTTGGATATTTCTTTGCGTAAACGTTTGATAATCCGTTTTTCTAACCTTGAAATATAGCTTTGGGAAATGCCCAGCAGATCGGCCACCTGCTTTTGTGTACACTCCTGATTGCTCCCCAGCCCAAACCGCAGTTCAACAATGCGTTTTTCCCTAGGTGTTAGCTTTTGCAAAGCCGCACCCAGCAGTTCCCTGTCCACTTCATCCTCGATCCCCCTGCCAATTACGTCCCCTTCTGTGCCTAAAATATCTGAAAGCAGCAGCTCATTGCCATCCCAATCGATATTGAGAGGCTCATCCAAAGAAACTTCCAGCTTCAGACGGCAGGTACGCCTCAAATGCATTAAAATTTCATTCTCAATGCATCTGGAAGCATAGGTAGCTAGTTTAATCTTTTTTGTTGTATCAAATGTATTGACTGCTTTGATCAAGCCGATGGTGCCAATGGAAATCAAATCCTCAATACAGACGCCGGTATTCTCAAACTTACGGGCAATGTATACGACCAACCGGAGGTTATGTTCAATGAGGGTACGGGGCGCGTCTTCATCCCCCGCAGCCAATCGGGCCATCCAATCCTGCTCTTCTTCCACGTTCAGCGGCGGTGGCAAGCTTTCTCCGGAGTGTACATACCATAATCCATAACCCTTAATTTTAAAAAGTTGAAATAACCACTGTAAAAACCTTATTCTGCCGTTTTTCATCCCTATTGTTTCCTCCGTCCGAGCAAAAACATGCTGATATTTCGTTTCCCTATTCTATGAGCAGGCCCTGCCGCCGGCAATGCGTTTGGCCCCAAAATTGCCTCAATACCCGGTGAAAATCCTCCCGGCGCTGTAGCGATCATAACGTCTAACTGCTGCCATTTTCCATCGATAAATGCCCTTGCACTCTGCGGCCGGCAGGCGTTCACCACGCCTGTTCCTGCCAGGCTGTGGTAAGGCACAGGCCATGTGGCAGTATATGGCAGGGGTTTCTTCTCATGCAGCAACACAACCGGAAGCCCTGATATTGGCTCTGTCATTAAATTTCCGGTATCCAACAATGCCATATATCGTTTTTTCCCATTCCCCAGGTTGATTTCCAGCGGAATTTTCCCCCCGAGCTTCGGGATGCATTGCGCAGCCCCCGCAACATTCTGGGCAAAAGCAACGTCAACGATATGCACCAAAGCACAGCTCTGGCAGCCACAGTGCCAATTACCGTGCCCTGCTGCAGTTTGCCGCCTGTCAACAGTGTGGTTCCCAGCATAAGCCCTCCCAGCAAAACTGCCGAAAGGAACACGCAGATCGTCCCACGAGCATATTCCCGCCATTGCCCTGCTTTTATTCCCACCCCTAAAATAAAGCCAAAAACGATTTTGCAAATCGGATGCAGCAAAAAGGGCCACAGGATCAAAGCCATCAGCGCATAAACGCCTCCCAAAAAAGAAAGCCCTATTGCCGCCCACCACGGTCGCAGCCTCAGGCCGGAGAAAGCGCTGGCAAGGAGCAGCACCAAAAAATTCATCAGCGTATTATCCAGGAGGAACAGCTCCACGTATACACGCAATAGATGTTCCCCCTTCACTCAAGAATGGGTATAGTTTAGCATACGCAGCTTTTGGAAATTGTAGAACAACCGTCGTATATATTGCGGTTGATGGCGAAAAAAGGCGCGGTATATACCGCGCAAATAAGATCGTTTGAGTTATAATTTGGCACAACGCATTAAGAAAGCT
>JAEXFV010000071.1 GCA_023451115.1 Bacillota bacterium
GGGTTCGAGTCCCCTCGTTGGCTCCAGCATATCGAGGTGTAGCGCAGTTTGGTAGCGCGTTTGGTTCGGGACCAAAAGGCCGCAGGTTCAAATCCTGTCACCTCGACCATGAATGAAAACCCCCTAAATTAGGGCGGTTTTTGCGCATCTTGAGCCCTGATGTTTTACAGATATCCCCAATTTCACACCCTCTAAAATAGCCATTTACTGCATTTTTACTGCATCAGATTTTAATGACCCTGTTTTTATCCTGTTGCTTTTGTACCAAATGAGCGTTCAAAGCGTCTATTGCGGTCTGCTCTTTTTGCTCTGATAAATGGGTATAAATCTTCAATGTGGTTTCAACATCCGCATGCCCCATGAATTTCTGTGCGCTCTTTACATCCACGCCAGCATCATATAGCATGGTAGCGTAGGTATGCCGAAGCATGTGGGGCGTGATGTTTTCAATGGCATGCCTGCCTTGCCTTTTGTGGACTTGGTACAGGATAAAAATGCCGTCGCCCCGGATGCGGCGCCATACAGCACGAATTTATGGTGGAGAGACTCAAGGCTCTATGAGAGACCAGAGGGCCGCCATAAGGGCTTTCGGGATGAAAGAGGCCATGCAACGGTATAGGCTGAGTATGAAGCCGCTCCATACCGCCATAAAGGGCTTGCAAGCTGGAAGCACGACAACAGGCTGCTGCTATGAAGCGGGAAATGCTGCGGGAATAGAGGGCTTTTGCCCTTAATGGTGAAAATCCCATTAATAGGACAAGCCTCCCCAAACTTCAGGAAAATGTAGCTCGATAATGCCTACAATATATCTGTTAGGTTATATCTCTGGTGTCGTCTATTGGTTTATCAATTATTATATTTCTTGTTATTTTTACAAAACTGCTGCCCACAAGTGATAGTAGGCAGCAGTCTGTATAGATATCTCGTGATTTATTTAAGGTTAAAAATTGTAATGTTGACCGATGTCCAGAACGATGCATTTCGCCGGAGTATTCTTCTCCAGCTTTTTTTGGAACAGGTATGGATCCTGCATAATAAGGGGCATTGTATTATAATGCATAGGTATAACCAGCTTGGGTTGAATGAGATAGGCAGCGCGCACTGCATCCTCAGGCCCCATGGTAAACCGGTCGCCAATAGGAAGCAACGCCACATCCACTGCTTCGTCCGCTAGTAACGACATATCCATGGTCAGAGATGTATCGCCGGCAAAGTAAATCTTTTTTTCCTCAATTGTGATGAGGAAACCGCAGGCAAGGCCAGGGGTTGCCCCGTTGCCGTGGATAGCGGGTATAAATTTTACGCTGCCAAAATCGGTACGGATGCAACCGCCCGGCTGCCCAACTTCCAAAGGAATTCCTTCACCAAAGAGAACGGAGTTTTCAACCGTACAGAATACCAGCGCCCCACAGCGGCGCGCAATGTCCACTGCATCGCCCAAATGGTCATCATGAGCATGGGAAACTAGAATATGGGTTGCCAGCACTTGATCCGCTGTCATAGCCGCCTGGGGGTTCCCGCTTAGGAAGGGATCCAGCAGCAAAGAATATTCTTTGGACTGTATCAGAAAACTTGAGTGTCCCAAATATGTGATTTTGAGTCCGGCCTCACCTTTAAGCGCCTTTGTGATCTCCGAGGGAATGGGCGGGCAGCCTTTGCAGTGAGGGGCCAAGTCACGATATTTCGCTGTGCAGTTGCCAACTAAACATGGATTTTCGGCGGCGAGGATATCCTCCTTTGTCACATCTTTTCCTGCAAAAATGGTATAGGTTTTTTCCCCGTTCTCAAATTCGTGAGTGTGGTAGCGAAGAAACTGAATTAAAGAAGCATGGCAGGCGCTGCAGGCGCTTTCATCCTCCATCACCAGTTTGTCGCAGGAAAGGCCAAGACGGGCTTCTCCGGCAGTAACAAATTTTTTCGCATATTTCTCATAGTCGCTCGGCTCCACACGAATGGAATCGTAACTTACCCCTCTAGCTTTTGAAATGATGTTGATGTGCCCTACATCTTCAACAGGGATGCCCATGAGTTTAAGCGCGATCATGTCTGCCGCCACCGGCTCCTTACTGGCAAGTACCAGGTTCATTTCTACAGGTTCTCCACCGCTGGGGCCGAAACCCTCCATGCATACACTGCCGTCCACAACTGCATAATGGGCGTAACATACAGTGGATAAATCCAGCAGACCGTAATCCAGGGCCCGTCCCAGCGCATTTTCCGGTACCTGCTTGTTAAGACGATGCAATTTGGTTTTTTCCCGCTTATACATACAGCCCTTCATGTTTTTTATGCTCAGGGTAGCGCCGGTATACATATGGGTTTTGATCACCGGCACGCTGACCACCACATCGCTTTCAAAAGGCGCTGATGAAAACAAGATGCTGTCCACCATACAGCCATCCTTTATCTTTTTTTCAACTGGGGGAAAGGAGTTTAAGTCTACACATTCCACACCCGGGTATTTCTCGCAAAGCTCAAAGATGCCCGCGGACTTGAGCGCTTCGATGCTGTCAACGCCAACAATGGAGCTATCTCCCACCAAAATGCGTCCCGCTCCCTTTTCCTGAAAATAGCGGATCAGGCCCTCGACGACATCGGGATTGGTGCACAGGCCGCAACGGACAGGCCCCTTAAACCCAGTATTCACCTTCAAAAGTATCTGTTTTCCTGAAATATCCGCATCACATACAGCGCGAATGGCTTCATAGGCATTGGCACAAGCATCCGGGCTGTGTACAAGTCGAACATAACAATCCATTTTTTATACCTCCAATATTTCAAATTTTAATCAAAGAAGCAGCAGCCTTCCGTACGGGGTTTACCGGTCCTGTAACGCAAGAAGGAAAACAGGAAGCAACCGGCCGCTGCAATTACCGCACCAATGGCAACGGTGGGAGTAAGGGAGCGAAGGCAGCAATAGGTAATGAATAATCGGGCAATCAGCCCCAGCACAATGCTGGCCCGGTATACGCCACGGCTCACGTGGAGCGTGCTGAGTGCGAAGGCGTCGGCGAACTTATCAGGCAGCTTCCAAAAGGACAACAACAGCGGGATAGAGAGGACGCTAATGAGCAACGTGACGATGCTGGAGAGAACGCCGATATTTACCCCAAAGACGATGGGAATAATGCAGACCACACTTAACAACGTTATAATTCGCCAGCTGGTCCCGCGCTTTCCTTCCTGTGCGAGACTCTTTGGCAGCCAGCCGTCCTGGCTGCATTTTACAAGGCCTACGGTGAAGGCCGCCAACGCGCCGTTTACAGTGGTTACAAGGCAAAGGATGGGCCCAAGGATGATAAAGGCCACGAACGCGACGGGGGGCAGAACTGCACGGCTGACCTCAGTGAGCGGTTTGCCGGCCAGGCCGGCCAGATCAACGGCGCCTACCTCTGCAATGGTTACCACGCCGTAAATCAGAATGAGGGATAGGAAGGTAGCGATCATACCCCAGGGCATATTTTTGCGCGGATTAATCGTGTGCCGTCCAAAGGCGACCACATTGTTATCATAGCTTTGACAGGAAAATACCAGCATGGCGATTGCGCTGAATACGCCCGCTGCTCCATTGGTATAAAATTCCGGGCCGTCAAAATCCAGCGTGGCGGGGTTTAGGTTGCTGAATACAAATACGCTGAAAACAGCCAGTGCAGCCAGCAACAGGAACGTGGTATATTTTTGAATTCCCGCCATCAGGTTGACACCAAGACAGTGCACTGCCCAAAACAGAACAATGATTGCAACGCCACAAATTTGTGCATTGACAGCAGGGAAAACACTGTGTATATAGGTGCCGAAAGAAGAACCCAAAATAGAAAGCACCAACGCGTTCAGCACTTGCAGGAAAGCAAACGCCCCACCAAAACGATCGCCGAGAAAGGTAGTGGCAACTGCATAGGAGCCTCCGTTAAAGTTCATTACGCTGGTAATAAATACATATGGCAGAGAAGCGATAAAGCCGATAATTACTGCGAGAATGTAAGTAAACCAGACGGAGTATCCGGTTGCCGCCGCTGCAGGGCCTGTCATGGAAACTAGGCCGGAGCCTACAAAGGTGCCGATTGTCATCATGAGCAGTTTTGTACGGGTAAAGGTTCGTTCGGGATGCGGGTTTGTAGCTATTGTAGTATTTTGTGCGTTCATAGTAACCTCCTGATATTATTTAACTCCGTTACCGAAATCGCTTTAAGTATAGAAAATCTAAGATTTTTGAATAACAAATTATCAAATGTGCTATATGTTATTTTTAATTATAATATAAAAATTTTATTATTGTCATCGTAGATTAATCCAAATTTGTATGATATGATTAAGAAAAAGTTTTATATATATTACAAAAAAGAGGTGTTGTATGGAATTTATCGCATATAGCATTCTAGAAATTTTAAAGCCTTATGAACCCGTAGTGGTGGGAACATTGGAGGAAGATCGCCAATTTTCGGACATCGCGCTTCTTCCCAATGAAGATAAGCCTGAGCTAGATATTAAGACGCTGTATCTATCCATGCAACCAACGTTTAGGCGGCATAGTGATAGATATACCGGCGTTTGTGTCGTTTGCTCTGACGATAGAAGAAAAATGGAAGCAGAGGAATGCACCGACTGCACTTATATTGTTCTGGACGCAAGAGCGGATATGGCGGCGGTGACCAACTTGCTGTTGGGGTATAAAACGCGGCTTTGGAGTTGGCACCAGGACCTGATGTGTTCTGTGGCTACCGGAAAGGGGATGCAGGATCTGTTGGATCGTAGCGAATTTTTGTTCCATGATCCAATTATTATCATGAGCAAAACTTTGCGCGTGCTTGCGTATACTCGACATATTCCCGCTTCTCACGAGGATATCGCGCAAACCCTGCGGGATGGATATTTTCCCAAACATATGATTCAGGGATTGGTTGAAAAGCAGTATTTGCAGGCTGCAGAACAGTATTATACCATTGGATACCACTATCCGCCCAATTATGTGAATTGTACAAAGATCATAAAGGTATTTCAAGATAATGCCTTGCAAATTCACACGATTTGCCTGTATGGTCTTTCGCAAAGCCCTACCCCAACTACAATGCACTATATGAAGGTACTGGTAAGCTTTTTGGAGCAACTTATCGAAAAGGCAGGAAAACCGAAAGACACTTTTGAAAAAAGGAACATTTGTCTTTTGGTGGATATAATCGAGAAAGATCTTTCAGAAAAGGAGATCAATAGCAAGGCAAAACTGATGGAGTGGCCCTATAGTTGCGAATACCGGGTTTGCCTTGTTCATTTTGAACAGTATTATTATCCTTATGTTCAATTTGTAACCAATTGCCTACAAAACGATGGTATGTTTTTTGCCATATTTTTATATCAGGAAAAAATCATTGCGCTTGAGATTGCGAATCGCCGAGAGCCGCAAAGCAATTCAATTTCTCATTTCCAGGAGTTGTTCCAGGATAATGCCGCTTATTGCGGAGAAAGCTGCGTCTTTTCCAGATTACAAGATTTTAAGTGCGCGTTTGAGCAGGCCAGTACTGCGGCCAGGCTGGGACGTTGCCTGCATCCCGAAACGGTCATATATCCTTATGAAAGATACTTTTCCTATCAGCTTTTAGAAACCAGCGGGCAAATACAATGGCTTTCCTCCAGATTGTTAAACGCATTGAAAGCGGATGAAAAGAGCGACAGCAACGATCAGCTTATTCTTCTGGAAAGTCTTTTGCGCAATGAGCGCAATATTACGGCTGTGGCGCATGAAATGAACATGCATCGAAATACCGTGCTGTATCGTATAGGTAAGCTGCAGGAGCGTATGCATGTATCTCTGGAGGACCCCGATATGCGGTTTATGCTGCATCTGGCGTTGAAGGCTCGTGAGCTATGCGACGTTAAAAAAAATAATGCTGAAGCATAAATACAGGCTCGTCTTTTCACTTAGTGATACGACCGAACATTGATGAACCGGGCGTATATGCCGGGCAGCGCCGCCTTTAA